>JBBDJA010000020.1:0-97538 GCA_040880105.1 Waddliaceae bacterium | reverse complement strand
ACTTTGCGCATTTTGCAAGCCATTGATAATAAGTCTCTGGATGATCATGGTACTCGTTATTTATTACCCATACCTTGGATAATTATTTGAGTTACGGGGTTCCGGCAGACAAAATTCTTCTTGGGATACCGGTTTATGGTTGGGTTTATGATGGTATCTCAAATTTCTCTCAAATAAAGGGGCCCGGTAGTCCCTTTATGCGCGCCGGAAATCCCGCTTTACTTAGCTATTTTGAAATTGCAGATCTGATCTTTTCAAAAAAATTCTCTTTAAATTTTGATCCGGAGACAGAGACTGCCTACGCTTATAGTACTGAAAAAGGCCAGTGGATCAGTTTTGACACTCCCTCTACAACTAAACAAAAAGTCAATGAAGCTAAAAAAAGAGGGTTAGCAGGTGTAATCTTCTGGTCAATTGACCAAGATGAATATCAATGGGAACCAAAATTTCCAAATATTCGAGTTTCTCTTGATCCTTAAACCCGGTAGAACCTAAAGTAAAATTTTCTTCATGTGGTCGAAATGTCAAAAAAACCCTCTTTATCCGATTTACGAATCCTTTGCATAGACCTTGATGCCGCATTCTGTCAATTAGCTCTAAATGTCGCACACTCCCTTCATCTCGCTCTCGATAGTTGTACTGCCGACACGGAAATATCCACAAAGTATGACGGCTATCTTATCAATTATAGTGCAGATCGCTCTGCAATCGATTGCATTCATAAAATTGAGAATAAACGCGAAGCTCCAATCGCCCTCATAGTTGATACTCAATTAGATAAAAAGACATATCATCATTTTAAAGAAGTCGAGAGTGTCGACTATATTATAGAAAAATCGATCGCATCCCATCATTTGAAATACCTTCTGACATATATGCTGAATAAAAGCCACTTTTCCTCAAGACCGTCTGAACACGATCTGTTTGAAAAACTGAGAAAGAAGTATAACAAATCAATCTACGACAAAATTCAAGAGCTAAGCGCGCTTGTCAATGGTCTCAAAAGCGATCCAAATCAAGAGGCATTAGCAAAGTTAAAAACATCTGTTCATCAACTCGCCGGAAGTGCCGGTTCCTATGGATACCCGGATATTAGCACGATTTGCAGTCAACTAGAGCATGAGATAATCAATATAGAAACGGTCGGCAGTATCGATCAAAACTGGCTAAACTCCTTACCGGAATTTGTTAAAAAAATCTCTTTTTACTTTCAGTTTCCCAAGCTACCCGATGCACCTCAAAAAAAGAATACCGTCTAAAGCTGGCCCATAATTTCATCTAGCGCCTTATCTACAGTCAACACAGTCATGTCTCTTTTTCTGATCATTCCCATCTGCTCGTTAAATAAATCGGGAGAGATACTGGTGGTAGACTCCTCTGTATCCACTCGATGATAAAGTAGGACAAGCCACGCATGATTTTTTTGCGCCCAATCCATTTTCATTTCGAGCAACTCCATCGACGTGCTGTTGTCTATTTCTTCTGCAAGGATCAGATAAGGGTTAAAATTTCCCGGTATGTTAAAGCCGGGGATGGTTGTTCGATTGGATCTGTAATATTTTTTGATAAGAGCAATCACTTCTTGAGAGAAATCTCCAAATGTCACAGCAAAATTCCGAGGATCTACGCCTATAAGCTCTCTTAGCCTATTTTTTGATTCAACCAGCTCTTTTTCGACAACATCCAAAGGAAGCGTTGATAAATACGGGTGAGTGACAGTGGCCGATCCGATCTCAAAACCTGATTGATGCAAATCCCGGATCATTTCCTCTGTCATATACGAAGGACGGCCGATAGCAAAAGTGTGAATATAAAATGTGGCGGGATATCCATACGCATTTAAAATCGGAAGACCGTTCTTATATATAGAGACCCACTCATCATCAAATGTAATACTGATGAGCGGGCGCTCAAAGCCCTTCTCTTCCCCTGGAAGATTAAAAGCAAAAGCAAGAATACAAAAGTAAAAAAAATAATACATGGTTCCCTATTTATATCCTTTACTCTCAATTTGTTTCAATGAATCAAATCTTTTATAAAATAGCTTAAAAATTATTCAAAAAAAGGGTATCAATGATTGAAATACGAACGTTACCTTCGAGTCTATGAACTACCTAGAAAAGAGCCTTATCACGATCATTACAGCTTTTTCTCTCCATGCGAATATAGACCCCCAAAGAGAAGAGCAGATTTTAAAAATTGTAGAGAGATATGAACAAGCGCTTGCAGCAAATCCTCAAGATCCCAAGCTACCTAAAGCGATCGCAGAGACGTATTATTTTCTGAACCGGCATGAAGAGGCCATCCCCTACTTTCGCCTTGCGTTGCAGTATGAACCAAACAGTGGTGAAATTGAAGAGAAGCTTGGGTTTTCCTATTTCTCTGTCGGTCGTTTAGAGGAGAGTAAGGTCTTATTAACAAAAGCGCTTGGCAAAGATCCCAATAATCCGAAAATTTTAGCTCTTCTTGGAGAACTGGAAAGCAAAACAGATGAAGATCATAAGGCTGTTGAATATTTTGAAAAGGCGCTGCAGCATGACCCGAATAATATAGATGCCTTAAACTTCTTGGGTTTGTTCTATTTTGATCAAAAAAACTATGATGAAGCAAAGGAAATATATGAAAAACTTAAAGGACTCTACCCTGATGTCACCTGGATTGATGATAGATTACTCTTACTTGAATTTGCAGAAGAGATCGACCAGCTGAATCTGTTAATTAAAAAAGGGGAAATAGAGCCGGCAAAGCAGTTGTATGAAAGGACTGTCTCAACTCATTTTGAACTCAATTATTTTTATAATTTCCCCTCTGAAATTATCATCCACGCTACTCGTCTAACCGAAGAAGGAAAGGAGGAGGAAGCAATCTCAATATACCAAAAATTATTGACTGTTTATCCCGACTTTAATTTTGCGTATAACTACCTAGGGGATCTATACACTTCTCAAGGAAGGGTCGAGGATGAGATAGAGCTTTTAGAGCGCGCATCCAAACGATTTCCCTCGCGCGGGCATTTTCGCATACGATTGGGTCATCTGTATCTAACGAAAAATGCATTTAAAAAAGCGCAAAAACAATTTCAAGAGGCCTTAAAACTAGCGCCGCTTGATTTCCGCGCATATGACGGACTTGCCCTCATTGAGCAGAACCAAGAAAACTTTGAGCTTGCCGAGAAGTATTACAAGCAAGCGCTTGCAATTGACCCGAGTTACGTGCAAGCCAAGAGCAATTACGGAACGCTTCTTTTAGAGCAAAAACGTTTTGCAGAAGCTGAGGTGCTATATAAAGAACTGCAAAGTATCGACGATGAACGTCTTAAAGAAAGTCCGTGGATCAAATCAAATTATGAAAGTGCAAAAATCGGCCCTAATCTGGAAGAAATAAAGGCTTTGGTTGATGCAGGAAAAACGGACCTGGCAATTGCAAAATATGAAATTCTCTTAAAAAAACATCCTGATAAAACGTATCTGTACGAAGGACTTGCGCAGCTTTATGTTGAAGAAAAAGAGTACGAGAAGGCTTTGGGAGTGTATCAATCGGCTTTAGAAATTGAGCCTGACAACCTCGACATTCAAGCAGGGATCGGATTTCTCTACCTCTCTACGGAAAATAATGTGAGAGCTAAAGGGATCTTCAACGGAATTTTGGAAAGCGATCCAAAAAATGTAAACGCATTAGCCGGGCTTGGGAGAGTCGAGGAGCTTACTGAAAATAGAGACAAAGCCGAATATTATTACAAAAAAGCCTTGGATATAGACCCAAAGAATATTCGGGCGCTTGCACTTTATGCCAGCTTGCTTCAAGAGAAAGGATCGTATGACGAGGCGAAATCGATATATGGAAGAGTATTAGATCTCACACCGAACGCCGAATGGGCCGAAAGAGGCTTTTATGAAGCCGAATACAGCCCGATGCTCGATCTTGCGCAAGAGCTAATAGATAAAGGGCAAGTGCAGGAAGCTAAAAACATCTATTTGAATCTTATAGATTTGCATCCGGAAAATATCCGGTATTACTTCCTACTTGGGCAGCTTTATACAGAACAAGAACAGTACGAAAGTGCTTTGGGGGTGTATCAATCGGCACTAGAAATCGAACCGGATAATGTGAATATTCAATTGCAGCTTGGTTTTGTCTATCTAAACATTGAAAATTTTTTGAACGCCGAAAATATTTTCGCACACGTTTTGGAAGGAAATCCGAAAAATGCGGATGCGCTCACCGGTCTTGGAAGACTGCAGGAGTTACATAAAAATATAGAGCGAGCCTCCTATTATTACGACGAGGCGCTAGAAGTAGATCCGGTAAACATCCGAACGCTTTCATTCTATGCGGATTTACTACTCCAAAATAAAGCATATGAAGAATCCGAGGCGATGTATGCGAGGATTTTAGAAATCATCCCTAATTCCAAGTGGGCAGAGGACGGCTTCTATAACGCCAAGTACGGCCCGATGCTCGATTTGGCTATAAATCTACAAAAAGTCGGACGCGAAGATGAAGCTGCCAAGATCTACTTAGAACTCATTTCCCTGCGTCCTGAAAATACCGGTTATTACTCCATACTTGGGCAACTTTACCGTGACATGCAAAAGTATGATAATGCAATCTGTATCCTCTTAAAAGGATTGGACATAGATCCGGACGCTCTCTATCTCTGGAACCTAATCGGAATGATTCAAATCGACAAACAAGAATTATCAACCGCCTACTGCATATTTCTATACGTTTTGGAAAAAAACCCAAGCAATGTTGACGCTTGGGCAGGACTTGGCCGCCTAAATATGCTCAGTGGAAAGCTGTGCCGAGCGAGAGAGTACTACATGCGCGCCATTCACTTGGCTAAAGAGCGGTCGGAGGCGATCACTCCGAAGGCATTTTTAGCTGAGTTAAAACTGTTTTCCGGATACCAATTTCAAGCAACGGCAATTAGCCATGAACTCATGACAGAAAATCCCGATCAAGAGTGGCTTTTCAATAGCTTTGAAAGATCCTACCGTGAGACACGTCCATATTTAGAGGTAACCGGTGGCTATTACGAGGAGAACGAATGGGATGATTTATTGGAAGAGTTCATTATTCGCTACCAAGTGTACGGCACCGAAGTCGACGCCATCTGTCCAATAAACGATTGCTACACCTTCATTTTCGATGCTTCAGATGAGTACTACGTACTAAAGGAAATCGATGAGAGAGAGGATCTGTTCTCTTTGAATATCGTGCGCATCCACGCAGGAATGAGAGTAGTTTTAAATGACTTTTATCAAATCGTGACAAAACTTGGATTTTCAAATTACAGTCCAACGAAATTGACCACGTTTAGAGGAGAGACCAAGACCTTATTCGAGCCCACCTTCAATTTGATCTACAATACCCCGAATGAAACAGCTCTATTTGGGTTCGATACCGAGACTAATTTAGTGGCGCGTAACTTTATAACAAACAGAAGTGAAATCATCGGCCGCTATTTTGTTGTCGGGAGATACGCGCGGGAGATGAATAAAGACTTCACAACAGGTTTCGAAGCGATGGGCTCCGTTTACAACGACTATGTTAAAAATGCATCCTACGGAGGATCTGCATGGTTACAAGTGACCCCATCGACTCTACATGATTACCTAAGCGTTAAGTACCTATTTGGCTATGGAGGCTTTAAGGATGTGATACCTGATTACTTTACGTATAAATATCGTTTTATCAACGAAATTGAAGTCAGTTTGCAAAAAACATGGAAAGAGTATCTCTACTCATCTTTCAGATACTTGCATGGATGGGAAATGAGAAATACCCGCTTCGCTCAAGTGATTGTCACCCCTCCCTTTATCATTAACCAGCCGTTTTTTATTGAACGCAGAGAGTACAATACCATGTCTTTAAACCTGGATTATAATAACAATAAATGGAGAGCTGCTATCGAGGCTTTTTACTATAGGGATACAACGAAATACACGATTTGGTCTGCAGCTTTAACTCTCGGGGGATACTTTTAATATGCAAGTAGACTTATGGGAATTTTCCAATCCAATAGACAATCTCTACTAGCTCTACTTAATGAGCGACTTCATTGACATCAAAGGCTGGCAGATTTTTTTAATGTTTGCCTATTTCTATATATTCTATTTAATTCTGACGACATTTGTGATGATTATCGGCGCATTTTTTGTCTTTCTAAGATTTCGAAAAATTCCGGTCGAAAATATTTACTCTATTTTACAGTCAAACTCTCTACCTGATATTACCTTTCTCAGCCCCGCCTATAACGAGGAAAATGTAATCATCAGAACAGTTGAAACGCTTCTAAATCTAAGCTATGGATCTAAAAAAATCATTATCATAAATGATGGTTCAACAGACGCTACTTTAGACCTGCTGAAAGATCGATTTTCTTTGGAGCGCATACCCATCTCCTCTTCTTTTGAACTCAAAACAAAAACGATAAAAAACTACTTCGCAAGCAGAGAATACCCCGACCTTCTTGTTATTGATAAAGAAAATGGAGGTAAAGCAGATGCGCTCAATGCAGGTGTGAATGCATGCAACTCTTCCCACTTTGTGGCTACAGACGCAGACACAATAGTTGATGACATCGCCTTTAATCGCTTGATCAGGCCATTTTTACAAGATCCACGTACAAAAGCGGCAAACTCAAGTGTGGGCGTGTTCAATAGCTCTACCTTTCATGAAAATGGTACTCTTAATATTCGATTCCCTAAGAAATTACTTCCCGGCTACCAAGCTCTTGAATACATGAAAAGTTTTTTGCTGGAGAAAGTTGGGGTTAACTGGACAAGGGGCGCTCTTGTCATTCCCGGTCCGTTCGGCCTATTTATTAAAGATGTTGTAGTAGAGATCGGCGGTTATGATCCACGTTCAATTGTTGAAGACCAAGAACTAGTCACGCGGATGCACGCCTATTTGCTATCGAGAGATATCGACTATAAAATCGCTTTTATCCCCGACACTATTGCCTGGACAATCGTGCCTGAACAAATAGATAACCTCATTAAACAGCGTCTACGTTGGTATAAAGGCTCAATAGAGGTCACCATTGATTATCTATATATGTTGTTTAACCCAAAATATAAATCCATCGGTTGTTTTGTTTTTCCGATGTCTGTTTTTGAAAAAATAGCCCCTGTCATTGAGTTGATTAGTTATTTAGTTATGATTGGCTCGGCACTAATATTTGAAATTGATGTAAAGTTTGCACTTATTATCCTGCTGTTCTTCTGGCTATTCGGGGTCTTTGTGATGGTATTCACCCTTTTTGTAGATGTGATTGCGATGCAGACCTATAGTCGATTCATCGATTACTTACGTTACTTGCGCGCCGCTCTACTCTATCCGTTCTATCACTATATTTTGATGTATTGTCGTATCCAAGGGTTCTTTTTCAAAAGAAACAAAAACTACCACTGGGAAACGGCAAGAGAAAAGAGACTTGAGTAAGAAGCCTCAAGTGAGCAGTTTTTGAAGAGTAATTTATGAGTATAATGGTAGTTCCAGTGCGTACTGACACACCTCTGATGCTGACTTAGATCGCTTTTTGAGATCAGACAACATATAAATCCCTATCTCACCAAAACTTCTTAAGGTCAACGCTGCTTCTAAGCGCACCACATAGGTCGGATCGTCAAGTGAAGCGCTGACATTATCTGCGGCCTCAATATAATTTAAAGACGCAATCGACTTCAAGGCCGCAACGCGAATGTTTTCACATTCATCACTCAAACTCTCCATTAGCAGTTCATAGGATTTTGCAATCGGGACTTTGCCAAGTATTCTGATCGCTTGCAATCGAATTTTCGGGTTCTGATGTTTGGCAAATTTTATCGCAACTTCAAGATTACTACATGTGCATTCAATTAAAATATCAAGGCAGATTTCAATTATTGATTCATCAGGGGTTCCCATCTTTAAAAGTTCAACAATCCAATCAAATTTTTCCCTCCCGGCGTGAATAATTGCATCTCGATAAGAGAATCTGGAGTGCGCATTTTCATTGCTCATCGTTTCGAGAACTTGATAAAACAGCTGTTTATTTGATAATTTATCAACGATACAGGCAGCTGCTACTATACGCACTAAATACACTTTGTCATGCAAGAGTGCCTCAACTGATTTTTCATCCGCCATTTCCGGCGTTAAAAGAAAACATCTGGCAGCCAATTGCCGTTTTAACCAGAAAAATTTTTGAACATTGCGATGCGCCCGATTGATTAAGTATTTTTCCACAACTGCTTGTTTAACTTTATCCCAATGCGCATCTGAAAAACGCATTTCAAAACGTTCAAGGGTTTCAATCATCAACTTAAAGCCTCTGAATCGCCACTTTAAATTGAAATCACATATTTCTTTTTGCTTAAGATAGAGCTCAAGAATTTGATCGGAGAGCCTTGACTCTATATAGTCGTCCCACTTGGATTTTACGTAGTAGTATATTCTTGCGAGCGTGATACCGAGAGTGATAGTAAAAATGAGGATAAGCTCAATTTGAATCACGGACCAAAGCAATTTGTAGAGGACGTATTTAAAAAGCTCGTTCATCCGATTATTTTATCACTCTCAAAGCTTTTAGCATTAGATTATTGATGTTAAATGGTTTTGTATAGTATTCAAGCGCTCCTTCTTTTAAGCCTTTATGGACATCTTTATCACTTGAGTAATAGGTTAAGAAAAATACGGGGATTGAATCCTCTTTCTCTACTTTTAATTTTTTTAAGAACTCTAACCCATCCATGTCTTCAAGTTTTCTTTCGCAAATGATGAGGGCTGGATCAGCCACTTGATTGTTTAAAATTGCCTCTAAAGCCTGAGATCCTTTTTTGTATGTATGAACCCGGATATTTCCAACAGACTCAAACGCTTTCTCTAATGATTTTAAAACAACTTCGTCCGGATCGATTAAAATCACATCCTGTGTCTTATGTTCAATTCCGGTGTCATATACCAATAGCCGGACTTTAGCAGATTCTTCCTTTCGCACTTCGGCAAGGGTATTTTCGGCCAATTCTATGATTTCACGAGAAGAGTCAAAGGGTGCGGATACCGGAACGATGGCGCAGTTAAATGTCACATCCATTTTGCTTTTAAAAGGAGTGAGTGTGTCAATGATTGTCTGTTTAACACCCTTCAGAGAGTGCTTTTTAAAGAACAAGGAAAATTTGTTTTCACCCAGCTGTGAAAAACTCAAATGCTTTGTCTCTATATCCGACAAACAATGATTTAAAGAGGAGAACATCACGTTGATTATGGACTTTTCAAACATGAGGGCAAGATCAGGCAGACGATTCACTTCGATTAGAACAAACCAAAGGTTCGTACTAAGTTCATTGTATATCAAAGCTTCACTTAACTCGACATAAAGTGGATTTGATCGGTCAAAATCAATACTGCCGTCTTGTTTTCGCATTTGTTCTGCATTTTGAGTTTGCCTAATTAACCGACTCACCTTCTTTTGTAAGTTCACTTTCTCTAAGGGTTTATAGAAAATGTCATTGACATTGTGAGTCAGGGCAATATTCTCTAACGTCAAATTTTCATATGCTGTGATAATGACAATTCGTAAATCACGAAATCGGAAATCGGATCGCAAAGTCTTTAATAGAGTCAAGCCATCATGATCTTGTACGCCGAGGTAGATGTCGAGTAGCAACACATTTGGAGAAAACTCCTCTAAAACATCATATATTTGAGCGGATTTATCAAGTGTGCGTACATATATCCCCATATCTTCAAGAGCAGTCTTTATAAAAAGGCAATCGTCTAAATTGTCATCAAGAACTAACACTTTGGCATCTTTCAGGTAAAACCTTAGATCTTCAGTAATAGCCTCCAAGATCATATCGGGATTTGTCGGAGAGACGTAGAGATAGTCGACCCCTTTTTTTACAGCTTTGATTCTTTCATCTAGCGTATCTTTATCCAGAAAGAGACCGAAATTTACTTTCATATTACTCGACTTCTTTTGAATTTCATCGAGTAAATCGTATCCTGTCAATTTATAACTAGGAAATGTCTCTGCAACAAGCACGACTCGAGGATTAAAATCCGGATTGCGTAAACGCTGCTTTGCAACACTTGGATCCGTGTCCACATGCAGAGTGATCGGATATTTGCTTTTAAGTTTTTCGAATCGATCGATTAAACTCTGTTTACTTGTAACAATATAAACCGAATTGCGCTTGATTTTATTTCTCGCGTTTACTTTCGGTTTTTTTGTTTCTGAAGGAAACTGGAAGCTGTATTTAATCCTTTTCAAAAAGGCATCTAACAACTCTATCTGATGCGGATCTATCTCCGTGGATTCTAATTTATCGATGAGTACATATTCGAGTTTTCGGCATGCAGTTGTTACATCCATGTACCCATATGAACCGGCGCTTCCGGCAATTTTATGGACAAGGTTTTTAAGGGCTTCTAGATTCCCTTTGCTCGGATCCTCTTTGATTTTCTCAATTAAATGCGTTAGCTGCTCAAGTTTTTCCGGGATCGTTTGATTGTACTTTTCTCTAAGCTCTTTAATTTCAAATGGCTCTTCTTTTAAGCGAGCCGCTGGATTCAAAAGGCATTTGAATAAGGAGTCAACCTGATCTCGGTAAACAGGTTTTTCTAAGACAAAATCGACAGTGTGTTCCGCTTTCAACCTCCGATAATCGGAGGCATTTTGATGGACTGCTGTAATGATCGCGATCGGATTTGTGTTAACCCCGCGGATGTCGGGAATTAAATCCAATCCCGAACCGTCTCCAAGGTGAAGATCGAGTATGAACGCATCATACTCCTCTAGGTTCTTATCAGAGGTGCTCGTGAGATCCGGGCAATTATCAATCGCAATATTATACGACTCTGTGACCCCTAGCAGGTAGTTGAAGAAATCAGAATCGTCATCGACACATAAGATTTTAAAAGGAGTAGTCATACTAAAGTAATTATATAAAAAAACTTGTTATTGACCACCTTGTTTTAAAAAATATTTATCATTTAGAGATCATCCAAATCACTTAACCGTCTTTCACTTATCGCAATCATCTAACTTTTTGATGATGAAAAATGCGGATTGCCTTCATTTTTGGAGCAAGTCAAAGCTGAAAGAATTGTAAAAAGCAGCTTGCAAAGCTCGGTTATGATATATAGCCAATGATATGGGCCAAGAGGTGGGGTGCCACCGGAAATAACTGCGTTGGCACGGATAGTAAGACCGGGCAAGATCCAGAATGTTTGAATTGCAAGAAGAAGGATCAACACTATCGGCATTGACCATTTTTTCCATCTATTACAAGAGAGTGCCATCAGTATCACAATCGCAAAGACAACCCCCCATTCAATCGTATTAAACAATTGAAATGTCACTTTTCCGATCTCTAAAGCCACTGGACGAGTTAAGTTTGGCGCTTGAAATTTGACCGGCGTTGCAATAAATGAAACGCCCAAAATTAACCCGGTCCATACCCAATATACAGCCGGTAGTAACGTTTGTAAGATTCTATGGAATTTGTTTTGGTTCATGTTGTATTCTCCTACAGGTAAAGAGCGAGCAAAAACTGCAATCTGCAGACTTGAAATTCACGATAACATATATTCAGAATGCATAACACTCGGGACCTATTGACAACTCAGGCTACTGCATTTAATTAACCTGCGTTAATCAGGGGTTCCTTGAGAGACCCCATCGGGGCTTATCTAAAGAGTATAACGGGTATATCGCACTGTTTAATCAACTTAGCTGTTGTGCTTCCTAATAGCATAGTGCGCATACGAGAATGGCTGTAGGCACCTGTTAATAAAAGGTCAATTTCCATTTCTGTTACATAAGATGCAATCAACTCGTCAACATGCCCTTCATCTTCAATATGGCTTATCACTCTGTATCCGGATGTTTCAAGCTTTTTGCCGGCCGTCAAGGCCGCGTCGGACAAATCGTGTCCAATAGAGAGGAGATGACATTCCAAACCCTGCAATAACTTTGATGTACAAGCAAATTCAACAGCCTGATTAGCGTTATCCTTCCCGTCATAGGCAATAAGAAACTTATTAATCGTGCGGACATAATGGGAGACAAGAAACACAGGCTTATGAACACTGCGCACAACCTTTTCAAGATTTGAACCAAGAAATTCAGATTCAGGGTCTGCCTGCTCACCACGTTTTCCGATAAAGATCATATCGACAGTTGGCTCAAGCTCCTGAATCGTTCCGACAAGGCTACCTCTTCGATGGATTGTATTCACATGTTCAATACCAGCCTTTTTTAATTCCTCTTGGGAATGCTCAAGAATAAGCCACCCCTTTTGTTGATCAAGCCGTCCGCGCTCTTCATCAACTTTTGCAAGTTCATCCATAAGATTGCTTCGCGCGCCAAGACCGATTGCACCTGTGTGGTCTTCATGAGGTGCTTGATAATCGGAGTGACGCCGCAAGACATGAAGTAAATCAATTTCTGCATTCAACCGCTTTGCCGCCCAAGCTGCATGTGTCGTAATGTTATCTGCATAAGTTGAACCATCAACGCATACGAGTAATTTTTTCATTTTGTTCTCTCCTTAATGTTTCAGCATCAAATCAAGTGCGTCTGGCTTGTCGTGAATAGCCAGTTTATCAACAATTGTTGCGCTCGCTTTGTTCATGCCGATGATTTCAACCTCAGTCCCTTCGCGACGAAATTTAAGGACAACTTTATCTAACGCCCCGACGGCAGATAGATCCCAAAAGTGTGCCTTGCTCACGTCAATAGTAACTTTATCAACCACTTCTTTAAAATCAAAAGCATCACTGAAGCGATCAGAAGAGGCGAAGAACACCTGCCCGTAAACAACATAAACTCTATGCTGCTTATCTTCTGAAAGTGTGGATTTAATTTCCATGAGCTGAGCCACTTTGCGGGAAAAAAACAGGGCGCTCAACAACACTCCGACAAAAACACCAATCGCTAAATCATGTGTAAAAACAACCGCAGTGACTGTTGCTATCATCACAACGCTTGAACTTTTTGGATGAGTCTTCAAGTTTTTAATAGATGACCAGCTAAATGTGCCTATTGCAACCATAATCATCACGCTAACAAGCGCCGCCATAGGTATTTGGACGACAAGGTCGCCTAACACAAGAATTAAAAACAATAAAAACAAACCTGCAAATAACGTCGATAGACGTCCACGCCCACCGGATTTAATATTAATTACCGATTGGCCGATCATTGCACATCCCGCCATGCCGCCAAAGAGACCCGATACGATATTGGCAATCCCTTGCCCCTTGCACTCTTGATTTTTGTCGCTTGGTGTATCTGTTAGATCATCAACGATTGTGGCCGTCATCAGCGACTCAAGCAAACCAATAGCTGTCAATGTCAGTGCGTATGGAAAAATAATTCGCAATGTTTCAAGGTTAAACGGAATATTTGGCAGCATGAAAACAGGTAGTGTGTCAGGTAATTTGCCCATATCGCCAACGGTTCTTAAGTCTAGCCCTAGAAAGACGCTAAGAGCAGTTACAGCAATAATACAGATAAGTGGAGATGGCACAGCCTTTGTAAAACGGGGTGAAATATATATTATCGCCAACCCCAGAGACACAATGCCGTACATCATCAACCCTGCGCCTTTGAATTCAGGTAGTTGTGCCATAAAAATCAAAATAGCCAGTGCATTGACAAAACCGGTTACAACTGATTTAGAGACAAATCTCATCAAGCTTCCTAATTTAAATGCGCCAGCAATAATCTGTAAGATACCGGTAAGGATGGTTGCGGCCAATAAATACTCAAGACCATGTTCTTTGACCAAAGTGACCATTGCAAGAGCCATTGCACCTGTTGCTGCAGAGATCATACCTGAACGGCCACCCATAAAAGCTGTGACAACAGCGATACAAAATGATGCATAAAGACCCACTTTAGGATCGACACCGGCAATAATCGAAAAGGCAATCGCTTCCGGTATCAGTGCAAGGGCAACCACCATGCCTGCGAGCAGATCGTTGCGGATATTTCCAAGCCAGTGATATTTGATATGTTTCATAGCTGATCTAAGCATTTGTCTATTCCGTAAGTTCTTATTATTTTATAAAAAAAGGGTGACCGTCCTCTTTGACTATTACCCATAGGCGGTAAAGTCTTTGTCACTTTATGGAACCCCTGATTAACTCGGGTCGATAAAGTTTAGCACCTTTTTCGAGCGCGTTTTTTTGAATTTCAGAAAAAATTCATGCTAAATTTAATCGACCTGAGTTAATCAGAAGCACCTATGGGTAGGCTATGATTGACTACATGTTCAATATGCAGCCGCTTTGAGTCTGCGCCACCTTATGCTGTCTATTGCAATCAAGACGCTGAATTCTCATCTTTTCAAGGAGATGGCCACCCAGGCATAGAGCAGTTCGTTTTAATCAATGGCGATTCACGCCTAAGCGCTATTGGAAGGTCTGATTGACGCAGGTTAATTTAATTTTGCATGAATTTTTTCTAAAATTCGAAAAAACAATCGAACTTAACTAATTGATAGTTAAGTGAGTACGTTTTTTTCGAATTCCCTTGGGAAAGGCACAAATTTTAATAAGCTTAAGTTTATCAGGGGTTCCTATTTACAACCATTCTTAAAAATAGCATCAAATTGATTATAAATACAAAAAGAAAGTAACTTTTATTCCCATTTTTTTATCGAATTGACGAGGGTTCCTCCCCATGGCTAAATCCAGGAGTATCCACCTCGTCAATTCGATGAGAAGAATCTGGCTTATTGTCAATTTTTAGTATTATCGATAATTAAGGAACCTCTGATTAACGCATCTTATTAAATTTTTTACCTTTTCCAAGGGAATTCGAGAAATACGCACTCACTTAACTATCAATTAGTTAAGCTCGATTATTTTTTTGAATTTTAGAAAAAATTCATGCAAAATTTAATTAACCTGCGTTAATCAAGCCTTCCTATAACAAGTTTGAGTGAAAAAATCTCATTATAATTAAATATGCGTTTTGAGCAAATTTACTTTACATTAAACATATCTCATTATAATATTATACTGTAAGTTGAGCACAAGAGGTTGTGGTGGCAGGAAGGATATTTATTGGCCGAAAAAATGAGTTAGAGCGCCTAAGAGCGTTGCAGAAGAAAAAAACACCTAACTTAGTTGTTGTTAAAGGGAGGCGAAGAGTTGGCAAAAGTCGTCTGATCAATTTCTTTGCATCATCGTGCCAAGAAAACAAGCTATGGGATTTTGCAGGACTCGCACCTCAAGATGGCATGGACGACCAAAGTCAACGTGATCATTTTGCACGCCAACTTGCAACTCATCTAAAATTGCCCCCTTTCACCTTCCAAGATTGGACTGATGCTTTTGAGCACTTAAACAGTCATATCAGGGCTGGTGACATTATTTTATTTGATGAAATTTCATGGATGGGATCAAAAGATCCAAGTTTTATTCCAAAATTAAAAGCATGGTGGGACAAGCAGAAACTACCCATTATGGTGTTTTTTTGTGGCTCAGTATCAACTTGGATTGAAGAAAATATTCTAAAAAGCACTGCATTTTTTGGACGTATTAACTTAACTATCACTTTAGAACCACTACCTATACCGGACGCAAGTAAGTTACTTCGCACATATGGTTTTCAAGGTTCTGATTACGATACTTACAAATTACTCAGTATTCTAGGTGGAATCCCATGGTACCTAGAACAAATCACACAAGGCCAAACAGTTGATGACCTAATCAAACAATTATGTTTTGAAAAAGATGGCCTACTCGTCCTGGAATTTGATCGTATTTTCCATGATGTATTCAGTGGCAAGGGCGCTTCTTACAAAAAAATACTTGATAGTCTCAAAGATGGCATCAAGACATTAGCCGATGTGCGCAAAATCACAGGATTTCCTCATAGCGGCACTTTAAGTAGTCTCATGGAACATTTAATTATTGCCGGTTTTGTGCAAAAACAAAATCTTTGGTCGTTTAAAACTAATAAGCCACTAAAGCAAAGCTTGTATCGTATCTGTGATCCATACATGCGCTTTTATCTAAAACTAATAGAGCCTCAACGAAACAAAATTGATTTAAATGGTTTTCAGAACACGGCCTTATCAAGCTTGCCTGGGTTTGAAGCGCATATTGGCCTGCAACTAGAACAGTTGCTTTTACAAAATAGAAGCATGTTACTCCAAAGCATCGGAATTAACCCAGCAGATATAATTGCTAACGGTCCGTTTAGACAATCTAAAACAACCACCAAAGCAGGCTGCCAAATTGATTATTTGGTGCAAACAACCACTAAGAGCTTATTTGTATGCGAATTTAAGTTTAAGCGCAGAGAATTGGGTGCAGATGTAATATCTGAGGTACAAAAGAAAATAGAAGCACTAAAAGTACCAAGGGGATTTGCCACAATCCCAGTTTTATTCCACATTGGTGGTGTTTCTAGCAATGTTGCCACCAGTGATTATTTTTATAGAATTATTGATATCGCTGATTTTTTAAGAGACGAAAATCAATCGAACTTAACTATTTAACTGTTAAGTGAGTGCGATTTTATCGAATTTTAGAAAAAATTCATGCAAAATTAAATTAACCTGAGTTATTCAGAGGCTTCTTAAGGTTAAAAGCAAAACTTGAATTCAAAGAACTAGTGGAGACCGGTTAGCAAATAAGAAACTGTTAATCAATGGCGGAGGAGGTGGGATTCGAACCCACGGTACGCGTTAACGCACACACGCTTTCCAAGCGTGCTCCTTCGGCCGCTCGGACACTCCTCCAAAGAAAAACGGATCCATTGTAGTGTAAACAAGGAATATGCATCAAGTGTAATCTATTCATTTTTAATAATCTTAAGCAGGTCAAAGCTGCAATTATCTTTTCATTTATCAAATATATGTATATACTTATTGCTAATCATTTTAGGTGCACGATGTCTAGACTCTTTCTCCTTTTCTCTATTTTATTTCTTCCGCTCATGGGCGTGGAAACTAACAAGCCGCGCGTTCTTGTCAGTGTCCCTCCCCATAAGTTTTTCGTAGAACAAATCACAAAAGACACTCTCGACGTGGAGGTTCTCATTCCTCCCGGATCTAACGCACATACATTCGAACCCTCCCCAAGAGATATTAATAAAATGGTCGGGGCTGATATCTGGTTTCGAGTCGGAGAGGGTTTTGAAGATCAACTCATTAAAACTTTAACAAGCTATCAACCGGATCTTGAAATCATCGATTTGCGCGACGGACTGGATTTAATTCCCGTCAAAGCCGAACACCACGCCTACTGCTCTCATGGAAACTGCTACGATCCGCATATCTGGCTCAGTCCTAAACTTGCAAAACAGCAGGCTGAGCGCATCACAAAATCTCTTGTCGCCCTCTATCCATACCAGAAACATGAGTATGAGAAAAATCTTGCCCGCTTCAAAAATGAGCTTGATAAATTAAACGAAGAGATCGAAAAAAAATTCCGTCCACTTGTGAATCGTACGATCTTAGTCTCGCATCCGGCTTATGCCTATTTTGCAAGAGACTACAATCTTAAACAGATTCCCATCGAGCATGAAGGAAAGGAGCCGACCCCTCAGCAACTAACTCAACTCCTGGATCGAGCAAGGCAAAGCGGGGCTAAGAGAGTATTCGTTCAACAACAATATAGAGGGAAGGGTCCTGAATTAATTGCGCAGCAAATAGGAGCAGAAGTGGTTGTATTAAATCCTTTGTCTGAAGATTTCATTGACAACCTGCGGGAGATCGCACGTCAATTTGCAGGAGAAAAAGAGTCGTGAAGGAGGTTGTCTCTTTCGATCATGTCACATTTTCCTATGATGAGATCCCAATCATCCAAAACGCAAGCTTTGCTGTAGAAGAAGGGGAGCTTATTGGAATCTTTGGCCCAAATGGGGGCGGGAAGACGACGCTTTTGAAGCTTTTAATGGGCTTTAACAAGCCGGACAGTGGGCGCGTGACCCTTTTTGGGAAAAAACCGCGAGAGTCCCATCAATCCATCGGCTACGTTCCGCAAAAACTTCCTTTTGATGCGAATTTCCCCATTTCCGTACTGGAAGTTGTCTTAACAGGATGCCTTTCTAAACTCCCGTGGCATGGCCGCTATTCAGCAGAACATGAAAAAAGCGCTTACCTCGCATTAGAGCAAGTGGACATGGAGATGTTTTCGAATCAAGCTTTTGGAACGCTCTCGGGTGGACAAGCGCAGCGAGTCCTGATTGCAAGAGCTCTTGTCTCATCCCCAAGGCTACTTGTACTCGATGAGCCAACAGCCGGTATCGATGCTCAGACGGAGACAGAAATTTATAAGCAGCTTGATAAACTACGAGGCAAGGTGACGATCATCATGGTAACCCATCACCTTCGAATAGTAACTGAATTTGCCGACCGCGTTCTTTTGGTACAAAGAGATGTGACCTCTCTTAATTCTAAGGAACTTTGCGAACATTTTGCCATCGGGCTTTACCACCCTCCTCATATTGGAAAGGAGCGTTCATGACAGAATTTATCACTGCTCTGCAGACAAATCCGCTTCTTCTTTCTGCTGTCATTGCGGGACTGCTTGCATCGATTGTTAGTGGAATTATCGGCTCATATGTCGTTGTCAAACGCATCGCCTTTATTAGCGGCGGAATTGCGCACTCGGTCTTAGGCGGGATGGGCTTTGCCCTTTACTTAAACCGCGTCTATGGAATGCACTTTAGCTCACCTTTATTAGGTGCGGTATTTGCAGCTATTGTCTCGGCGCTTGTGATCGGCTGGATCCACATCAATTATAAAGAGAGAATTGACTCTGCAATTGCTGCCCTTTGGTCAATCGGGATGGCAATCGGAATTATATTCGTCTCTCAGACCCCCGGATATAATGTCGACCTGACGCATTTCCTGATCGGCAATATCCTTTGGACATCCAAAACGGATCTGATTATTCTCTCTCTACTTGATTTTTTTGTGATTTTTTCTGTTTTACTTCTGCATAAACGTTTTCTTGCTCTTGCATTTGATGAGAATCAAGCGAGACTGCAGGGAGCAAACGTCAATGCACTCAGCCTTTTTCTTCTCATTTTGATTGCGATTTCAACAGTTCTCTTAATACAAGTTGTTGGAATTGTGCTTGTCATGATGATGCTTACCATTCCGGCAAGTATCGCAAACCTTTTTACCTATCGTCTATCGCGCATGATGATGATTGCAATTGCGCTTTCCATGGCATTCACCCTTTCCGGTATTATCACAGCCTTTTATTTTAACTGGCCGGTGGGTGCGACGATTGCCTTAATTGCAGGTCTAACCTATCCCCTACTGCTTTTATCCGGAAAAAAAGTACACAACTGATACGGAAGAGATTTTGTATGAAAGGATGGTTTACTCTCTAAACCACCTTTAAAAAGATACGGAAAGAGAGGGATTCGAACCCTCGATACCCTTGCGGGTATGCGTCCTTAGCAGGGACGTGCTTTCGGCCACTCAGCCATCTTTCCAGAGTAAATAGTCTAACCAAGCAAGGGGATTTATGTAAATACAATTGACGCATCTGAAAAATGAAGAACAATCTTCTTGAAGGATTCGGTGAAACGACCTAATATATCAGGGAGATCTAACATCCAAGTAAACAAAATGACGACCGAAACTCCTACAAAAGTGAAAGTGGCACCAAACTCCAAAGAATCGGAAATGATGGTGCTCGGCACGATGTTAACAAGCATCAATGGCTTAAATATTGCTGCCGACGCTTTAAATGATTCTGACTTTTACTATAGCGAGCATAAAATTGTGTTCCAGGTTCTGAAAAGCGCCTATAAAAGTGATAAGCCAGCGGATATTCACTTGGTGTGTGAAGAGCTCAAACGACAGGACAAACTCCAAGCTGTTGGCGGCGTGCCGTATGTGACAACACTTGCGCAGTACGCGGGAACCTCAGCGCATATCGAAGCGTACTGCCGGATTGTGCATGAGAAATCCGTTCTAAGGCGTATGATCCAAGCAGCGCAAGCAATCGAAAAAGAAGCGCTTGAACAGCCGGCCGACGTGAGTGTGACTCTAGATAGGGCACAGGAACAATTTTTTAAAATTAGTCAAACGACATCTAAAGGGGACGGGATTCTATTAAAAGATATCTTGTCGGGTGAAAAGGCGGAATCGAGCCTCCCTTTTTTAGAGGATTTACAGAAAAGACAAGAGGAGTTCCAAGAGCGAGGAGGCGAGGCCCCGCCTGTCATTGGAATTCAAACGCACTTTACAGACCTTGATAAAATGATCCAAGGCTTTGGTAAATCCAACTTAATGATCCTTGCCGGAAGACCTGCCATGGGAAAGACAGCCCTTGGCCTCAATCTCATAGAAAACATCTGTTTTAAAAACGGCATTCCCTCGGCCGCATTCTCACTTGAGATGAGTGCAGAGCAGCTCGTGCATCGGATGATCTGCTCACAAGCAGAGGTGCCTTCGGAAAAGCTAAAAACAGGCTCTCTAAACGGATATGAATTTCAACGTGTAGTGGAAGCGGTCAATCGCATGCAAAACGACTCTCTCTAGATAGACGATCTGCCGGGCCTTAAAATTAATGATCTAAGGGCGCGCGCAAGGCGCTTTAAAGAGGTGTACAATATCGGATTCCTCCTTGTTGACTATCTGCAGCTCATCTCGGGCTCCGGATCTAGCCAGTCACAAGAGAGTCGACAACTTGAAGTCTCCGAGATTTCACGTACGATGAAAAACATCGCAAGAGAGTTAAACATCCCCGTTCTCTGCCTCTCACAGCTTTCTCGAAAAGTGGAAGAGCGTCAAGGTCACAAGCCGATGATGAGCGACCTTCGGGAATCTGGCTCCCTTGAGCAAGATAGCGACCAAATTTTCCTTCTATTCCGTCCGGAATATTACGATCCTATGAATAAACCGGGAATTACAGAGCTGATTATAGCAAAAAATAGACACGGTGAAATCGGAACGGTGACACTCACATTCCGTAAAGAGATTGCGCAGTTTAACAACTACTCCCCTCTATAGAACCAAAGTTTCTCTACAACCCCTGATTAGCTCAGGGGGTCTTATAACAATCGGAGCGCTTTTCGATGAGGACGGTTAAGGACCGGTAAGACGGTATCTAATGCGATCTCTTTCACCTCAAACCCAGTTAAAAGAGTGTCAGTTAGGCTTCGGTCAAAAAGTGTACGGTCGGGGAAATACTCTTTCAGCTTACATAGGAATTCATCATGGGCGCGGTCTAAACGGTACTCCGGTCGTTTTTCCGGAAGCGTAAGAAGGCGCATGTTCTCTAATTTATAATCCCAAAGCATTGTCGTATGGTGCAGCCACCGCTCTTTAATCAAATACTGCGCATTCCCGGCAAACTTTCTGTTTCCAATCACAAAGTCATTCTCCTTTAAGTCAAAGGGGAGATGAGAAAAGAGAGGCGCAAGCCTTTTTTTCATAAAACACATGATGTCATTGGGTCTTTGACTGATTTTGGCGCAACGTTGATTGCAGATGAAGGTGACAAAATGCGTGTGTTGATCTACAACAACTGTTCCCCCTCCACTAAAACGGCGAATCATCGGCAGATGCGACTCTCTTTCGGGTTTTCCTGAAATTCCAAGAACAATTGCCTCTTCGGATCCTTCATTGATAAGACAAAAGTTACGCGTGTCGGCACGAAGGAGCGCCTCTTCTAGTTGTAATTGTTTGAATATGGGGTAATTTTTTAACCGTATGAGGTGAATAATCACGCGCTTTCTCGTTGCTTTCTAGTGATCGCAACTAATAAGACAGACATGTCAGCAGGTGAAATACCCGGTATACGAGACGCTTGCCCGCAGGTTTGAGGAAGAAATTTCTTCAACTTCTCCATCGCCTCAAAGCGAAGGCCGACCACTTTTGAAAAATCAAAGGTTTTCGGAAATTGAATTCTTTCCAAGTTAGACTGCCTTTCAATTTCAATCTCTTGTCTTTGGATATATCCGGCGTATTTTAAGTTGAGATCGATCTGGAAATTCACATCCTCGCCGTGATCGATAACAAGACCCGGATACTCATTGACTAGTTCAGTATACAAAGAGTCGGGGCGCGAGATGATTTGCGAGAGTGAGTATCCTTTTCCATTCGGAAGTGTTTTGTACACTCTCTTTAGGCGCTCGATTTCATCATTGATTAATTGCTTCTTTCCGATGAGATCGCTAAGTTTCTGGCTTGAAATAAGCCCGTATTTGCCCCCATACTCTCGAAGGCGAAGATCCGCGTTATCTTGTCTTAGCAACAAACGATGCTCGGCTCTGGATGTAAACATTCGGTACGGCTCATCGATTCCTTTCGTGACAAGATCGTCGATCATAACGCCGATGTATGCCTCTGAACGGTCTAGAATAAATGGCTCTTTACCGGCCAGTTTAGCTGCAGCATTGATTCCTGCGATCAGACCTTGTCCGGCCGCCTCTTCATAGCCGGTTGTGCCGTTGACCTGTCCAGCAAGATAGAGTCCTTCGATTTTCTTTGTTTCAAGGGTTGCATTGATCTGTCCGCTTAAGACGTAGTCGTATTCAATAGCGTAGGCAGGTCTCATAATCTCTGCATTTCGAAGAGAGGGAATGGAGCGGATAAAGTCTAGCTGCGCATCAAAAGGGAGGGAAGAGGAGATTCCATTTGCGTAGATCTCTTCTGTATCTAGTCCTTCGGGTTCTAAAAAGATCTGATGCCTCTCTTTGTCGGCAAAACGGACGATCTTATCTTCAATCGACGGGCAGTATCTGGGTCCTATGCTCTGAATTTTTCCTGAATACATAGGAGAGCGATGCAGATTCTTAAGAATAACCTCTTTCGTCTCTTTTGTCGTGTATGTGATGTGGCATGAGATTTGAGGAAGTTTCGGTTTTTCGCATTCATCGTATGAAAAACGCACACCTTCTTCACCGGGCTGCTCTTCTGTTAATGAAAAGTCAATTGAACGCCTGTGAAGCCTAGGGGGTGTTCCGGTTTTCAGCCTGCCGAGTTCAAATCCAATCTCTTTTAAAGAAGCTGAAATTCCAATTGCTGCGGCATCGCCTGACCTACCGCCGGAAAAATTGGTCTCCCCAATATGGAGGAGTCCGCGCATGAAGGTACCGGAAGATAAAATGACCGCTTTCGCAAGGTATTTGATCCCCTCTTTTGTGAGAACTCCTTGAATGCGATCGGATTCAACAAGAAGCTCTTCTACAGATCCTTGTTTGATTTTAAGATTGGGACAAAGCTCCAGTCGGTGCTTCATTTCCTGCTGATAGCGCCATTTGTCCGCTTGCGCACGAGGAGCCCAGACAGCCGGGCCTTTAGTGCGATTGAGCATGCGATATTGAATACTTGTGCAGTCAATGACTTTGCCCATCTCGCCGCCAAGGGCGTCGATTTCTCGTACCATATGCCCTTTACCGATTCCGCCAATGGCGGGATTACAGCTCATCTTGGCGATTGTATCTACAGTAAGGGTCAAAAGTAGAGTAGAGGCACCCATCCGGGCAGACGCAAGGGCTGCTTCGCAGCCCGCATGTCCGCCGCCAATAATGATCACATCAAAGGGCTCCGGATAAGTCCACATAGATTCAAATAATGTTATTTGTTTTTGTGACGATCTCTACGGCTGCGTTTTTTACGCTTATGCTTTGAAATCTTTTTTCTTCGTTTCTTTTTGACCGACGACATGGCCTCTCCAATTAAGAGTTTTGGGAACTAGGATATGTGAAATTTAATAAAAAGTAAAGAATGAAAAAGAAAGAATAAGTCGACTGCTGAAGGGTCCGAAGACAAGTGCCTCTTCAACCTGATTTATAGCAGGTGGGTTCATTTTCAAATGTCGCCGCAGCTAATTTGTTCCATGATCCCATTTATAGTTAAAATGCGTTGATAAGCAACCTTTGATATTCGGGCATCCACATCAGCAGCCGATACTTATATTATACTGTAGATCCCCTTTTTTTGCTGTAAAGAAATCACCTGTTACTTTAATTTATTGACAAAAAAAAGACTCAAATGACTGTATCAACATATATCCCATCGATCCGCGAACTTCTACTTCAGGGAAGAAGTTTCGATATAAAGCCAGTAGGCCCACGTCCGCTTTCCATTTTAGAGCGCGCTTTCGAGTATATTCAGGGCAAAAAAAGAGAACGTCTTACTAATGTTGCAACCGTTCTCACTAAAGCCCTTTTAGAGGCAAAGTTTGACTCTGTCTCAAGCGCACTCTCCTCTGAAATTGTAAAAACTTCTCGACTCTTCCAAAAAACCTTAAAAAAAGAAGGGTTTATCGCACTAGAATTTGAAAAGGCGCTAAAAGCAAAAAAACTTGCAATCGACCCGACATATTTTGATACCAACCCCGGATTTCATGAATACGCAACCGCATCGGCGCTTGAGCAATACCTGCTTCACTATGGAGATCAATTGGAATGCAAGGGCGACGACATTTTGATTCGAAAAGATAATGAAATGACACCGTGGTCTGAAATTCAAGACTCCATTGCACTTTCATCACCAAGCAAACATCTCCCGACCCCGACATCTCTCTATGGCCCAAGCGGCGTTGAGTGCAAAGATCGGTATGACTGGAAAGAGCTAACCCCTTACAAACATGAAGATCCAAGTCAATGGGACTATCAATACGTATTTGAAGCGTGCGTCTGCTGCAGCGAAAAAGCATTCCGCCTTTCCGGCGACCATTCATGGATCCGGTTAAAAACCCCTGAAGGGGAAATTTACAGCGTGGGACTTTACCGAAAGGGGAAAAATGGGACGCAAGATCTACTCAAAACGCCGCTTCAAATGAAAGAGGGTTTTTTACAGTCGCCTGATGTGAGTGAGGCGTGGCCAATGCCGATTCATCGCATGGGTTTCCCTATTACCGAGGAGCAATTTTGGAAAATTAAAGGGTCGATAGAAAGAGACAAACAAACCGGTCTTGCTTTTGACTCCGTTGAAACCAATTGCACAAGATATACTGCAGATAAACTTGCGATTGCAGATATCCACCTGCCGATTTCAGCGCCTATTTGGAAGCTGATTTTCCCAAAACGGGTAATCTCTCTTATTGACTTAAGCGCAAAGTGGATTCCCGAGGTTTTCAAAAAGGTCGTTCGGGTCACCGGAGCAGTGGTATTGAACATGGTTTTAGTGACTCTCGGTGCGTTTTACACCTGTAAAGAGGTGCGCCACCTTCAGCAAAAGCCCAAAATTGGCTCGATTTTTGATATTTTTAAACCAAGTATTGCAACTGTTCACGCCCCGACTTATCTTGCGCAAGTTGTGTTCAAAGAGATTCAAAAGTGGCGTGATGAAAATAATCAACCGTGGGGTATCCCGGGCTTACTCATGATTGAGAGTGCCGAGGCTTCGCCATCCGAAGAAGATTAAAGGAATAGCGCCAAAGAAGTAGATGTACCAATAGGTAGCATCCCAGCGCAACGTTAAAGATCCCTCATCTCCAAATGCATAGAGTACAAATCCAAATAAGAAAAAGAGAGCTCCTGATGAGAGCATTGCTGTTGTCAAAATAACCTCTTTTGTGGAAATAGGTGAGGATTCATCCTCATCTTCTTGTATGTTAATTTGATAAGGAGAATCGGGGATTGTTGACCCTTTTTCGCGCTCTTCCGGATTGTAAGGGGCGTGATGATCTTCATGCGAAGATTTCTCTAAAGCTCCCTCTTCTACACCTAAATAGACATCGCAATAGGGGCAATTAGGTTCTGCTGAGGAGACCCTCCCCTCACAATTCCAACAAAGTCTCGTCTTTGGTGTTGCATTCATGTTATCCAACCTTATATACAAATTAGGGATATTGCTTCAATCACTTATGCGACTGATCTTACTGGTTCCACTTCTATTCGCCGGATGCGCTGCCTACAAAATTCCGACACAGCAGTTCGCACATCCGTGTCCAACTGTACCCTTTTATGAAAATGCGGTCAATCACCGGCTCTACTCTGTGATTCCAAGGCACCGCTCGCAAATTCGCTTTTATGACATTGGCCATTGGCTCACTTGGATGCTTGCGGGAAACGATGACGACGGAATTTTTGGCGAAGAGCCAACGGCAAATTATAAGGAATCGATGCCTCCCTCCCTATGGAAAGCATTTTTATGGAACCTAAGAAATCCCCTTCATAACTTCACTTTTTATGTGATCGGCAGCGCACATCGAAAAAATAGCGAATTTGCCATTTTTTCTTTAAGTTCGCATCAATTCCGCCTTTTGCACTACCGCCCATTAGCCACGAAAGTGTTTCCCTCTAATTGCACCTGTTTTTACCTTGGGCTAAATGGAGGTAAGCCGTTTCTTGCTCTTCGCCTTGCCTATACGCCATGGCATCGTGGAGATTTCTATATCGGCTGGCGCTGCCGAGGGAATTTTGGAATAAAATTTCAGCCACTAAAAACCGTGCATTGAAAACCGTGTCCTTGTTATCTTAATCTTCAAAGTAAATGAAGAGATCAAATGACAAGCGAGACCTTTGATATTGCCGTCATCGGCGGGGGCCCCGGAGGGTATCCGGCAGCGATTAAGGCTGCGCAAAATGGAAAAAAAGTTGCGCTCATCGAGGCTACGGGACTTGGCGGAACCTGTCTTAATAGAGGTTGTATCCCGTCAAAATCACTGATCGCAGGCGCGCAGCTTTTAAATCGAATGAAAGAGGCGCATAGATTCGGCATCCAGATCGAAGGATACTCGTTTAACTACGCCGAGCTTGCCAAGCAGAAGGATAAAGTTGTCTCTCGCATGCGAAAAGGGCTAGAGGGTTTAATCGCATCAAACAAAATCACTTTATTTGAAGGGTATGGTAAGTTTCTATCCCCGACTACAATCAAAGTTACCGGAAAAGATCAGGCGGAAATTACAGCATCAAAAATCATTATTGCAACCGGCTCTGAACCTCTTGTTATTCCAAATTTAAAGCCCGACGGCGAAAAGATCCACGACTCTACCTCGCTGCTTAATATCACCTCTCTTCCAAAAAAAATTGTGATTATCGGTGGGGGTGTCATCGGATGTGAATTTGCCTCTCTATTTCGCGCATTTGATGTTAAAGTTACCATTATTGAGGCTTTAGACTCTATCTTGCCTACGGAAGCGGTGAGTGTTTCATCGGAAATGACTCGCGTATTCAAAAAGAAGGGTATCGAAATTCTAACTCACACATTTGTCGAAAAAATCGACAACGACGGAGAGGGAATTAAAATTCAAATTGCCGGTGGAAAAACCATCGATTCTGATATTGCCCTGGTCTCGATCGGTCGAAAACTCAATACAGATAATATCAATTTAGAGAGAGCCGGTGTATTGATAGATGAAAAAACCGGATTAATTTCCGTTAATGATCAAATGGAAACAAATGTTCCCGGAATCTATGCGATCGGAGACATTGCCTCAAAATGGTGGCTTGCCCATGTTGCGTCTCATCAAGGACTCATCGCTGGAAATAACGCAAGCGGTTTACCTTTGCAAAAGATGCACTATAACGCCGTTCCCTGCGTGATCTTCACCGAACCTGAGATCGGCACTGTTGGCTACACTCTTGAACGCGCGATAGAAGAGGGATACAATGCGACAGTTGGCGCCTTTCCATTCTCTGCTTTAGGTAAGTCTCAGGCCACATACCAAACCGAAGGGTTTGCCCAAATTGTCACCGATCGAAAAACAGGCCAAGTACTCGGTGCCCAAGTGGTCGGACACGACGCCGGGACGCTCGTTGCTGAAATGGCTGTTGTCATCGCAAATGAGATGACAGTCGAATGTATCAGTCATACAATTCATGCGCACCCAACAGTTGCAGAAGCCTGGCTTGAGGCAGCTTTACAAGTACAACAAACCCCATTACACCTACCCCCAAAAAAGTGAAAGAAAATCTATTTGACCCACAGCCCCAAGTGAAGCGAAATAAACGCTTAAATGTCCTCCCGGAGAATCCCGAGCAAAAAGAGGGAATCGGCCGCTTCCCTTCCTGGCTTCACAGAAAGCTTCCAAAAGGGGGGAATCTATTAAAAACGGAAAACGCTGTGCGAGGATCGCGCCTCCATACAGTTTGCGAAGAGGCAAAGTGCCCGAACCGTTTGCAATGCTGGTCACAAAAAACAGCAACCTTTTTAGTCCTTGGAAAAGAGTGTACAAGAGCGTGCGGCTTTTGCGATATCGACTTTTCAAAAGCGCCCAAACCTCCTGAGGAGGATGAACCGATGCGCGTGGCATCGTCTGTTAAAGAGCTTGGACTTCGCCATGTGGTCATCACAATGGTGGCAAGAGATGATTTGTCCGATAAAGGAGCCTCTCATCTTGCGAAAATCATGAAAGAAATTCGTCGCCAAGTTCCAACAGCAACACTTGAGGTCTTGACATCAGATTTCTCAGGCGATGAGGAATCTATCCGTACAGTACTCCTAGAAAAACCTGAAATTTTTAACCACAACCTCGAGACGGTGCGTGAATTGACCCCGCGCGTGCGTCATAAAGCGACATATGATCGGACGCTTCAGGTATTAAGAGCTGCAAAAGGCCATTGTATTGTAAAGTCGGGACTCATGGTGGGTCTAGGAGAGACAGAAGAAATGGTCAAAGAGTCTATTCGCGACCTGAAAGAGGCTGGCTGTGATATCATCACCATCGGACAATACCTTCAGCCGAATAATAGAAAGCTCCGTGTCAAGGCGTTTGTAACGCCCGAACAATTTAAAAAATATGAAGATTATGGCCACTCCATTGGAATCAAGCACATGTACTGCGGTCCGTTTGTGCGCTCGAGCTTCAATGCCGGAGAGGTTTTAGAAAAAGTGAGAAAAAAATGAAAGTCGATCCTTTAAATGATGTGATCACAAATGAGATTTTAATGCATCGCGACGCCCATTTTGGCGGACGCTTTCCGACAATGATTGAGTATTATCAAAAGGAAGGGAAGGGGATCAATCCCGCCTTTTCAATTCATCGCATCGTCGAACTTGCCGAAATCGAAAAAACAATGAATCAAGATCTATCGACAGTCGTTTTATCAGGTCCCGATGCCGAGAAAGTCGGTAAGGTCAGATCGATGTATAAATCGCTAAGAGAGCTGTATGAGAAAAAGCTTGAAAGTGACTTGCCTCGCTTAATTGCAGACCTCATCCTCTCAGAAGAAGAAGAACCCACCGAAGAAATGCAGGCGATTATCAATCGCCGAAGTGAAATTGTCCCTTCTCTTGTCACTCTTCTTCACACAAACGAGTTGTACGACCCTCTATTCCCGGGTTACGGACTTGCCCCTGAGTATGCTGCCAAATGTTTGGGGCAAATCGGCGATAAGCGCGCCCTTTTTACCCTCTTTGAGAACTTGGGGAAAAGCGACTTTTTCCATGAAAGTCGTCTGATCGATGCCATTTATGCTATCGGACAGCCGGCTAAGGATTTTCTTTTAAAGATTCTCCGCGCTAGACCGATTACAAATGACACCGAGCGAGCAGCAGTTGCCCTTATTGCATTTAAAGACGATGAGGAGATTGCAAATGCCTGTCTTGAGCTTCTTAAGCAACCTGACGTCCATCAGTACCCGGTTCTCGCCACCTATCTGATCCTCGGGTGTGAAGGTCTAACCGATCCCGGGCATCGCATGGACTTGATTCACTTAACCTCCATGAAGTCTTTCCCGGATATTTTACTTCCCGATGTCAAGCATATCGAGAAAATGTGGGGACATTAAAGATTCTTAAGGTCTAATGACAACCACGCACGTGAGAGCATTAAAGATTCTTAAGGTCTAATGATCAACAAGTGCGTGAGAGCATTAAAGATTCTTAAGGTCTAATGACAAGCACGCACGTGAGAGCATTAAAGATTTTTAAGGTCTAATGATAAGTAAACATGTGGGGGCGTTAAAGTTCCCAAATCGTGTCTAAGGCCTAATGATAAGCAAGCAGATCTGAGCGAAGTTCTTTGAAAGTCATCTCTGACGGGGCTTTTCCGGCTTCAAGAGCCTTTAAATTGCTCATCGGATCTAAATAAGAGCTCTTCAGTTTTAGCGCCTCTTTAAAGCAGATCGCTGCCTCTCCCCGGTCCTCTTCAAAAAGAGCGACGCCCAAATTATTCAAGGTCGCTGCATGAGACGGATCAAGGTTTAAAGATCGACGATAAGCTTTTGTGGCAAGAGGCGGTCTGCCGAGTTTCAGGTAGCAATTTCCCAGGTAAAATTTCGCTAAAGGAGACTCGATGCTAGTAAATATTTCCGCTGCCGCTTCGAACTCTTCTCTATTGTAGAGAATTTTTCCATATAACTCAGTTTTCTGTTCTGCACTCAGTGTCGATTCTTCAATGGATTTTTCAATCTCTTTAATTGGGATATTCTTGATTATTTCATGCTCGCTTTCTCTAAATCCCCCTTTTCTAGAAGAGAGGCTTTTTTTATGGCGCCGAAAAAATATCAAAGACTTAGGTAAATGGAGAATGGAATATTGCTTAGCTAGACGCAAAATTATGTCGTAGTCTTCTTGGATCTGTAGCGATTCATCAAATAGACACTTATCAAAACACTCTTTTTTTCCCATCACGGTACTTAAAAGCACATCCATCCGAAAATATAGATAGGGAAGAAAATTTTTTGGTTCATGATGGGCAAGTCGAAACTCTCCGAGGAGAGAGCCACTTTCATCAATCATCGTCAAATCAGAATAGACAACAGATGCCGAAGGAGAGCGAATAAGAGCCTCTACCTGAGTGGCAAGTCGATCGGGTTTTGCGATATCATCAGAGTCAAGAAAAGCAATAAAATCTCCTTGCGCTAACGAGATTGCTTTATTTCTTGCACTTGACGGCCCCTCTTGATCTTGAACAAAGTATTTGATGCGGCTATCTTGCGCGGCGAATTTTTTACAAACTGATTCGGTCTCATCCGTCGATCCGTCATCAACAATGAGCATTTCCCAATTTTGATATGACTGATTTAACACGCTACGGATGCATTCGGGCAAAAAGGATGCGCGGTTAAAAGTGGGGGTGACAATGCTAACTTGTTTCTTTTCCAAACTTCCCTGTATCCCGAATTGTTATCAGTTGCCATCCACCCTGAAAATATCTCAGCATTGTAATCATTCCAAAACAACAGATAAAACCTAAATTCACAAAAGTCGCCGCTTCTACAGACCCTTTTAACCAGAAGAGCACGAGATAGGTCGGCAAGACGTATAAGCCCCATACAGAGAGTGTTCCGATAGCAAAAAGGAAAAATGTATCGCCGGCAGCAGTGAGGACACCGGCAAAAAGCAGCTGGACTCCCCTGAAAAAAGTGTAGAAGACCATAATGAACAGACAGAAAGTCAACGTGTCGTGAATTGCCATCAAATATCCCGGTGAGACATCCGGAAGAAATTGATTGATGAATATCTCTTTCCCAAAAATAAATACCGCAAGGAAAACAAGAAGAAACCCAAACAGAAACTTTAATCCAGAGGCAACCAAACGTCTAATCGCCCAAAACTTCTTAGCCCCGATGTAGTTGCCGGCAATTGCGATAGCTGCATTTCCCATGCCCTCAATAATAAAAGAGAAAAGAATCACCATTGATTGGCAGATCCCAGCTACGGTAATATAAACTTCTCCGGCGCCACTCATCAACTGATAATATGCGGCAAACCCAAACATTTCCAAGCTTACAAAAATCGCTCGAGGAAGCCCCACTTTTAAAATTCTAATAAGGTAAGGGAGGCGAAAAGAGTAATCATTTGTGCGGCACTGCGTGCGATTATCCTTAGATAGAAAAAGAACAAATAGTCCAATGGATTCAAAAACTGTTCCGATATTTGTCGCAAGAGCCGCTCCTTGAACCCCCATTGAAGGGACCCACCCCTCGACACCAAAAATAAAAATCCGATCTAAAACAATATTAATTAAATTGGCACCGACAGCAAAAGTCGTGACGATCATCGCTTTTCCCTGGCCGATAAAAAAGCCGGAAAGCGCGCCATAGAAACAGTAAACCGGGCCGAACATCAAGATCACATTTAAATATTCGCGCTCGTAGGTTTGATTCGCTCCCGGATAAAACCAGTCAACGCCCCACACAATCAAGGGGATAAAAAAGGCAAACGACATCACGCCAAGCCACAAGTTCTGCCACACAAAAAGGCCGAGCTTATCCTTTTCATTAGCTCCGTTATGCTGCGAAACAAAAACTTCCGAAATTTGTCCGAGCATTAACCAACCGCACACAAACGCCCATCCTAACGTACTTGAATTCACTGTGGCGTTTAATGCGCGCGTCGAATATTGCGCAAGATACCAACGATCGACAAAAATCATCAGCATAATAGAAAGAGAGGAGAGCATCAAGGGAAGCCCTATTCTTAAAAGCTCACGAATACTTCCTTCTTGATGTCGTGTCAACTTCACATCAATTTCCTCAATTAAATCATGAATTGTATCATAAAATTAAGTATTGGGAAAATTAATTCTTATGCTAGGATTCATTTTATTGTCAGTATGGGTTTTATATGAAGCGGCTTGCTCCTATTTTAAAAAATGTATTTTTTATCGTCTTTTTAATCCCGATTTTAACAAGTTGCGAGTCACGCAAGGCCATAGTGAACCAACTTGACGAAAAAGAGGCGAACGAAATTCTTGTATTCCTCGGAGCAAGAGGGATAAACGCTGTAAAAGAACCAAGCACAGAGGGAGGCGCCGGAGGGGCTCAACGCATTCCCTTATGGAATGTGACGGTGCCAATCGAACAGTCAACCGAAGCGATGTCTCTTCTTAACCGCGCCGGACTTCCTAGAAGGCGAGGAACGAATCTACTTGGAATCTTTAGTGATACAGGCCTTGTCCCGTCTGAACTTGCAGAGCGCATTCGCTATCAAGCCGGACTTGCCGAGCAAATTGCAAGCGTCATCCGTATGATGGATGGGGTGCTCGATGCAGAGGTGCAGATTTCTTTTCCTGAAGATGACCCTCTCAATCCGGGTCGAACAAGAGGAAACATTACCGCTTCTGTGTATGTTAAGCACTCTGGTGTTCTCGACGATCCGAATGTGCAGATGGAGTCTAAGATCAAACGACTTGTCACCGGAAGTATTACCGGGCTTGATTTTGACCATGTGACTGTGATTGGAGACCGTGCACGCTTTAGTGAATTGCAACCCCAATTTCAAGGTCCCGAAGCCGGTAGAAACCTTGTTAACATCTGGGATATCATCATTGCAAATGAATCTGTGACGCGCTTTCGCGTCGTTTTCTTCACTTTGTTGATTACTGTTTTACTTTTGTTATTCTCGTTCATCTGGATGATTTGGAAAATTTTCCCCCTCTTGGAAGAAAAAGGAGGATTTAGCGCTCTTTTTCAACTCCAACCTCTGATTCCTAAAGAAGAGAAAGAGATAAAAGATAAGAAGAAGGAAGAAGAGAGCGAAGGGGACGAGGACGAAGAAGACGAGGAGAACGAGGAAGATAAAGACGATGAGAGTGAAGAAGAGGATAACGACTCAGAAGATGATAAAGGCGTGACATAAGAGATAAGCAAAATGCAATTGAACACCCCAAATACTTTCAATCTTTTTGCTAATAGGTATCGGAAAGATAAGAATGACGATTTCCTTCATTTACTTTCCTCTGAAGATGCGGATTCTCTTAAAAACGCCTCCCATCACCACACAGATTTATCGCTTGTTTTTCCGGTTAGCCATCGACATTTGGAAAACGTCCATTATTCATGGTTGATCCCTATCTTCCAAAAACTCAACCCCCAATTACTTCCCTATGCGATTGCGATCATCCCTGAGGAGCAAAGGGAAAAACTTGCCGAAACCCTGTCTGTAAAGGAATACCCAACTGCATTGCCGCCGCCGATTTGCCGATTTTTATACACCAAGCTCTTCCCGATCATTAATGATGAGCTTCATCTTGCCTCATGCGATCTTTCGACCTCCCCTCTTAGTCCCATTTTTGACTTCTCTAAACAAATGCTCCTAGAAATGATAGATCTTTTGGGAATGTTCGAACTAACAGAAATTATTAAGAAGATCGTCGATAAAACCCGGCTACAAAAAATTTATCACTGCTTGAACCAAGAGGAAAAGAAATTTCTCTTGCAGCTTCAAAAAGAGAAGAGGCCGCTTTTTTCAATTAAAATTTCCCTAAACCAATGGGATGGATCCATTTCTCAACTCCGCAAGCTCATTCATAAAGTCGGAATGATTCGTTTAGCAGGAGCGCTATCGGGAGAAAATGACGATTTCATCTATGCATTTCTTCACCGTCTTGATATTGGAAGGGGGAGACACCTTCTGAAGCTTCTTGAAAAAAAAGAGATAAAAACAAATAAAAAAACCATGATGAAGCAAACAAGGCAATTGCTAGAGTTTTTAAAACAGGACAAGAAACAATGAGCAACCGGCTTTTCAGTTTAATTCAAGATGGAAAAATTGAGTTAACTCCAGGGAAAAAACACATCCCCGCTGAGGAATTTTCAATACTTTTAAGCGCATCTGAATTAGTCACAAAAACACAAGATGATGCAGATCTATTCCGCACGCGCGTGATCAAGCAGTGCGAAACGATTAAAGAACAAGCGAAGCAAGAAGGTTTTGAAGAAGGCTTTAACCAGTGGACCGCAAAACTAACAGAACTTGAGAAAGAGACACGAAAGGTCAGAAGCGATGTCGAGAAAATGGTACTTAAAATTGCTTTAAAAGCTGCAAAGAAAATTTTAGCAAGGGAACTTGAACTGTCTAAATCAGCGGTTGTCGACATCATCAAGCAGTCATTAAAACCGATCGCTCAGCATAAATATGTTACGATCCACGTAAACCCAAGCGAGCTTGAGGTAATAGAAGAAAATCGTGGAACCATTAAAGAAGTATTTGAAAGTCTTGAAGCCCTTTCCATTCGCCCTAACCGAGAAGTCGGCCCGGGAGGATGCATAATCGAAACGGAAGGGGGTATCATTAATGCTCAACTTGAAAATCAATGGATGATCTTAGAAAACGCCTTCCAAAAATTTGCCGACAACAATAAGGAAAACCATGATTAAACGCTCTCTTCTTGTTTTTCTTTCACTCTTTGTTCTTTTTGCTCCAAATGCTTTGCTAGATGCAGCAAACGGAAGTGTTCGAAATGTCAACGTCCATATTGCCCAGCAGCAAGCAGCTCCCGGTTCGCTTGATTTCATGCAGGAGCTTGGGGGAGGACAAACTCCGACTTTAGGAACGCAGGCAACAGCCCTTGCCTTCTTGTCGCTTCTGCCATTTATTATCATGATCTTAACCTCGTTTTTAAAGATCGTGATCGTACTTTCTCTGCTGCGTAGTGCCCTTGGTGTCCAGCAAGCGCCGCCCAACCAGATTATTAACGGCATTGCGTTTATGCTTAGCCTCTTCATCATGTATCCGACAGGACTGCAGATGTATAGTGAAGGAATGAAAGCATCTGCGGAAGTGGAAATGCCCGAATCCCTACTTTCTAAGGGATCCTCAACTTACATCATCCATGTTGCCACACGCGTGCAGGAGCCGCTTCGAAACTTCTTAAAAAGAAACTCAAGTGTCAAACACCATGCGCTCTTCTACCGCATTGCTTACCGCATTCTCCCTGAAGAGAATCGGGAAAACTTAAAGCCTGACGATTTTATTATTATTATCCCCTCTTATATTACAAGCCAACTCAAGGACGCCTTTGAAGTGGGTGTATTAATTTATATTCCGTTTTTTGTCATAGACCTTGTGACATCCAATATTCTCTTAGCGATGGGGATGATGATGCTCTCTCCTGTCACGATTTCCATGCCGCTTAAGCTGTTCTTACTTGTGATGCTTGACGGATGGACTCTGCTTGTAGAAGGTCTTGTCAATACATTCCAAACATGAGGAAAATTTAAATGTTTCAATCCCAAGTTATACAGCTCGCTTATCAAGGGTTGCTATTGATTTTAATCCTTTCCGCGCCTCCCATATTAATCAGTATGTTTTTTGGACTTCTGGTCGCAATCTTTCAAGCCGCCACCCAAATTCAGGAACAAACCCTCTCGTTTACTGTAAAGCTTGTGGCAGTTACCCTTACATTGATGTTTATGGGCGGATGGCTTGGCGCGCAAATTATGAGCTTTGCCTCTAATATCTTTCACAATTTCCCTCGCTGGAGTGCAGGGTCGTGATCATAAATGTAAACGTCTGGGTGTGAGATGACAGACAGCTATATGCTCATGTTTCTTGATAGCCCGTTAGCGAAGGGAGGACCATGGGGATTTCTAACCGTTTTTTTCCTTTTTTTGGCGCGCATCCTCCCCATTATCGCCCTGTCTCCTTTTTTCGGCGCGCGCGTACTACCCCACCCGGTCAAGGTAGCCTTTGCAATTACTCTATTTGCTGTCTTTTTTCCGCATTTGTTGCAGGTAACGACAGAGCCGCTCACATTTAATTTCCATGCCTTAACATTAGTTGTGAAGGAGATGTTTATCGGCTTAATCCTTGGATTTTTTATCAGCCTTCCCTTCATCATTGTCCAAACCACCGGAATGATTATCGACCACCAGCGCGGCGGGGCAAGTTTAATGGTGAACGATCCTACCATTCAAAACCAATCCTCTCCGCTTGGCACACTCTTTAATATGGTTTTAATCTATATTTTCTACTTGATGGACGGCCCTTTTCTCTTTATCGATGCAATTGTGACCTCTTACACGATTATTCCACCGGATCAGTTTCTGAATCCCGATATTTTTCGCCCGGACTCAAGTTTCTGGCAAATCCATATCCAACTGCTCAATCGCGTAATGATCATGGCCACGCAGCTTGCAACCCCAGCTCTTCTTGCGATTTTAATGACCGATGTCTTTCTTGGTATTACCAACCGCCTCGCCCAGCAAGTGCAGATTACTTTCCTCGGCCTTCCTCTTAAAAGTCTTCTTGGCTTAACAATTATTTTCCTCGGTTGGAATCTATTGACCAAGCAAATGGTAATCAATTCACGTTACTGGCTCAATATGATCGATACCCTTTTACAGATCTTTCAAGGACGACCTCTCCCTTGACACAAAACCTAAATTAGGATAATTTCCCTTCATCAATTTGGAGATTTTCAATGAAAAAAACACTTATCACATTACTGGCCACACTCTTTTTTATCCCACTTTCCGGAATTGGATACGGTAATTATGGAAATAACTGCTGGTGCAATGACGGCACACAAATTTATGTCGATCTTCTTTACCTAAGACCCGATGGCGCTGAGCTTAACTACTTGTTTACTAGAGGTGAAGTTACCAACGATGGGGTCACTACTATCATAGATCAAAATTTTTCTGTCGATCCCAATTGGAGACCGGGCGTAAGAGTCGGTATGGAAACAGGATTTGGCTGCCCTGACCTCAATATTTTTGCCAACTGGACATGGTATGAGACAAAAGCAGGCAATAGTCTTGACTTAGCGCCGATCGTGGGCGGTACATTAGAAGTTCAGTCCGATTTTCTAAGCGACAGCACTTTGATCACTATAGGTCGAGTAGATACTGACTTTTACTTTATGTTTAATTGGGTGGATGTAGGAATTTCAAAACCGTGCTGCCTCTGTGAAAACGTCAAATTTAAACCATTCGGAGCTTTCACCTACCTGCACGTAGATCAAAGCCTTCAAGTTATTGCCCATTTAGATGGTGACCGCCAAGAGTCTAATGATAAAATCGAATTCTACGGATATGGCGCCACACTCGGAACAGAACTCGACTGGAACTTTGCTTGCAACCTCTCGCTCTATGGAAGCAGTAGTGTCACCGGGCTTTGGGGAGAATACTCCACTAATCAATCCTATATTGATAATGTAATATCCTCCGAAACCCATATGAATTATAGTGAATGGCGCGGCAGATTGCTCACTCGCCTTCAACTAGGACTCAAAGCATGTACAACGCTTTGCGGATGCTACAACGTCTATGGAGTGATTGGATGGGAGTATACTCACATGTTTAATCAAACAGATTGGATGGTAAAAGTTTCTCAAGAGATCTCAAATGGCAATAAGCCAGCAGCTGACCTTGCACTTCAAGGTCTATTTATGAAACTTGCATTTACCTTTTAATCATTGCTGAAAATGATAAGAGGCAGCGGCTTGCTGCCTCTTAAAAATAGAGATTTATTCTTCGCTTGCGCGTTCTAGCCTTTCAAGGATCGATTTCCAAAGTCCATCCTTTGGAACATCGATATCGACACACGCCTCTACCACCCCCTCCTGATCAAGACGTCTTAAGACCTGATAGAGATGATGAGACACTTCAGACGGATTTTGAGACGACCCCAGCGCAAAGAGTCGTTGACCGGGATATTTACGATCGGTGTATCCGACGACAACAGTGCAAGAGGGTCTATTTCCTAGAGATAAACGGGCGCTTGGGGAGTAGTGGCGATGTTTTTGCCCAGGGGTCACAATCCGATCGGAAAGAGTGGGTTCGTAGCCTAAGATAGGCGAAAACGCCTCCGGAGGGATCGAGCCCAGCCGCAAGACTCTCCATTGCCCCTCGAAATAGCCAAGGATCGTCGACTCAATCCCCTTTTCGCACCCCCCCCCATCAAGGACAGGAAAACTCTTTCCAAAATCCTCTTCTACATGAGCGGGAGTTGTCGCAGAAGGCTTTCCGGAGAGATTTGCCGATGGCATGACGATCGGTCCGACTTTTTCGATTACACTTAAAGTAAGTGGATGATCCGGCATCCGCACACATACAGTGAGTAGCCCGGCTCTTACTTGTTCGGGAACATGTTTTGCAGTTAAAACAAACGAGAGCGGCCCCGGCCAAAACTTTTCGGCAAGATCAGTGAAATGTGGAGGGAAGTTTTCGACTAAAGCAATCATTTGTGAAAGTGTTGCTACATGAACAATTAACGGGTTGTCTTGCGGCCGCTTTTTTAAAGTGAAAATATTCTCAATTGCATCCGGGAGATCGATACAAGCGGCAAGCCCATAGACAGTCTCGGTCGGAAGAGAGACAAGCTCTCCACTTTTAAGTTGCAAAGCAGCTTGCTCTAAAGAGACTAACATAGCTTTTTTATTACGCTCTCTAATGAACGAGTAAAATATTCAATCTCATCTTCGGTATTGTAAACCCCCAAAGAGGCTCTAGCGCACCCTTGGATACAAAAATGTTCCATTGCAGGCTGCGCGCAGTGGTGGCCTGTACGGATTGCAATGCCTTTGAGATTGAGCATGGTACCGATATCAAGAGGATGGAGCCCATCCACAACGAAACTAACGATCGGTCCTCGATTCGCCGGTCGGCCGATAATCTTAACTTTATCTAAACGGGAAAGTCGGTCCAGTAAAAGATTTTGCAGGGTCACAGGCTTTTGTCTCTCGAGAAAATCAAGCGCAGCGCCAAGTCCAATCACCTCTGCAATAGGTGGGGTTCCGGCCTCAAATTTCATCGGAAGATCTGCAAACGTCGTCTTACTAAACGAGACAGTCTTAATCATATCTCCGCCGCCCATAAAGGGGGGCATGGCCTCTAGTAACTCTCTTTTTCCATAGAGAACCCCAACACCTGTCGGGCCGTAGACTTTATGACCTGAGAACGCATAAAAATCTGCATCGAGCGCTCTTACATCAATGTGTAGGTGGGGAGCTGCTTGAGCGCCATCTATGAGGACCTTTGCGCCCATTGCATGCGCCATCTTGATTATCTTTTCAATCGGATGAATCGTGCCGATGGCGTTTGAGATATGAGCCACGGAGACAAGTTTGACTTGATCTGTTAAAAGCTCTGCATATGCGTTTAGATCAAGCTCGCCATCCTCTGTCGCCGGTATAACTTTTATTTGAGCGCCTGTGCGTTCGCACAGAAGCTGCCAAGGGACAATATTTGAGTGATGCTCAAGTTCTGTGACTAAAATCACATCCCCTTTTTGAATAAAAGCCTCTCCAAATGAGTGTGCGACAAGATTGATGCTCTCAGTGGTGCCGCTTGTAAATATAATTTCACAGCTGTCTTGCGCGTTTAAAAATTTTTGCACTTTTGATCTAACAGCGTCATATTGTGTTGTCGCATTCATGGAAAGATCGTAAATCGCGCGGTGGACAGTCCCATACTCTTTCGAGTAAAAATCACGGACTGCATCAATGACACACGTTGGCTTGAGGGTTGTCGCTGCTGAATCGAGGTAGACAAGCCCCTCTTTTTTCATTGGGAAAGAGTCTACTGCCATTGTCTTCGCAAAGATTCAATTGGAATTTGGTTGGTCACTTCTTGATAAAACCCTTGTGTCAAGAGTGTAGCGGCCTCTTTTTCTGTCACCCCTCTAGATCTTAAATAAAATAGGCCATCCGCATCGAGCTGTCCGACTGTCGCGCCGTGAGACGCTTTGACATCATCTGCAAAAATCTCTAAATTCGGCTTGCTGTAGGCAAGCGCATGGTCGCTAAGTAAAAGATTATTGTTGAGTTGATACGCCTCAGTCTTTTGAGCAATGGAGTCTACTAACAGTTTACCCTCAAAGCTTGACCGGCTGTGATCGTATAGTATCCCTTTAAATAGTTGATTAGAGTGCGTTTCAGGAGCATTATGCTCGATAAGTACATTAACATGCGCCTCGCGCTGCTCTGTCAATATCCAAGCTCCCTGAAGCGACGCTGACGCGTTTTCTCCGTTCAATGCAACCTTGTAATCATAGCGCACTGTCTTTGCTCCATTAGATGCGGAAATGACATTCAGTCGACTCTCTTTTTTAAGCTGAGCCCGCAACCCTTCAAATAGCCAGCCGCTAGATGAATGGTTCGGCGCAGATTGAATGAGGCTGATGTCTGCGCCCTCTTCTAAGTATAAATGCTCAGATTGATTGATTAAGCCTCGATTCTCTCCGGCTTGAGTCGTCACGACAGTCGCACGCGCCTGCTTCCCGGCAAAGAGATGAATACAAGGAAATGAAAGCCCGCTTCCGTCAGAAAAATGTAGGATTTGTATCGGAGATTCAATCGTTTGGTTCGGAGAGATGTAAAGAAAGATCCCGTCGCGATTCAGGGCACCGCTTAAAAGCAAAAACGGGTCGCGCTCTTTTTTGATCTCCTGCCGCCCTTGTGACTGCAGGAAAGAGCCGTAGGTTTGATACCCCTCTTGAAGAGACTGCACGTCAATTCCCTCGGATGTGGAATATTCGCGGCAAAAGCTGCCATTAATAAAGACAAGGCACCTCTCCTTGCATTCAGGGAGAATGTGAGATTCGATCTTAGAAAAAGGAGGCGTTTCGATAGAATTCAAACTGTACGGTCTTTCGTAGAGATCTCGCAGCTTCAAATAGCGATACTGTTCATGCTTTTTGGTCGGCAGGCCGCACTTTAAAAATTGCTGCCAAGCCTCTTCTTGCAAAGATGAGCTTCGCTGTTGCTCTTTTACCTCTCCTAAACGATCTAATAGTGTCATGCCATTTTCTCCAGCCAGTCGTATCCTTGCTCTTCAAGCTTTAAGGCAAGATCTGCATCTCCCGTTTGAACAATTTTTCCATTCATCATTACATGTACAAAGTCTGGCTTAATGTAATCGAGCAAACGCTGATAGTGCGTGATCAAGACAAGACCCATTTCGGAATTTTTAATTTGATTCACCCCTTGCGCAACCACTTTCATCGCATCGATATCCAAACCGGAGTCTGTTTCATCTAAAATCGCCATCTTAGGATCGAGAACTGCCATCTGCAAGATTTCATTGCGTTTCTTTTCACCGCCGGAGAACCCCTCATTTAGACTTCGATGTTTAAATTCCGGGCGAATCTCCATCATCTTCATCTTTTCATCGAGAAACTTTTCAAATGCATCCATTGAAAGCTCCTCTTTTCCTTGCGCTTTTCTCTGAGAGTTAAGCGCCAAGTGCAAGAATTGCAAATTGCTCACTCCGCTAATCTCAACCGGGTACTGAAAACTCATAAAAAGGCCTAAGCACGCGCGCGCTTCCGGCTCCATTTCAGCGATATCTTCTCCTTGGAAGAGGATTTCACCCTCATCAATTTCATATGCGGGATGACCGGCAATCACTTTTGCAAGTGTGGATTTTCCAGCTCCATTCGGACCCATAATCGCATGTATTTCACCTGGATTGACAACCAAATTCAAACCCTGAATCAGTGGCTTGCCTTCAATTGAAACATGAAGATTTTCTATTTTTAACATGATTAACCTACCGAATGTTCAAGTTTTAAAGTTAGCAGCTTCTTCGCTTCCGCAGCAAATTCAAGAGGAAGCTCCGAGATGACCTCTTTACAAAATCCGTTAACGACCATATTGATCGCATCTTCTAAAGAGATCCCGCGCGACTGGAAATAAAAGAGCTGCTCTTCATTCATTTTTGACGTTGACGCCTCGTGTTCGATGCTGCTTGACCCATTTCCCGCTTCTATATAGGGGAAGGTGTTTGCCGAGCATCGATTTCCCACAAGCATTGAGTCGCACTGCGTATAGTTTCTAGCTCCTGTTGCGCGAGGGGCCACTTTCACAAGACCGCGATAACTGTTATGCGATGTGTCTGCCGAGATTCCCTTTGTGATAATTGTCGATTTTGTATTTTTTCCCAAGTGGATCATTTTTGTGCCGGTGTCGGCCTGCATCGATCCATTTGTGAGCGCGACAGAGTAAAATTCACCGATCGAATGATCGCCTTGTAAAATGCAGCTGGGATATTTCCATGTAATCGCCGCCCCGACCTCCACTTGCGTCCAAGTAATCTTAGAGTAGACTCCTTGACACTTTCCGCGTTTGGTCACAAAGTTGTAAATCCCGCCTTTTCCTGTCTTAGGGTCGCCGGAATACCAATTCTGTACAGTCGAGTATTTAATCTCTGCATGGTCCATCGCAATCAGCTCAACAACGGCTGCATGCAACTGGTTTGTGTCGTAAGCAGGCGCAGTACAACCCTCGAGATAACTCACAGACGACCCTTCTTCTGCAACAATCAATGTCCGCTCAAATTGCCCGGACTCTTGGTCATTAATTCTAAAGTAAGTCGAAAGCTCCATCGGGCACTTGACACCCTTAGGAACATAGACAAAAGAGCCATCGGTAAACACAGCTGAATTAAGAGCTGCAAAGTAATTATCTCCGATCGGAACTACACTACCTAAATATTTCTCTACCATCTCCGGGTATTTTTCGACCGCTTCGGTAATCGAACAGAGAACCACGCCCGCATCTACAAGCTTTTGCTTAAATGTTGTGCCGATTGAAACAGAATCAAACACCATATCAACAGCAACATTACTTAAGAGCTTTTGTTCATCGAGGGGAATCCCAAGCTTTTCAAATGTACGTAAAACCTCAGGATCGACTTCATCAAGACTTCCGAGCTTCGGTTTCTTTTTTGGAGCTGAATAGTAGCAGATGTTTTGGTAATCAATCGGGGGGTAATTCACATTCGACCAATCGGGCTCGTCCATCTCAAGCCACTTGCGATACGCCTTCAATCGAAACTGTAGCATAAAGTCCGGCTCATTCTTCTTCTCTGAAATGATACGGATCACATCTTCAGAAAGTCCTTTTGCAATCCGGTCTGTTTCCACCTCGGTCACAAAACCGTACTTGTACTCTTGCTGCTCGGCAACTGTCATAAAACCGCTCTTTTTTCTAAATTTCCCTATCAATTTAACACAAAGACCTAGTTAAACTCCAGGGTTCTATAAGAAAAATTAATTACTGACAAATAAAAACATCAAATTAAACAAAAACGACAAATAAATATTAACAAAAAAAACAAAAAACCATCTTAATACCACATTAACATTTATCAGTTAAAATTTAATAAACTAAACAAGGCAGCAATGTGTCAACAAATATCACATTATCTACACACACACATCCTCCAATTCAGCCTTCAAACAGAAGTGAACTCGAGCAACCCTCCTCCTTAATCCAAAAAATCAAACGTGTGATTCGTCGTCTATTTTCAGCGATTGGAAGATTTTTTTCTTCTCTATTTGCAACAAAAGAAATTCCGATGAAGCCCCAAGTCGTTGAATCAAACGAACCTGATTACTTTCAAGAAAGACGAGGCTCCATTACTGACTCCGCATCAGAGGAGGATTATTATTCTGACGATCTGCCCGGTCTCAAATCACAAGGAAAACTATGGCATCGAGAATTTCAGGGTACAGCATGTGTTCCATTTGATGACCCCGAATCAGAGGAGTCTTCTGAAATTAAGTATTTTTCCTATGTGCATCCCCAAACAAAACCAAGACACTCTTGCTCTAATCCCCAATTATACAATGCTCAACACCCTCCCACAACCGAAGAGAGTAGTTCAGACAATTCACTTGACGACCCCGACGCAAAAGAGCCGCCTCGCCCCGAAGACAGGAGGGGTTACGAAACCCAAACAGTACGAGAAGTAAAACATGAATTAAAAACAACTAATGCATTACGTCAGCTCCTTTTACGCCAAAATCAAAGCGCTTCCGCATCCGAAGAAAATGTCTCAGCCCAGCAAGTCGAACATTCCGAATCAAAAGAAGTGAACCGTGAGATCACATTTGATTCATGTACATGCGAACGCTGTGAAGTTTTCAATTTTAAAGATGTACAAACCTACCTAGATTACTATGAGGACATATTTTTAGGAGACTTGCCTCCAGATGACGAACTCAATTATGTCGGTTTTGCTAGCGGAGGAATGGCTCATGACATAAAGTTCATAGAATCTCTTGTAAAGATGGGTTATAAAAAAATAAACATCAGTTTAATTGATCCTATATATCAAGAAGATACTCAAAAATCCAAGAAAATGGCAGAACTCTTTCAAAAAACTTTTCAAGAAAATGATTCCATTGAATTAACGGTTACACTCTTCTCATCTGCTGATGAATACAAAGAAACCGGTAGGTCTATTGATTTTTTAACATGTATCGGCTTCGACACCCATCCTCTACCAATGCGTGATTTTGAAACAATCAATCAGCTGATGCATAAAAAAAGTCATCATATATCTTTTTGGCCCAAGTTGGGATCTTTAAAAATACGGCGTGGTCCATCATTTGCAAACGAGGCTAAATACCAAATTTATATATCTGAAGTATTTACATGGATATTAAGTAAAAATAGAAGAAAATCCGAGGAATTTATATGGAGAAAAGCAAGTGCTGAAGAAATTATTGAAATTATAAGTGATTATTCCGATAATTTACTATCTGAGCTTAACAGAAATGCTTCTCTTTTAGGTTCCTAAAAAAATTAACACGAGAGGTTCTTTTCATAGATTTGGGATTTGGTGCACGTTGGATGACCTGTTATTGTGACAATATAATCCTAACAGAATGTAGGCTTCGAAGAACATCGCGATTACAACAAAACCAATTTTATGGGTATGGTGATTTTCAGATTGAAGTCGTATTTTAACCCCTATGTGAAGCGACCAACTTTAAATGGTTACACGCTGAAAAACAGGTGACCTATTTTCATTACTGACTTTCACGTGCCTTGTTAACCGCCCAACTCAATCGAAGAACTTTTTATCAAACCTTTTCTAACCAAAAGTCCTCTAACTCTTCCTATATAGAGGTCTCTTTTCGATTTCTCCAATAATCATTCCCATAATCAAAAGTCAACTGCTCGCCTTTATGCACTGTTTGATTTGCAAAAAAAACGGTTCGCATTAAGCCTCGATCGCAAACAGCTGTCACTTCAAGGTTGGGCTCATGGTTGTGATTGATAAAGCGGGTCTCATTCCCCCCCTTTTCTGCATTAATCAAATACCCTTGAAGTGTCCAGGGCATTTTCGGATAGGCGATGCAATAGGCAGTATTGATCTGTTGGTAAGGGTTGTACTTTTGCACATGCCCGGTATACTCGCCAATATACGCCTGTTTAGGCAAATCTTCTCCAGCGAAGAGACCAAATCCTAAATCTTCACTTATCCACTTTACCTCTACATTTGCAATCCATCCCTCCTTAAGCTCCGCCTGGTATTTTATGGCAAGCGCGCGCATTTCATCCCCTAAAAAGGTCTTGCGAATGAACCAAGGAGATTTAGCAATCACATGCTGAAATTGGGCATAATTTAAGAATCGAGGGTGCGAAAAGTATGAAACTCCTTCTATCTCTCTCTTTTTTTTTGGCAAGGCTCCCAAAAAATGCGCAAGTTCAAAGAGTGTGAACCCGTAGGGGTCCGTCTCTTCCATATTAATATGCGCAAGATCGCCTTCTAAAAATGGTTGATTCGAAAAGAGGGTCTCTTTTTTATGAAATGGCCACATACTTTGTAATAAAATGCTCATCAAGCTATACTCTATATCGATAATTTAATTACAAGGAAAGATATGGCGTATTTGGAGGAATTTCAAAAACAAATCAATAACCGTAATTCTAATAAACTTTTTCAACTCTGGGAAGAATACTGCACAAACGATACAGTTAATGCACCGGAGCTCATACAAATACTTACAGTAATTAAAGAGTCGGATTTTGCAAGCCTGTTTGGGCCATTTGCAGAAACGGCGCTCCCACTCTGGGGAATGGTTTCAGATAAAGAAGACTCCTACGGGGTTCTAAAACTCATACTAGACATACAAACAACAAATTCTAAAGAACTTGCAGAGATTGCGATTAACACGCTGAAGGAGAGATATAAAGAAGATCCTCACTTCAAAGAGCGCTTAAGACTCATCGGGCTCAGAACTAAACTCAATTTCCAAGGTTGCCTTGCCAGTTACGATCTTCTTGATCATTTTAAAGTCGGCAACTGCGTCTTTCATACTGGTGGTTGGGGAACAGGTGAGATCATGGAGGTTTCACCGCTTCGCGAACAAGTGGCTATTGAGTTTGAAAACGTGCCGGGCCTACGTCACTTTACTTTCAAAAACGCCTTCAATAATTTACGTCCCCTTCCAAGTGACCATTTCCTCTCTTTACGATTTACAAATCCGGATAAGCTCGAAAAAGAGGCAAAAAAAGACCCAGTTGGAATCATGCAAAAATTTTTACATGATTTAGGTCCGAAAAATGCCCAAGAAATAAAAGATGAGCTGTTTGAGCTTGTGATCCCGGAAAAAGAATGGGTGAAATGGTGGCAAAATACGAGGAGTCGCTTAAAAAAAGACACTTTAATCCAAGCGCCAAAAAGCATTAAAGCCCCCTTTAAGCTCCGAAAAGAAGAGCAGTCACACGAAGAGCGCTTAAACATTGCGATTCAAAATAGCGACTCTCCGGCTCATGTGATCCAGACATCGTACAGCTTTGTTCGAGACCTACCCTCTATCTTAAAAAATAAAGAGACCAAAGAGGAGCTAAAAAATAAGCTGACTGATCTTCTTTCTCATGAAGAGCTGACCAAAGACCAAGAGCTACAGATTTACATCTTCTTAGAGTCGATGTTCGAAGAGAAGAAACCAGGGGAAGCAATTGAGGAGTTTATCCGGTCTCTTGAAAACATCGAATCCGTTATCGAAAAAATGGAGATTGTCTCGTTTAAAAAACGCGCGTTGAAACTTGTGAAAGAGTCACGCTCTGACTGGGCAAAAATTTTCATCGGCCTTCTATATACTTTGAAACAAAAGCCACTTCGAGATTACTTACTTGACGCTTTAACTGATGATGCGCTTCCTCTTCTTGAGCAAGAGCTATACAAGCTCAAAGATCATCCGCTCGAGCATCCCGAACTTTTGGCGTGGTATTTCCGCGTGATTGTAAAAGATGGTAACGAAAAGTATCCATATTCGGACAGTCAAGGGGAGTGCCTGTTTTTTGAGGCGTTTCTTATTCTTCTGTCATCGATTGAAGACGAGCCTGAGCATCGAGAATTAGTCAAAAAAATGGTCGTGCTGATTACGCAAAAACGTTTTGAGCTTGTCCGCAAACTATTCAAGAGTGCATCGCTTGAATTTGTTGAAGAATTTTTGCTTCTTTTTGCTAAATGCCACTGTTTTTCCAATCAAGACAAGAAGATTTTACATTCGCTTGCAGAAGTTGCCCATCCTTCTCTTAAAACAGGGGAAAGGGAAGCGGTATCCGAAGAAAATATCTTATGGTCAACTGAAGAAGGGTACAACAAAACCAAAGCAATCATGGAGCGGATCAGCACAACTGAAATGGTGGAGAATGCACGTGAGATTGAAGAGGCTAGGGCTCTTGGAGACCTTCGTGAAAACGCTGAGTTTAAAGCTGCGAAAGAAAAACGCAGTCGACTTCAAAGTGAACTTAAGATGCTCTCGACTCAAATTAACCAAGCGCGTATTCTAACAAAAAACGATGTGACTCCTAACGTTGCGGGCGTCGGAACAATTGTTTCCATACATACGCCTAAAGGAGAAAATGTCACGTATACCATCTTAGGTCCTTGGGAAACCAATCCTGAAATGTATATCATTTCGCACCAGTCTAAACTGGCTCAAGCGATGAAGGGAACTAAAACAGGAGAGACATTTATTTTCCGCGATGAAGAGTACCGCATTGATAATGTGAAAAGTTATTTTGAATAAGGATATTTCATGAAAATTGTGATCGCTAGCCATAATTCGCACAAAATCCGTGAGTTTCGCACATTGTTCAAACCATTGAAACAATTTGACGTGTTGTCGCTTCATGATTTTCCAAAATATAAACTTCCTTTAGAAACCGGTGACTCTTTTAAAGAAAATGCAGAGATTAAGGCTAAAGACGCTGCGGAAAAACTAGGTCACTATGTTGTTGCAGATGACTCAGGACTTGTCGTTCCCAAACTCAATAACTCCCCCGGGGTATACTCCGCCAGGTACGCCGGTGAAGAGGCGACAGACAGGGAAAACAGAAGAAAGCTCTTAGACGAAATGGAAGGGTTTGCCGATATTGATCGCTCGGCTTATTACGAGTGCGTCCTCGTTCTGGCGTCTCCGGATCGAATCATAAAATCTGTATCCGGAAAATGTGAAGGACAAATCGTAGAAGAAGAGAGGGGTGGCAGCGGATTTGGCTACGACCCTCTTTTCCTTAAATATGATTATGACAAGACATTTGCCCAACTTCCGGAAGCGACAAAAATTGTCATCTCACACCGAGGGAAGGCATTTGAAAAAATGATTCCCACGCTGGAGCATATTAAAACGATTTACTTTGAAGCTAATGCAGTATGTGATTGACGGTTACAATTTTCTTTTTAGAGAATCATTGGAAGATCAACCACTGCAAGATAGGCGAAATGAACTACTAGCGGAACTCCAAGTCCTGGCAAAGACAAAAGAGATTGCCATTGTATTTGACGGGGCGCTTCATGAACATGATATTAACCGCTCTCACTTAGGTGATCTTGAAGTCCACTATACAGCATCAGGCGAGTCAGCAGATGACTACATCATCGATTACCTCCCTCATATGGGAAATCCCAAACTGATCACACTAGTCACATCGGATAAGGGTCTTGCTAGGCGCGCAAAAGGGCTTGGAGTGCATACACAAAGCGTTGAGAAGTTTACTCAAAAACTTGCAAAGAAAAAAACGAAACGAACGCCTCCTCTCAAGTCCAAAGCTCCTACTCATCAGAAAAGAGAGTCGACCTTTGATTACTACCTTGAGAAATTTAGTCGTGACATTGATTCATACGACTAAAATTCTTTACTGAAATCCCCTAGACAAGATATCATTTAACCTCATTTTGGGGCGTTAGCTCAGTTGGTAGAGCGCAACAATGGCATTGTTGAGGTCAACGGTTCGACTCCGTTACGCTCCATTGAACCTTATCCTCTATTCAATTATGATGCATATTTACCCAAAGGGATGCATCTCATGACACACTCTTTTTTCCAAAACCTCGAAGAACACCCCGCAGATCCTATACTGGGACTCACTGTTGCGTTTAATAACGATCAGAGGGCTGACAAAGTCAATCTAGGTGTCGGAACATATTGCACATCTGAAGGTGCTCCCTTCGTCTTAGAATGTGTGAGAACCGCTGAGAAAATTATTTGGGAGCAAAACCTCGATAAAGAGTATCTACCGATCATTGGAAAACAAGAGTTTATTCAAAGTGTCGCATCGATTGTCTTAGGGGAGGGTTTTGGCGACCGTCTATTTGGAGCGCAAACCATCGGAGGAAGCGGAGCGCTTCGAATGGGTGGTGAGCTTCTAAAAGAAAACGGATGTAAAAAAATCTACCTACCTACCCCCACGTGGCCAAACCACACGGGAATCTTTGATCGAATCGGTCTTGAAATTGACCACTACACATACTATAACCCGACCGATCATTCCCTTAATTTCTCACGCATGTGCGAAGAGATCGAGAAGATGCCAAGAGGGAGTTTAATCCTCTTTCACACGTGTTGTCATAATCCAACCGGCCAAGATCCGACAGATACAGAGTGGGAAACGCTCTCTCAGATTGTAAAAGCTCGCGGACTTTTCCCCATTTTCGATAATGCGTATCAAGGATTTGGGGATAATTTTCATAAAGATTCGTTCCCAATCCGGCTCTTTGCAAAACAGGGACACGAACTGATGGTGGCTGTGAGTTTTTCTAAGAATCTCGGTCTCTATGGCGAGCGGGTGGGGGCTTTGCTATTTCTTCTTAACGAGAGTCAGTCTATAGCCGCTCCTTTAAGCCAGCTCAAGACATTGATTAGACGAAATTACTCCTCACCTCCTATACACGCCTCCCGTATTGTCACAACCATTCTTCAATCGGAATCGCTTAAAAAACAGTGGCTGATTGAGCTTAACCAGATGAGAGAGCGCATCATCAAAATGCGCAGTGAATTTGCAACAGGGCTAACGGACCGAGGCTTCAAGCAAGATGTAACGTTCTTTAAAAAACAAAACGGGATGTTTTCCCTTACAGGTCTTAGTCACGATCAAGTGGAAAAACTTAAAAAGACTTACGGCGTCTATATGCCAAAAAGCGGTAGAATCAATTTTGCAGGATTAAATACGCAAAATATGGAACTTGCGATTGACGCTTTATTACACGTACAATGAAAAAAACATACCTTCCCTATCTGCTCCTTGCCGCTTTACTTCTCTTGCTAATCAGCTTGAAACAGCCGGCTCAAACGAGGTTTCGGTCCACATTTGTCTCCTTTTTTTCTAAAGAGCATAAGGAAGCGCCAAGCGAAGAGCGACTTGCCATTCAATTGCTTCAGCTAGAAAATCACGCTCTTAAAGAAAATATTCAAAAGTTAAAATCCGCTCTTAACCAAACAGAATCGGCCATTCAAACGAAGCCTCCAATCCAGGCAAAAGTGATTTATCGACCCAAATCCAGTTGGAGATCCTCTTTTTGGGTCAATATGGGATCTGATGACGATACATCTATTGAAAAAAATTGCCCTGTCGTCCTCGGAGACGCAGCGATTGGGGTGATCGATTTTGTCGGGCCTCATAAGTCGTTAGTACGCCTGATTACAGACCCGGACCTTCATCCCTCAACACGTGTCATCCGCGAGGAGCTCTCCCTTGCAAAAGGCGAGCTACACGGCTCTTCTCACAGCTTAGGAAGGAGTCAAAGGTACACACTAAAGGGTAGTGGGTTTAACTATGATTTTGCCGATGAATATGGACCTGCAAAAGACTTAAGAACAGGCCTTCCGTACGACGCGCCGCCAAATACCCCACCGATTCATCTTGTTGAAGAGGGCGATCTGCTTGTCACAACCGGTATGGACGGCGTCTTTCCCAAGGGGCTTCGCGTGGCCAAAGTCAGCCGAATCATTCCCCTGCAAGAGGGAGATTTTTACTTTGACATTGAAGCGGAGCCTGTTGTTGAGAATCTAGACGAAATCGAATACGTCTTTATTTTAACCGCTGATAAATAATACCTTAAAAAATCCGGGTCATTCAGGCGTGTAAAATTTTGGATCAATTTTTACTGAAATTTGAAAACAGAGTCGACCTTAGCTATTCGATAAGGGGCTCCTCTATTTAATGAGCGGCTCCGTTAGTGACTTTGCAGCAGAATATATCCTTCAAGACCCATAATAAAGAATGAGAAGAGGATCAGTAAGATAAGCAGCGGCTTGCCGCCAAAAAGTGCGACTTTAGAAGGGAGTCCCATTTGATACCTGCCCACCCATACCATCGCGATCGGAAATAGACAATTGAGGATCACCTCACCAAACCCACCTGCATAACCAAGAGCGGTTACAAAAAGACCTGGCTGATTAAGAGTGAAAAATAGTGGGGGAATAAACACAAGAAAAGTGAGAAGCCCTCGATTTGTGTTTTTAAAACCATCGGCATAAAAATCCACCATCGAGAGAGAGACACCTAGTAGAGAAGTCACCATGGCAAAAAACCCAAAGAAAGCGCTAACAGAGAGTATCAAAGGGTTACCCGTGATAGACTCTAAGAGCTGCGTGACCGGAACTCCGCTTTCCTGTGAGTAAATCAGCCGCTCTTCAGAAACCATTCCAATTACAACCCACTGCCATGAGAGATAAAAAATATAGGGAATTAAAGCGCCGAGGATGACAGCTGTCCGAAGCTTTCTGGCATCTCCTTTTAGATATTTCGCAACAGAGGGGATCACATTATGAAAACCGAAGGCGCTGAAAAGAATCGGAAGCGCTAAAAGACCCCAACTCCAGTTCTGCCTTTCAAGAAATTGAGACTGAACTTCCTGACTTCCTAAAAAAATCAAAACGACAAAAGTAGCAACCAAACCAACAACTAAAATCCAGTTAATCCGATCGACGGCTTTTGAGCCAAGCCAAACGATTCCCCCAAAGAGAGCTGTAAAAAGGAAGTAACCTAAAGTGGGCTGGACTCCAATAATAGAAGAAAATAGAGGAGCTCCCCCTGAAATATACGCGACGAGCAAGCAGGTATAAAGAAAGATAAAGAGGAATCCTGCTAAGTAACGTGCTTTCTTTCCTAAAAACGCCTCGGAGAGTGAAAGGAGGTTAGAGCCGTCCGGCAGCCAAAGAACGGCTTCAAGAAAAAGAAGGCCTGTTGCAGACATCATGAGCCAGCAAAGGGTCGTCACTACAAAAGCCGGTAAAAATCCGGCAAGCCCTGTCATTGAAGGAAGAGCGATCATTCCGGCCCCAATGCAGGTGGTTGCAATGAGAAGCATCCCGCTCCATAGACTTCTTGCTTTTGTATTAATAAATATTTCAGTCGTCATATGGAGAACAAATATATCACATACAAAAGGTTTCTTCAATAAAAAATAGATTTCATTTATGATTCGCCACAAAATTAATAATTTAAAAATGCAATTACAATTTATATTTACACTCCTTCTATTTCCTCTTTTCATTTTAGCTGAGACTCCCCTTCTTGATCATGACCCAACATCTTCATATATTTTTGAAACAGTCAATGTCATTACGGGCGATTACTGTGAAAAACAGACCGACCTCTTCTCGATTTGCAGACACTCCTCTGACTTAAAGAGTTCCGGCTGGGTATTCAATCTCCCGAATTTCCCATTCAAAGAACATGAAGCGAGTGAAAGCGAGCAGTACTCTTTTGATGATGAAGGTCGTTTGAATCAGGTCAAACAGGAAAATGGAGAGACACTTTTTATCCATTATCAAGGCGATAGCTGTCGGATAGAGTCAAAAAGCGGAGACTGGATTGAGTACCGTTTTCTTCCATCTAGCCCCGCACGTCTCACAAAAGGCGTTTACATCCAAAGCATCATTTCCTCAAAAGGAATGAACATTAAATACGAATACACGCCGCACCCCAAAGAGCGCAAACTCCTGATTTCTAAACAGATAAAATCTGACAGGGAGACTATGCGCGTGGAGTACGATGCAAGTGGAAAAGTAAAAACGCTTCTCTCTCAGGAGGGAGGACTCTTTGAGTTTACATATTCAATGGGGGTCACAGAAGTTTTAAATGGCCTTCGAAATAAAACGATCTATCATCACGACAATTATCAGCTGACACGGATAGAAGAGTATCTAAATGAAAATCCGTATCGTGTCACCCGCCTATTTTACGATTCGCACCGTCGGATAATCAGTAAAACAAAAGAGGAGTCCGGGGGGCAGATCCTGCAGTGTCAGACATTTGCCTATGATAAAACCGGAAGAGTCATCGCAAAAGGTCTCTATGGGAATTTAAGCGGAGAGTGCAAGGCGCCCCTAAAGCTTCAAAATAACGGAATGCCTCAAGAAAATGGGATTGAATGCAATCTCATCAAATTTCGTTACAGTCAAAAGGCTCCATTTGCTCTTCAAACGATCTTCTATCCGAACGGCAGTCGGATGGACTTCCAATATGAAAATAAAACCCTTAGAAAGACAGCTCAATTTTTAACCACCCCGGACCACCTAACAATCCGCCAATTTTACCTTTATGATGAAAAGGGCAATCTTTGCGAAGAGATTATAGATGATGGAAGATGCAAGCAGCGCGAGAATTTATCCGGGGTGCATGAGCGAAAAATTACTCGGTATTCAGATGGGCAAATTGAGTATTTATACCTAGACCCTTCGACTCAAGAAGAGGTGTTAGCCTCTAGAGTCCTTAGCACGTATTCAGAAAACGGTGAATGTATTCAGCGTGAGATTTTCAATCGCAATTTAGAGAGAATTTCCGGCGAGACGAATACATACGATCAGTGCGGCCGTCTCATTAGAAAAGAGACGAATCACGGAATTGAAGAGGCGGAATACGACCCTTTCGGAAATTTGGTCTATCAATCCAATGAAAAAGGAACCTCTGAATATATCTATGATCAAAATCATCGACTGATCATGCAAGAGGAGACAAGCGTGAGTGGGGAAACGCGCAGTGCTCAGTATCGATACGACGATTTAGGCCGTCAAATCGGCAGTTGTGATTCGAACGGGAATTGGACAACCTTTACTCTCGACTCTCTCGGAAGGAAAACTGTGATTGTGCATCCGCTTGTTAAAAGCGGGGTCCCCAAGACACATCTTAAATATAATATCTTTGATCAGGTGACCAAAAAAATTGACGCAGAGGGAAGAGAGACCTCCATCGCATACAATGCTCGCGGTCAGCCAACAAAGTTCCTCTATCCTGATGGATCTGAAGAGACATACATCTACAATTTAGATGGTACCAAGAAAAAAGCAACTGCAAGGAGCGGCCTGTACACTCTTTACTCATACGATGCTTTAGGGCGGGTATCAGATGAGACACTCTATTCTTCCGATGATAAAGTCCTTGATGGCTATCATATAGAGTCCACAGCCTTTCATCCTCTCCAAAAAATTCGTTTGGATGGAAAGCAAACCCATTTTTTCTATGACGGATGCGGAAGAGAGACCGCGATTATTAACGGCGAGTCGAAAGTCGAGCTGACATATAATCCAAGTGGCGACATTGAAACAAAAAAGGAGTGGTTTGGCCCCGGTGAAAACGACTTTTTTCTTAACTGCTTTCATTACGATCAAGAGCGGCGGCTTATCTTAAGTAAGATCGGAGATGCGTCTGGTGTGATTCGACAAGAAAATAAGAAAGCACCCGAAATGGACGCACCGGCCCTGAAAAAAGACTTAAATCACATCAACGACCGCGGACAAACCGTTTCAAAAAAAGTCATCGTAAAAAAAAATGGCAGTAGCCAGACCTTAATTTATGATGCCATGAACCAACTGGAGACAATCATTACGAGAGACCCTCTTGGAAATGAGGTCTCACGCCTCTCATTCCTTTACGATCTAGTTGGGAATAAGATAGAAGAAAGGGCAGATAGTCGCCCCTCTATCGTATGGCAATACGATAGTATGGACCGATTAATTGCTCAAATAGAAGAGGGATCGGCGAGCTATTACTCATATAGAAAAGATGGGCTTCTATGCAAAATGACACAGCCCAATGGGGTTCATATTAACTATGAGTATAATGACTTAGGAGCAATTACCGCGCTTTATTCTAGCGATAGGAGTGTCGATTACGCAGTCACTTATAATTCTTACAATCAACCGATTCAAATGACGGATCGTCTTTCAGGTGAAGTGACGACAAGATGCTATGATACAGATGGGCGATTAATCGAAGAGATCTTTCCCTGCGGGGCAAAAATGCAGTATCGGTACGATCTCTTAGGCAGGCGAATAGGGGCAATCCTTCCGGACAGATCGAAAATTCAATATACATACGACACTTGCCAACTGAAAACGGTTACTCGCCAAAATCCAGAAGGAGAAGCTCTCTATTTTCAAGATTTTTTCTACGACACTCAAGGTAAACTCACACACACAGATTGCCCTAAACTTCACGGGACTGTTCATTACGCATATGATGAAATGGGGAGAATCTGCGCAGTCGATTCTGAACATTATTCTCAATCGCTAAAGCGAGATGAAGAGGGACAAGTCACATATATCAAAACAAATGAAAAGGAAGAGTGCATCTCCTACTGCCCCTCAGGAGAAATTGAAAACAAACCTATGGATTGTTTGAAGAGACTCTTCGACGCAAATGGAAATCTCATCGAAGAAGAGGGTCGCCTATACTTTTATGATGCCATGGGCCGCTTAACAAAGGTAATCATCGATGAAAAAGAGACGATTCACTACTCCTATGACTTTTTGGGTCGCAGATTAAGTAAAACATTCGGATCTGAAAAAGAGTTCTACCTTTATGACGATATGCATGACATTGCAACGCTAAATGAACATGGTGAGCAGATCCATTTTCGTTTGCTAATCCCACAAGCAGGAGCCGAGCTTGCAATTGCATTTGAATCGGCACAAAACTCCTTCGGGGTCATCAATACGCTGTTTCACTCGATTGGCTGCATCATCGACTCTACAAAAGAGATAAGCGAAACGTATGAATACACCCCCTTCAAACAAGAAAATAGTGCGCGCCTCATTCCGTGGCGCTATAAATCCAAACGTGTCGATCCGCACACACAGTTAATATTTTTTGGAAAACGAGATTACGCCCCCCACCTTGGGCAATGGACCACAAAAGACCCCCTTGGCCATATAGACAGCTTAAATCGCTACTGCTTTTGTCTTAACAATCCGCTCAATTACAATGACCTTTTTGGTGGCTTCACTTTTTCTGACGGGTGGCATGCGCTATGGAATGGAACTCAGTATATCTACGATTCCATTCAACGCAGCATGAATGTATTTCGTGACAAATTCGGTTATATGGAAAACATGCGCACCGAATTTGATGAACTTGCAAAAGGAGTCTTCGGTAGCGGGGTTCTTCACCTTAGCGGATATTTCCAAGATATCTCCGAGGCGGGGATATTTGGCAAGGGTGAGCTAAATGAAAAAGTACGGATTACACTTGTCAACGGGATTATGAACGCCCGTCTTGATTATAAAAATAATCTGGCGATTCTCGGTGATTTACACGGCGGAATGAATATCCACTACATCTTCGACTCCTCTTCGGGATGGACACATGACATAGTGAAGGCAATTTTGCTGAAAGCCGGCTATGTGACAAATGAGGCTAAACTTCTGGCTCGAACGTGGAAAAAACTCATCAAGCAGATGGGAGGTGTCGATGGAGGAGGCCTCATTATTCACTACGCTCACAGCTTAGGCGGCTGCGTCACACAAACAGCAAGCCACCTTCTCACCGCTGAAGAGAAGAGAATGATCCGCGTGATTACCGTTGCTTCCGCCTCATTTTTTCAAGATAGCGATTTTGAAAGCCTCACACATTATATCAGTTGTAGAGACATTGCCTACGTCTTAAGCCCCTATGAATCCATTCGGTCATTTTTCAATACGAAGGGTAATATTCAATGGGTCGGCTCCTTTAATGAGGGATTCCCGCTTATCGATCACTTCATTCTCGGCCACACCTATTATGAAGTCTTCCGAATGCTCAGCCAAGAATTTCAAGAGACTTATTTGAACTAAAGCGCACTCTCATAGGCAGCAGAATGCGATGAACAGCGTAATAGATAAAAACTTCCCATCATGCAAAAAATCGCGCCGATTCCAAGCACATAGACAGAGCCGAAAAAACTCAGGAGCAATCCGCCGATAAACGGAACAATGCAGCCTCGAAGCCCGACTGTTAACATATTAATTGCGCTGTAGCTTGAGCTATCTTCATCCTTAGAAAAGTATGGGCCGGACATATGCCAACTAAGCTCGCTTCCCGATTGCATGATGCCGTAGAGAAGGTAGGCAACATAAAGAAAGCTGAGCTGACTGCTCGCAAAAAAAAGTAAAACCGGAAAACAAGCGGCAAGAAGTGCAATCACTCCGCTGAAAAAATAGATATTGACCCTCTGAAAATATCCGGTCCAAAAAGGGGAAGAGATCGCAAAGCCGATCCCCTTACATAGTCCAAGTGCAAGTAGCATCTCTGTGTATGAGAGTTCTAGAACATCGACAAAGTAAAGAGAAAGAGCCGGGTGCAAGATCATAAGTCCCGCCCCTCCCAACATAAATCCTTTGATATACATACTGAAATCCGGACGATCCGAAAGGATGGTTCTTAAGCGTAACCACGGGTTGATCACATGCTCGCGAAAAGACCTTCCGACTTTTTGTCTATCTTCCACGACTTTAGGGATTCTCTTGATAAAAAGGGTGGAGGCCAGGGCAAGAAGCGCTGAAATTGAGAACATCCATTGCCACGGCACTCGATCGCTATCTAAAAAGCTGCCCATAACAAAAGGTAAGAGCGCAGTCCCCAGGTATTCAAGGGTACTTCCGGTCTGAAATACCCGCGCATGACTCTCTTTCGGGAGTCGGTTTTTCATCATCTCCATCCACGCCGGCGTTGAGCCTCGGCTCAGAATCATATAAAAGAAAAAAGCGGCAATCACCTGCCAAGGGGAGTGCATCCAAGGGCAAAAAAGCAGAGGGATATAACGCAAAAGATTGGCCCAAAAAATATTGGAAAGGAGCCGATCTTTTCTCTCCTCTACCCACATACTCCAGTAAGGGGCGATTAAAGCGGAGATCGGTTTTAATGCAATCACCAGAGTCAATTGAAGCTTTGAGGCGTGCATATCCTTGTACAGTATAAAAGGAAGAGCTGTAATCAAAGTCCAAAAAGGGATATTAAGGACCCGATTCCAGATAAAAGCCCTTGATGTATCTTTACAAAAAGCATCAGTCATAGATCAAATTGTATCACAATTTCAATTAAGTCGGATTATCATATTTCTTCTAGGAAAGTCTGATTAATGCAGGTTAATTAAATTTTGCATGAATTTTTTCTAAAATTCGAAAAAACAATCGAACTTAACTACATGATAGTTAAGTGAGTGCGTTTTTCTCGAATTTCTGGGAAAAGGCACAAAATTTAATAATCTGAATTAATCAGGGGTTCCTATAATGACTTGCGATGTAAATTCCATGCATGTCAGTATAAACTCCTTTAAAATCAAACAAGAAAAAGAGAGTGAATCGCAAAACAGTATTAGGGATCTATCTCGGAAATTTGCTGGAGAATTTTGACTCGAGTCTCTATGCATTTCTATCTCCTCTTTTTGCAACGCTATTTTTTCCGGAGCAAGATTATCTAACGGCGCTTATCGTCACATACTCCTTTATTCCCATAGCAAAACTTGCAAAGCCAATTGGCGCTCTCTATTTTGGCCATTTGGGTGATAGCGCCGGAAGAAGCAAGGCGCTTTGCTATTCACTTTGCGGAATGGCGCTTTCCACATTTTTAATCGGCACCCTTCCCACCTACTCATCAATCGGAATGTTCGCCCCTTTTCTTTTGCTTCTTGCGCGCTCCTTCCAAAGCTTTTGCTCGGCCGGAGAAACAATGGGAGGAGCTATTTACTGGCTCGAAAATACTGCAGAAGAAAAAAAAGATTTTGCGAGCGGGATTTTTAGCACATCAACGATTGCAGGCATTTTACTCTCCTCTACATCGGTGACTCTCCTCTATCAATTTGGAATGATATCGAGTGTTTGGAGACTCTTATACTTCTTTGGAGCGTCAACGGCCCTTATTGCGTTCTACTTACGAAAAAATGAAATAAAAAAAATAGATAGTGACGCTATTTCATTTCAAACGCGCGTCTTGAACCTATGGGAAATGAGAAGCAAAATCGGTGTGATCATGCTTGCGTCGGGGTTTTCACATGCTACATATATGATGATTTTTGTCTTACTGATCGGATTTGTTCCGATGATTTCAGATCTTTCAAAAGCAGATATGATGAAATCAAATAGCTGGCTCCTCTTATTCGACTTTCTCCTTCTGCCCTTATTTGGCTATCTTGGGGGTAGACTTTCTCGAGAAAACCTAATGATCGGAAGCTCTCTTTGTCTTGGTATCATCGCTCTTCCTCTTTTCTCCATTCTTGGGGCGGAGACTGTCGATTGGATCCGCATGGTTTTTGTTGTCTTAGGCGTCTGTTTTAGTGCCACATTTCATTCCTGGTCGCAAAACCTTGTTCCGAAATTTCATCGATATTCACTTGTCTCCTTTTCCTATGCCCTTGGCTCTCAAATGATTGGCGGAACCTCGGCCGCACTTTCACTTGCGATCTATAAGCTCACGAATATTCCGTCGAGCATCTGCTGGTATTGGCTGTTTCTTGCATTTGCTACCTCGTATGTTCTGCTAAGTACAAAGAAAAATGAAGTGGCTAATATGAGCAATGAACTGCAGCTATCTCACTAAAAGACTTGTAAAAAACCCAGTAAACATCTAAACTTTCTCTTGCTTGAGCACCGGTAGCTCAATTGGATAGAGTACCCGGCTACGAACCGGGCGGTTAGAGGTTCGAGTCCTCTCCGGTGCAAATTTAATGGAGAAAGGGATGGAGATATTCACCTTCGCCACAGGTCCAGTTGAAACAAACGTCTATATTGCATTTTGTCCTAAGACAAAAAATGCTTTAATCATCGATCCCGCTCCGGGATCCGCCGACCATATTTTCAACTTTATCACAGAAAAAAACCTCAACCCGCAGGCGATCTGGCTGACTCATAGTCACTGGGATCATATTGCAGATGTTGCTAGGGTGAAAAAGCAGTATGGAATAGATGTTTGGATTCATCCGGAAGATAAAGGCAATCTTGAAGAGCCCGGATCTGATGGCATGATTCTTTGGCTTGCGATCGTCGCTGTTCAGCCGGACCATTTTTTTGAAGATGGCATGGAGTTAAATGCAGTCGAAAGCACATGGACTGTTATCCACACACCCGGACACACACCGGGAAGCGTCTGCTTCTTTAATAAAGAAGAGAAGATCCTGATCACCGGAGACACTCTCTTTCGCGGCAGTATCGGGAACATCTCGTTTCCAACCGCACAGCCGGAAAGAATGTGGGTATCGATTGACAAACTCGCTGCCCTTCCAGATGAGACCAAAGTCTATCCCGGCCATGGAGTGGAAACAACGATTGGGGCTGAAACCTGGCTTCCGAATACAAGAGAAATTTATCAATAATACAGGAGATAATAATGGGTGTACTAGTCGGTAAACCAGCGCCAAAGTTCAACGCAAAAGCAGTCGTTGGCAATAAGATCGTCGATAATTTCAATTTAGATCAATTCGAAGGCAAATATGTCGTCCTCTTTTTCTACCCCCTTGATTTCACCTTTGTATGTCCGACTGAGCTTCATGCGTTTCAAGAAAAGCTTGCCGAATTTGAAAAGCGCAACGCAACTGTCATCGCATGCTCTGTAGATAGCTGTTACTCACACTACGCATGGCTAAATACAAAGAAAACAAATGGTGGGATTGAAGGCATTACATACCCGATTATTTCCGATATTAATAAAGACATCGCCAGATCCTACGATGTCCTCCATGCAGATGAAGGCGTTGCTTTCCGCGGCCTCTTCTTAATCGATATGAAAGGAGTTGTTAGACATCAAATCGTTAACGATTTACCGCTCGGACGCTCTGTTGATGAAGCGTTGCGCATTCTTGACGCTTTGAACTTCTTTGAGACAAACGGCGAAGTTTGCCCGGCAAACTGGAACAATGGTGAAAAATCCATGCAGCCGGATCAAGAAGGTCTTAAGAAGTATTTCTCTACTGTCTCATGAGAAACAAGCGGCATCGCTTGTAAGGTAATCATAGAGATCAGGCTCAGTCACTACCATCACACCTTGATGGTAGGAGCAGATCGGGGCGACGGCATTAATAATAATGTCGTCACCAACTCCCGGAATTCCAATTGCAAAAAGATCGGAAAAGACCTCTTCTTCTTCTTGTAAAACCTTCAAACCCTTTAAGTAATCCTCAATACTAAACCCCTCTTCGTGCACACGAAAATAGATCAGCGGACGCTGGTACATCAAAGATTGAATGGCAAACAATAAGCCATGGCTTTCCGGTGGTGGATTGCCAAAGTTGTTGAGAAGATGGGAAAGAGACTGACAAGGGTAGGCTTTGCAAAATTCCCCTTTCTCCGCCTCGCCGAAAAGTGCAATTTGGTATCGAGTCATCGTCTACTTCCTCCTTTCTCTTATTCTACCACATTAAAATTTTTATTTACATTTGCCAATAATTTCAAAGCAAGGTAATCTTAAATCTCATGTCAAATATTCAATCGATCAAAGCAATTGAAGTTCTGGATTCCAGAGGGTTTCCCACAGTAGAGGTCACGCTGACTACTGATCAAGGGATTACCGTCAGGGCTGCCGTCCCATCCGGAGCCTCTACAGGGAAGTTTGAGGCGATTGAACTTCGCGACGGCGATAAAAAGCGCTACTTTGGAAAGGGAGTACAAAAGGCTGTCAACCAAGTCAACGGTCCTATCCGTGAAATTTTAACCGGACAGTCTGTGTTTGATCAGATGCGCCTTGATTTCAAGATGATTGAAGCTGATGGAACAGAGAATAAAGGGAACTTTGGCGCAAATGCCATCCTCGCCTGTTCGCTTGCAATCGCAAGGGCCGGAGCAGAAACTGCTAAACTCCCCCTTTACCGCTATATTGGAGGCGCTCATGCCTACGTTCTGCCGTGTCCGATGATGAATATCATTAATGGGGGCGTCCATGCGGATAACCTCCTTGATTTTCAAGAATTTATGATTCGCCCGATTGGGGCGCAAAGCTTTAAAGAGGCGCTTCAATGGGGATCGGAAATCTTCCACCACCTCAAGTCGATCCTGAAAGAGAACAAGCAGATCACAGCAGTCGGAGATGAGGGCGGGTTTGCCCCAAACTTAAAATCCAATGAAGAGGCGCTTGATCTGATCCTCTCTGCCATTACGAAAGCTGGGCTAAATCCAGGATCGGATGTGACCCTTGCCTTAGATTGCGCGGCATCAGAGTTTTACGATAACGGATCGTATGTACAGCAAAATGCGCGCCGCACATCCGATGAGCAGATCAAGTATCTGACAAATCTAGTCAAACAGTACCCGATCGACTCTATTGAAGATCCCTTGGATGAAGAGGATTGGGAAGGGTGGACAGCTTTAACCGAGACGCTTGCTTCCGATGTGCAGATTGTCGGAGACGATATATTCGTTACAAATCCCAAAAGACTGCGCCGTGGAATCAAGGAAGGTGTTGCAAATTCAATTTTGATTAAACTCAATCAAATCGGGACAGTGAGTGAAACTCTGGAGACGATTGAGTTGGCAAAATCTAGCGCATATACAACAGTGATTTCTCACCGTTCAGGAGAAACGGCCGACACCTTTATTGCAGACTTAAGCGTAGCGGTCAATTCAGGGCAAATCAAAACGGGCTCTCTTTCACGAACTGACCGTATTGCCAAATACAATCGACTCCTTCAAATCGAAGAGGAGCTTGGAAATTTATCTCTATACATGGACTCCAATCAGTCCGGAAAATAATAAATAACACCCTAGAAATACAATGATCAAACACGGAAACGGACTTAAACTTCTTTTTATGACTGAAATGTGGGAGCGTTTTAGCTTCTACTCGCTGCGTGCGCTACTTCCACTATATTTGACTGCAAAAGTGATGGAAGGAGGACTTGCTTGGGAGAAATCCGATGCGATTCTCTTAATGAACAACTATCTTGCAATGGCCTATATTTTACCGGTTATCGGCGGATATTTTGCCGATCGATTTTTAGGTCAAAGGCGCTCGGTAATGATCGGGGCTGTCCTTATGGCCATTGGCCATTTCTGTATGGCATTTAACTCCTTATTCTTTTTGGCGCTTGCTCTTGTTTCGATTGGTAATGGTTTTTTTAAGCCGTGTCTGACATCCATTCTAGGTGAATTATATGATGATTCCAGCGAGAGTCAACGCGATAGCGCCTATCTAATCTTTTATACCGGGATTAATGTCGGCGCGTTTATTGGCGGGCTTGTCAGCGGCTGGGTAATGGAAAATTATGGGTACGACCTTGGGTTTTCTATTGCAGGCTTTGGGATGTTAATCGCCCTATTTATCATTTGGTGGGGACAAGATCGGTATTTAGGGGAAGTGGGAAAAAAGCCCCAGGTAAAAACGGTCGATCATCAGCCGGTTCCTTTAACTTCAAAAGAAAAAAGCCAACTTCTAGTTGTCGGTTATCTTTTCCTGATGACGATTTTCTTTTTTATTGCGTGGGAACAGACGGGAATGCTATCGCTTTATATCCGCGACCACGTCGATCGCCATTTTTTCGGCTGGACCATTCCAACCTTGTGGCTTGCTAGTCTTAATCCATTTTTTATTATATTTTTTGCCCCCTTGCTTTCCATTTTCTGGGCTTATCTCGGGAAAAAAAACCTCGATCCATTTGTTGGTGTGAAAATGGGAATTGGCTTTTTACTGCTTGCGCTTGCCTTTGGTGTGATTGCGGTGAAGTCAAGTTATCTCGATAGTCACCCCCACTGGATTTGGATTGTCATCATGCAGTTTTTAATCACGATCGGCGAGCTTTGTTTTATTCCGATCTCTTGGGCTGCAGTGACAACGCTTTCCCCTAGGCCGTATGTGACGCGTATGATGGGATTGATGCTGGCCGGTATTGGGCTTGGCACATTTTTAGGCGGTGAATTCGTCAGCCTTACCTTAGACACTCTTGGCGAAACGACAATCTTTTTCATTCTGACAGCGGGCCTACTCTTTTTTGGCCTCATCAGCTTTGCAATGAATCCGATTCTTAAAAAAATGAGCCACAAATAACAGAAGCTCTGAATAGAGGTCCATCTCATTTGATATGAGCCGGGGGCCTCTATCAAACCCTTTTAATTTACGGTTTGGTGTGTTGTAAAGAGGGATCGACAAAGAGCGTAAAGGAGCCTCTGATTAACAGTGCGTTTTTCTTAAATGAGGCTAGATTTAACAACTTGAAAGAGGTTTTAAAAAAACCTCTTAATTCTCAGATATCCATTGCCGTTAAAATAGGCTGCTTAGCGGCCTTAACTTCATTCAGTCGGGAAACCGAATAGGTATGCGGCGCTTTAAGAACGAGATCTACGTCTGTTTGAATTTCATCTACAATCGTTTCAAGAATCTCAATAAATCGATCAAGGGTTGCTTTTGATTCTGTTTCAGTCGGCTCAATTAAGAGGCACTCTTTGACAATAAGCGGGAAGTAAACAGTGGGTGCGTGGACACCATAATCAAGCAGACGCTTGGCTATATCCAACGCGCGTACGCCTTGATTGAGATAGTTGTCAGCTTGAACCACAAATTCGTGAAAGCACGGCTGGGAATATGGAACAGTGAACAGGGGCGCTATCTTTTTCTTCAGGTAATTTGCATTTAAAACTGCCATTTCAGCCACTTTCCTCAAACCGAACATCCCGTGAAGTTTAATATACAGATAGGCGCGCAAATATATTCCGAAGTTTCCGTGAAATGAGGCAATGCGTCCAATACTGTCTTCAAAGTCATCTGATGTGTAGTAACGGTCCTCTTTTTTCAATACCCTTGTGACCGGAAGAAAAGGAGTGAGACGCTCACAGCATAGGACAGGTCCAGAACCGGGTCCCCCTCCGCCATGAGGAGTGGAGAAGGTTTTATGCAAATTAATATGCAGAACATCAAAACCCATCTCACCTATTCTAACCACTCCTAAAAGAGGGTTGAGGTTAGCACCATCATAATACAGTAGCCCGCCATGTTCATGAACAAGTTTTGTGATCTCTAGAATTTTCGCGCTAAAGACACCCAAGGTATTTGGATTGGTTAGCATAAGGCCGGCCGTGCGGTTTGAAAGCTTTGACTTCAGATCTTCAAGATCGATGTCTCCGGAAGCACATGACTTAAGTGGAACTGTTTTCATCCCGGCCATTGTGACGGTTGCCGGATTTGTCCCGTGGGCAGAGTCGGGGATGAGGATAACAACGCGTTAAACAACATTTCTCTTCTTATGATAGGCGGCGATCATCTTGAGACCGACAAGCTCACCTTGGGCACCTGCGTTGGGCTGTAGAGTTCCTGAGTGCATCCCGCAAATCTGACATAAAAGTGTTGTCAGCTCATGAATCAATTGTAAATTTCCCTGGACACTGTCGTCGGGAGCTAAGGGATGCGACTGGCAAAATCCAAGCAAACTGGCCGCTTGTTCATTCACGCGGGGGTTTAGCTTCATTGTACAACTGCCAAGCGGATAAAAATGGGTATCAATGCCCATATTTTTTTGCGAAAGGGGGACAAAATGGCGCAATAGGTCAAGCTCTGAAATCTCAGGAAGCAAAATCTCATCTTTTCGAGTCGGTATTGCGGGGGAAAATTTCTCAAATTCGGGATCCTGAAAGGGAATGCTAAATGCTTTTTGTCCCTTTTGAGACTTTTCAAAAATGGTCTGACTCATCTCATGGCCTCAGCTGCGACCTTTAGATAGCGGTCTAGTTGTTCTTTCGATTTAGTTTCTGTCACAGCAACAAGAAGCGAATGATTTTCCAGGGGTACTCCCGGTTGAATGTGATTTTTGCGGAAATGCTCAACGACATCACGATTGAAGCGCACAACAAATTCATTTAAGTGATTGTCTCCCAAAACTTTCACTCCGGGAATCTTGCTTAATCCCTCTTTTAGGTAAGCTGCTCTTCTGTAGTTGGCAAGTGCAAGCTCTTTCACCCCTTCTTTTCCATACCAAAGAATCGCAATTAGGCTAAGTAAAGCGGCGTGGGCTTGATTGGTGCAAATATTCGATGTCGCTTTTTCCCGGCGAATATGCTGCTCCCTTGCCTGCATCGTGAGGACATATCCGGTGCGACCGCTGTCATCCTCTGTTCTGCCGACGATACGTCCCGGGAGTTGTCTCACAAGCTCTCTGCGCGTGGCCATATAACCGACAAATGGACCACCGAAGCGCATCGGCAGACCGAAGGGTTGTAAATCTCCGACAGCAATGTCCCCACCTAATGCTTTGGCCGATGGAAAGAGACCGTAAATCAGGGGATTTGCCAAGACGACATTGAGAATGCCTTTTTTTCTAGCTTCTTCAAAAAGAGGTTGAAAATCTTCGATTACGCCGTGGAAGTTAGGGTATGAAACCAAAAGAGCTGCCACTTGGTCATCCAGATCTTCTTTTGAGGAAAAGGCCTTGAGGGTGACGTCGTGATTTTCCAAGTACTGGTCGATAACTTTTCTATAGTGCGGGTGGATCGGCTCAGAGACTAGAATCACTTTGCGTTTCCCTCGATGGAGACGAAGTGCCATCAATAGAGCTTCTGCACATGCGGAGGCGCCGTCATATACCGAAGCATTGGCAACATCCATTCCTGTTAAGGCGCAAACGGCCGTCTGAAACTCAAAGATCGTTTGAAGCATGCCTTGGGAGGCTTCTGCTTGATAAGGAGTGTATGCGGTTAAAAATTCAGAGCGGCTGCCAATCGCATCGCAAATTGCCGGTATATGGTGCTCATAGGCTCCTGCGCCTAAATAATTATCATCATCAACAAATGTATTTTTTTTAGAGAGCTGCCTCATCCACTGCAACCCTTCATACTCGGAAAGACCGTCATCAACCTTTGGCGGTGGTAAGATCAGTGAGTTTGGAATGTCGCGATAGAGTTGTGTCGGGTCGGTGATTCCGATCACCTCAAGCATCTCTTGAATTTGTGAGGATTGATTGGCAATAAAATCCATTAGCTTAAAATCTGTTTGTAAGCTTCGGCATCAAGCAGTTCGTCCATCTCTTCCGGATTTGTTAGCTTTAATTTGCAGATCCAGCCGTTTTCTTGAGCTGAGTTATTGATAAGCTCCGGATTGTCTTCTAAGGCTGCATTCACTTCAATCACTTCTCCGGAGACAGGTGCGTAAACATCAGCTGCAGCTTTTGTTGACTCAAGGACAGCAAGTTCTTCGCCCGCTTCGATATGTTTTCCCACTTCGGGAAGTTCCACATACACTATCTCTCCAAGTTCATCTTGCGCGTGATCGGTGATGCCAATAATTGCCGCATCTCCTTCATTTGCAACCCATTCGTGGGTATCTGTAAATTTCATAATCCTCCGGTATAATTCGATTGAAGAGTCTATTATATCTGAACGAAAGGAAGTTTGACAACTCTTGCAGTAATCTTTCGTTTTCTTATTTGAATATTAAGCTTATCTCCTTCATTTAGAGCTTGATCGACTAAAATCAGGGCAATGGATTTTTCCAAAGTGGGAGAAAAGTTGCCGGATGTGACATCACCAATCTGTTGATCACTTAAGTAAACCGCGCAGCCTTGACGCGCAATTGCCTTATCATCTAATACGATCGCATACGCGCGCCGCTTGTCACTTAAATGCTCTTTTCCGAGAAATTCCTTATTTGTATTGACTGTCCAAGCCGAGATCGATTCTAAAGGAGAAATCTCTTCTGAAAGTTCGTGACCATACAAGGCGTAGCCCATTTCAAGTCTCAAAGTATCGCGCGCGCCAAGTCCACAAGGCGATGCTCCCTTCTCAAGGAAAAGATCCCAATATTTAAGAATGTTCTCGTTTGAAGCGTAAATTTCAAAACCGCCGGATCCTGTATATCCGGTAGAAGAGATGACGACATCGTCCTCTTTTTCGACAAAACGCATCGGCGGCATGCTTTCATTGAGCAAATGAGCAGCTTTAGGTCCTTGAAGGGCTAAAATGCCATATCCGGTATACCGATCCTGGATCTGCACCTTAAAATTGCTTGCATACTTTTTGAAATGATTTAAATCTTTTTCGCGATTGGAGGCGTTGAAAACAACAAAAAAAGAGGTTTGGCTCCTGCGAAAGATAATTGCATCATCTACGCACGTTCCCTTTTCATTACAAAAGACTGTGTAAATAGCCCGTCCATCTTTTTTGTTTCTGACCGCATTTGTCGATAGGAAATCCAAAAACATCTCCGCATCTTCACCCTCTACATCGACTCGCCCCATATGAGAGACGTCGAATACGCCAACATTTTCCCTTACAGCACGATGTTCAGCTAAGATCCCCTCGTATTGCAGAGGCATCTCCCAACCTCCAAAATCCACAATTTTGGCATTTAATTCTTTATGTCTTTCATAGAGCGCTGTTTTCATTTTTACCTTTGGAAAGGGTTGGGGAACTTTTTTTTTATCACATGATCGAATTAAAAAAAGCTGAATTTATCTTCAGGACAAGTTCAAAGAGGCCCACAAAGCGGGGTGTTCCGCGATTGAAAACTCTTCGCTCAAAACCGAGAAGTGCTGTCTCTCATTGTTGTGATAAAGACAATATGTAAAACCCAATCGATGAAATTGATCAGGAGCGTATCCATGCAACGCCTCTCTTGGGATTTTAGCGTGAAGATAGTATCCATTTCTCTCTCGCTCAAAAGAGACTGATAAAAGAGACGGGTCGCATAAGAGATGTCTATCCTCGGTTCTAAAATGAGTGATCTCACCTGCCTGCGTCCCCTCAATTGACTCCGGGAGAAAAAAGAAGTGATGACAGAACCTGGTATTAAATCCGGTAGATTTATTATCCCTCGTGTCGATCATGATCTCAACGGCATCTCCTTTTGAAAAATCGGGGAAATGCGTCTCTATATAGGGAAGCTTTGAGTGAATAAGGATCTCAACTCCCTCTAACCCCCAACCGATCGCGACATCGGCAAAGGCATCCTCTTTTGTAAGAGAGGTCGTTTCGGGCAGCTGATGCTTCTTAAAATTTTTGCGATTCAGCGGCTCGGTCAGTTTTTGGCAAGGAAAAGAGAGTTGAACAAAGTTGATCGCTGAGACCGGCTCTAACAACTCCTCTTCCTTGAAACGACGCTTCTTCATTATATTGAAATTGCGTTTTTCTCTTGCACTTCTTCAATCAACTGCTGCATTAGTATCTGCTGCGCTTCATGAGAGAGCAATTGGTTTGCTTCCATTACCCGTTCAAACTGTCGGCTTGGGTGAACCTCTGTTATCTGCTTTCGAATATATAGAAAGTTCAGATCCCCGTTTCTGGGAGTGTAGACTTTCGACCACTCATTTTCAGAAAGTGCAAAGACATCTTCTTTGTCAAAATTGATAAAAGGGGTCGTGCGATCGCCTTCAATGGGGGTATGAACGACTCTCCACTGATCGGCAAGTGGCGGACGCTTTGAGAGCTGATCTACGCTATCTTCGCTCTCGTTTGTTACCTCACTTACAGATGATCCATTTTCTTTGATACGCTGCTCTTCTGCTCGCATATGGGCAAAAAAGCGCAAGGAAGCTGCAATATCATCGATTAGAGGGGATTTTGTCTCTCCATGCTCCGCTGCGTCCTTTTTAATTGCATTAAGAAGGGGCTTCAAGTCTTGCTTTTCACTCGATTGATCAAGTAGCTGATCTAAGACCTCTTCTCTATTTGCCTCTCCGTAGGTTAGAATTTCAAATTCCTTAGAGCGATCATACACGGTGAAACTGTAATAATGCTCATCATCGGGAGAGTATGGCTCGGCATTTTTCGAATTATCTTTGAGTGTCTCTAGGTATTTGCTGAGACTATTTGCGTCCCTCCAACCCGGAAAGGGACTCTTTCCGCCTCTTAAGCGAAGAGCAAGTTCCTCGCGCTTAGGTTTCACCTGGGACAACGCTTGCTCAATCCATTCCGGATGTGACTTAACAATATTTCTTCTCGCAAAATGGTCGAGTTGCGCTCTTGTTTTTCTATCAAGCGAATCCAAAGAGGCAAAACGCACCTTCTCGCTCTCTCCATCAAGAGTGCCAAGAACAGGAAAATTCTCTTTTAGCAACTCCCAATTTTTTGCATCGACTTCCCACTCCCACGTCTCTTTCACAGGAACGCGTGAGCTTAGCTTAGATAGATCGACACTTGAGACATCGATTAAATATCGCTTTTGTACAAGTGAGGGGGTCTTTTCTTTGACCTGATTTGTAGAGAGTAGACGTGTCGGCATTTGCAATGCCGTCGCCTGGTAATTTTCTTCTATCGATTGTAAATACTTCTGGAACTTTTGCAACTCGCGCACGCTGCTCATATGAAGGGCATCGGGAAGCTGATACTGATCTCCCTCAATCCCTTGATAGGCCCATTCATTAAAGAGCGCCGGTGATAACTGATCAACAAAGGTGCTCTCTCCACCTTCTTTAAATAGACGTCTAAACAAAAGAACTTGCCGCCAAATGTTTGCAGCTCGCGTAGAGTCGAGATTCAATCGTCTCAATTGTTCATTAAAATACGCAGTTGCGTTGGTAACGCCTAAGTTTGGATTATTTATATTTTGACTATAGTTCTCGTCCGAACGCGCCTTTAAATCGGCTAGCGCTTCCGCTTCACTTACATGATATCCCTTACGCTCGGCAACTTTTGAACCATTAATGACCATCTCTGCAACAAGGCGCACAAATTTTGGCCCGAACCAGTCGGTCACGTTGTGGTATTCAAAAAGAGATAGATCCCTGTAAGGGAGCTGTGGATCGGGCTGCACCCAATTAAATTGTTGTTGTTGATAAGAGAGAACCTGCTTCAATGTCGGTGCGGGAAATTTTCTCTCGGCCAAATATAACTTTATCCGTGCGTCAATTGCTTCAGAATCAACAGGATCCTCTTGGCTTTTTAAACGGCTCAGCTGCATTGCCACATCAGGCGCAAGATAATCCCAGGCATTTTTTGCATTGATAAAGGAGGCTCCGGGATGTGAATATGACTGGTAAGTCTGCTCTCGCTTTAAACGTGGCTCTAAATCGCGTTTTAACTGATCTGCATATTCCATGCTCAGAGATTTTGCCAAGCCGCTCTCAAGAAAGTCTTTCTTTACGACACCATCATTTAAAAAATTTGCACCCCAAGTTCCACCGTAAAGTTGCTTCTCTTCAATATCGGTCCGTAGAAAATGCACCATCTCATCGAGTTCTCGTCCAGTGATCTTTGTCCCGTCAACAGCAGTAAACGCAATTGTATCTTTTGGACCGGGTCTTGTCATGACATCGTAGGTGCCGAAAAAAGAAAATGAAATCACGATCACTACAGTGACAATGATATAGAAGTATCGTTCATAATTTCTGAAGAATTTAAGCATAGGGTTCCCTAAAGTCAATATTGATCGTGAATATTAGCATCTCTGAAAAGAGAAAGCAAGATGACGCTTGAATTCCTCTCTTGCCTTGTCATTATTTTCTGAAAATAAAAAGGTTGACTGCGCGTGCATTTCCAAAAACAGCTCGTATTGCTCCTCCATCCCGCTTTGAGGGATAGGAAAGAGGTTAACGCTTCCTTGATGAAGAAAGCCGTGCCGCGTGCGCCTTTGCGCCCCTCCTGCCAACTTCTTCCCATCCATCATGATGTCGCCGATTGTCGGCCGTATCATGCAATAGGTTAAATTTGGGCTCTTAGAGGAAGATAAAGAGAGGTCGAACGTCCCTAAAGAATTTAAAGCATTCATCACTAGTTGGTTAACGTATCGATAATTCTCTACTGTATTGAGAGTATAAGCGGGAAAGCTTTTAGGAATCACGACTGAAAAGGTAAAGTCATGACCATGAAACAGAATTCCTCCCCCTGTGGGCCTTTTTGCAGAGTCTAGTTTGCTTTCTTGAATCCAACTTGCCGGCTCCATAAAGTATCCATGAGTGACAGAGGGTGTATGCCATTCATAAAACCGAAGAGTCGGCCCTGTCATTGACGACAACTGCGATAAAAGCGCATAATCATGAGCCATGTTTTCAGTTGCGGTCCCTTTGCCTGAATCAATAATTGTCCATTTCATAACACATGAGTATATCAAAAATGACCCTGTCGCTTAAAGTAGAATCTTCCCCTTTCTGTTTACCTTCTCATTCAAAATGCAATTTAAGCGACTTCTCCGGACGGATTTTCAAAGTGATCTCACAAAATACCGATCTTATCCAAAGCGTCAGCTATACCACATGGCACACGTTAATTTTTGTAAGCAGGTTCTTTAAAGAAATACCCGACTCTATCGGACACGCATCAAAATGTATTCTTAGCCTCCATTCCTATATTCCAATCAGCATTAATCTCAACTTTCAAGATCTGTCAAAGCATTTCCATGACGCCAAAAACAGCTTTTTGACGCGCGATAAGATAAGCATGTTGTTGACATCACTTAAGGTCATGGCAAAAAGTGTCGATATTTTTCTTATCCTAGGCGGTACTGCTGCTGCTTTTGCCTCTCTTGCCGGCATGGCACTTGTCGCATCTATGCTCTACCAGTTGATGATTCCACTTGGGATTGCCTCGCTTGGAGTTGCAATCTTTTTTGACATCTATGACTATGTCGAAAATAAGGCGCTCATCGGACGAGTCAAAAATCTACAAGAGAGTGAAATTGATGCTGTGACTATGCAAGTGATACGCGCACTCAATCACAAGCCAAATCCAGGGGAGACACTTGGTTCTCGGATTGTCCGTCAAATCGACACCTTCACCTTGAACGGTTTAAGCGAGTTTTCCTGGAATAAAGTGACTGGCGCTCTTGATCTTACACACGAGATTAAATCTCGTCATTTGATCAAACGTGCCATTGGATATTTGACACTATTTCTTTGCCGCATGTATCCGGACACTCTTTTTCAAAGTAGCCTCCAGCTGGGGATGAGCCTCTATTACACTCTGGATCTGGCTTATACGAAGTGGCGTCGCGCTTAAAACAGAATTAATTTCTTGAAAATAACTATTCGCATGCGTCATGTTGTTACAAAAAAAATTGAAATACTATGTCGATTCAATGTACACGCCTATTTCGCCATCTTCCGGCGTTTATTTTTCCTACTTCAAAAAAAATAGAATTACAGCCGCAGCGGCTCCCTTTTCACTCCCGGTTTTCTTCTAAAAATCTGTCGGCTTATCGATTTACAAGAGAGCGAAACTCTAATTTTCATCGTTCAAATCTTCACCTCTGTTTAGTCACTTTCGCATCCATTGTCGTGACTTATGATAACGAAGTTGAAAAGGAGATCAAAGCTTTCATCCAGAATCAATATTTCTTAGCTTTAGATGAAAATCTCGACTATGTTTCCGATTCTCAAGAGAACTTATGGCATCTTTCTGCAAAATTATCGGCCAAGAAGTCTGTTTGGGCCTTTTTAAAAAATCATAGCTGCAAGGGAATCGATCAAAAAAACAGTAAAGGTCAAACCCCTCTTTTTGTCGGAATTGAAAGCTGCAATCCTGAAGCAGTACAGTCACTTATTGAATGCGGAGCTAGTACCGAGATCGTGTATCATTTGGATCGAAAGAATTTGAGAGAGTTAAAGCTACCAATCGACACACATTTTATCACAGTCATTGGCTACACAAAGGCGCTTATTCAAAAATACACATCTGAATATCGAATGCATTTAAGTAGTAATCACTACGCGCGGCAAATGTGCTGTAAAAATCGGATCGACTATCTAAATACAATTCTAAAAATTTTAGAAAGTTCCTGATTATTTCACTAAAATCGGATTGATTTTGTGATTCATGCGATCGCCGTTGTTATAGCCTACATCGGAAAAAGAGGCTGTGGAAAGAAAATCTTCAGAGTTACGCTTCACAACCGTTTTGTCATGAGTATAGACAATCATCAAATATCTTCCCTCTTTCATCAAGTGAAAGGGAATTGGGTACTCGCTATGATACACCACTCCGGCGCCCGGATTTGAAGGAAGTCCGTCAAATGTCGCGTCGAGAGAGTTTTCGCCCCTCAAACAAAGAATAAGAGACGCCTTCACCCCTTGAAAGTGGCAAAAATCATCAAGAGAGTGGGGATTTTGTATAAACGCTTGATACTCTGAATTTGTAGATGACCCAAAGAGTTGGTCAAACCCGAGCAAAACGGGCCTGAAATCACAAAACTGCCAAATAATTTCGCCAAATGCGCGGGAGGTCACTATCGAGCGAATTTTTTGATTCTTTCTCCAGAGATCACGGCCATTGACAGGGTCGATTGCGGCAGTTTCGACTCTAAGGGCTTCAAGTTTTTCAGGAGCAAGGAGCCCTTCTAATTCAATAGCTCCATGCTGCTCAAAATATCGACGATGTTCGGGGGCAATAGCGAATTTCATAAAAAAAGAGTTGTGTTTTCGATGCAAAATAAAATAAAAGAATAAGCGATCAATCGACAAAAAATCAAGTAGAAGATTATTAAGAAATCAGTTAGTTTATCCTCTTACAAAAGAAACCTTTGAATTTGAACTCATGTACAGCACAAAAGAACTGCTTGAACACTCCTCTGAAATCGAAAATGCAATTAATTATCGATTTAAAGACAAGAATCTTTTACTTCTTGCATTTACGCATCGCTCCTTTGTGAATGAAAATCGCTTAGTGAACGAACATAACGAGCGTTTAGAATTTCTTGGAGATGCAATTTTTGGTTTACTTGTCTCAGAACATCTCTACCGCAACTTCCCTCAAACATCTGAGGGTGAACTTTCATTTTTGCGCTCGCGTCTTGTAGAGGCATCTTCGTGTGTGACGTATATTCAAAAGCTCGAGGTGGAAAAATATCTTCTGCTTGGAAAAGGTGAGCGCATGAACAATGGTCGCGGAAGAGACTCTATTTTATCCGATCTCTTCGAGGCCATTATCGGAGCGATATATCTAGACGACGGTCTTGAGGCTGCTAGAAATTTCCTCTTTGGAAACTTTGCAAAAATAATTTCCGATATCGTCAAGACACCCATTCGCAACTGGAAGGCAATTTTGCAAGACTACTGTCAAAGAAAATTTCAAAAGCCGCCACTGTATAAAGTCATGAGCGAAAGCGGACCCGATCATCAAAAGTCATTCTCTATTTCTGTCATCATTAATGAGGAAGAGCTAGGGGTTGGACATGGAACATCCAAAAAAATAGCACAACAACAAGCGGCGGAAGACGCACTTTCAAAACTCCCATGGCAAAAGCAATAAAATCAAAAAGCGTCTGGTACTGCAAAGAGTGCGGCCACAAGCAGATGAAGTGGCTGGGCCAGTGTCCTCTTTGCTCTGAATGGAACACCTTTGAAGAGGAAATTGAGTCCACAGCGAAGCCGCGTTACGGATCTGAACAAAGCAGCAGTAGTAAACCCGTGCGGTTGCATGAAATTAAGCAGCTAGAATCCAAACGCATTCATACCGAAATGTCTGAGATTAACCGGCTTTTCGGCGGCGGCATTCAAGTGGGATCTCTCTCTTTAATCGGCGGCCACCCCGGAATTGGAAAGTCCACTTTGATGCTTCAACTGGCTCAATCGCTTGCAAAAGACAAGCTTGTTCTCTATGTGTGCGGAGAGGAGTCGATAGAGCAAACCTCTTCAAGAGCAAAAAGGCTCAACGTCGAAAGTGAGCAGCTACTCTTACTCAGTGAAACCAACCTTGACGTCATTAAGCAGCATGTAGAGGCTCTGAATCCCTCGATTTTAATTATCGACTCCATTCAAATCATTTACAAACCGCACATCGGCTCTGCTGCCGGCTCTGTCACTCAAGTCAGAGAGTGTACTGCGGAACTTATGCACCTTTCGAAAGGAAAATGCATCACAACTTTTTTAGTTGGCCACGTAACAAAAGGCGGTGACATCGCAGGCCCGAAAGTCCTTGAGCATCTAGTCGATACTGTTTTGTATTTTGAAGGTGAGAAACAAAGCCATTTGCGCATTTTAAGATCTGTCAAGAATAGATTCGGTCCAACAGATGAGATCGCTATCTTTCAAATGCTTGCCACCGGGCTCATCGAAGTGAAAAATCCCTCGAAAGTCTTTCTTGAAGGGCGCGATTTAAATCAACCGGGGTCCTCTGTGATTCCGACTCTGGAAGGGACAAGGCCGATTTTAATTGAAGTCCAAGCGCTTGTCACCCCAACTTTTTTCCCCACCCCTTCTAGACGCTCAGCCGGGCTTGATCAAAATAGACTTGCCCTTCTGCTTGCTGTTTTAGAAAAAAGAATGCGTTTTCCCCTGCACAAAAATGATGTGTTTGTCTCTTTGGCCGGGGGGTTAAAAATTACCGAGCCGGGAATTGATCTTGGGATTCTTCTCGCCATTGCATCCTCGATGCAAAATCGCGCGATTAAAAAAAACACTGCAGTCATTGGAGAGGTTGGGCTCGGAGGTGAAATTCGCTGCGTCACTCGTATTGAAGGCAGACTCAAGGAGGCGGCATCTCTTGGGTTTGAGCGCTGCTTTGTTCCTTTGAACAACCTGAAAAATCCGCCGAAGAATATTGAAATGATTGAAGTCAGACATGTAGAGGAGGCCGTTAACCAATGCCTCAGATAACAATAGCTGCAAGAAGTTCTCCGCTATCAAAAGCTCAGGTAAAAGAGATTGAGTCTTTAATTCCCGAGGTGACGTTTATAAAGCATTTTGTTGAAACAACCGGTGACCTGGATCGAAAAACCTCTCTTCGAGGAATGGAGAAAACCGATTTCTTTACGCGTGAACTGGACCAAATGCTTTTAGAAAAAAAATGCGACATTTGCGTCCATTCCGCAAAAGACCTTCCGGACCCACTTCCAGAAGGACTCTCCATTTTTGCTTTGACTAAAGGTGTGGACTCAAGCGACTCTCTAGTATTCAACAAGGCTCTTGCCGAGCGACCCTTGATTGCCACCTCCTCGATAAGAAGAGAAGAGTGTGTAAGAGAGATCTATCCATCGGCACGCTTTATCGATCTTCGAGGAACCATTGATGAGAGACTCAAACTTCTCGAAAGCGAGGAAGTCGACGGTGTCGTCGTTGCCGAAGCTGCGCTGATTCGCCTCAATCTCACGCACTATAAACGCATTAAACTGCCGGGAGAGACAACTCCCTACCAAGGGCAACTGGCAATTCTTGGAAGAAAGGGTGAAGGCTCCTTGAAGTCACTATTTTCTAAGTTAGATATCCGAAAAAAAGCGCTCCATATCGGCCTAACCCCCCCGGATGAGACACTCGAGAAAAATATTTTACACCATCCGATGATCAATATTGTCCAACGCCCTAATGTAGATCTTCACTCATCGGCTCCATTTTTACTTTTTACAAGCAAAGTCGCCGTTGATCTATTTTTTGACCAAGCAACGCCAAGTCCAGAGACACAAATCCTTGCGATTGGAAAAGCGACGGCAAGAAGGGTCGAAAAGAGAGGGAGCCGGGTAAGTCAAGTTGCAGAAGAGTCGACATTAGAAGGGGTCATTGCTCTACTAAAAAAGATTCCAGCCGAAGACCGCCACTGTTTCTGGCCGCACTCCGCTCTTTCACGTGATGTGCTAAGGGACTTTTTTAATGCAGAGGGTGGCACGTTAAGAGAGTGCATTCTCTATGACACTAGGAGTTCTCCTCCCTCAAAACAATTGAATTTAACCGAATTTGAAGAGGTCATTTTCACAAGTCCTTCATGTGTGGAAAGCTTTGCGCATTTTTTTGGAACTCTTCCCTCTTCTGTTAAATGGAGAGCAATGGGTCCTGTCACTGAAAAAAAATGCACTGCCGTGCTAAGATAGTAAGGAACCTCTGAATAGCTCAGGTTCTATTAAATTTTTTATGAATTTTTGCTAAAATTCGAAAAAACAATCAATCTTAACTATCTAATAGTTAATTGAGTGCGTTTTTCTTGAATTTGAAGAAAATGGCGATGAATTTAACAACATGAGTTTTTCAGAGGTTCCGAAAATAGTCGACACTGAAACTCATTCATTTGAGAGATTTTTCTCATTAATGAACGATTTATATGTGCGGGAGAGACGATGAAACAAAAACAAAATCGGAGATTTTAAATGGTACAGTCAAAGCAAAAATTCGAGCTACCTACACTCAAATATGACTTAAACGCACTTGAACCTGTCATCAGTGGTGAAATCATGGATCTTCACTATAACAAACACCACAAGACGTATGTAGAGAAACTTAACGCCGCTCTTGAACAACTCGACGAGGCCATTGCATCTGAAAATCTTCCAAAGCAAATTCAATTGCAGTCCGCGATTAAATTCAACGGAGGTGGTCATATTAACCATTCGCTTTTCTGGGAAAATTTGGCTCCGGAAAGTGAAGATGGTGGGGTTGCACCGACTGGCGATCTTGCAAAAGCAATTGATGAGACATTTGGCTCTCTTGATCAATTCATAAGCAAGTTTAACGATGTCACAGCACCTGTTCAAGGATCCGGTTGGGGTTGGCTTGGCTACAACAAAGAAAAAAAACGCATAGAAATCGCAACCTGCCAGAACCAAGATCCACTTGCAGTCACCGGTTTAGTTCCACTTTTAGGAATTGATGTTTGGGAGCATGCTTACTATCTTCAATATAAAAATGCACGTCCTGAATATCTAAAGGCAATCTGGAAAGTGATTAATTGGAAAACAGTTGAGCTACGCTATGCTCAGGCAATCTCTAAGTAATTTATGGGACTTTTTAGAAGTAAGCCGAAAATTAAGGTTCAGACGACCAAACAAGACGGATACAGTGGGTGGCTAAAATGCACCCACTGTGAAGAGCTGATCCATACAAATGAACTTGAAAAGAACCTGAACTGCTGCCCAAAGTGCGACTACCACTACCGCATGACAGGAAAAAAAAGGATCGATCTTCTTTCAGATCCGGACTCTTTTAATGAAATGTTCAGCCACATAAAACCAAAAGATCCTCTCCATTTTGTCGATTCTATGCCTTATCCTGAAAGGCTCAGCAACGCAATAGAAAAATCGGAGTACGGTGAGGCGATTATTGTCGGTACTTGTGAAATAGAGACAACACCTGCCGCCCTCGCTATCTTTGATTTTAGCTTTATGGGCGGGTCAATGGGTTCTGTCGTCGGAGAGAAGCTCACGCGGCTGATTGAGCACGCAATTGAACAAAAACTGCCGCTTGTCACTGTCTCGACATCTGGTGGCGCCCGCATGCAAGAGTCTATCTTCTCTCTTATGCAAATGGCAAAAACGTCCGCAGCGCTTGCTAAGCTTAGCTTGGCTAAGCTTCCCTACCTTTCCATTATGACCAATCCAACGACAGGCGGTGTCACAGCCTCATTTGCCTCTCTAGGCGATATCCTGATCGCAGAGCCAGGGGCATTGATCTGCTTTGCGGGGCCTCGAGTGATCGAACAGACCATCGGACAAAAACTGCCGGATGGAGCACAGAAATCAGAATTTCTCTTGAAACATGGGATGATCGACTGTATTGTGAAGCGACATGATTTAAAACAACGTATAGCTGAGCTTCTTAGCTTTTTTGAGGAGAAAAAACAATGAATGAAGAATGTCAAATTGAAATTCAATTAAATCCGGGAGCTTCAAGCCCAACCTACGGAACTGTCGGATCTGCCGGGGCCGATGTGCGCGCTCATCTTTCGTCAGAGGTTCATCTTCAGCCAGGAGAGTCTGCCTTAATTCCGACCGGAATTTTTATGGCCATACCCGATGGATATGAGATTCAAGTGCGTCCACGTAGCGGACTTGCTTTGAAACATAGCGTCACAGTCCTCAATACCCCCGGAACAATCGACTCCGACTATCGCGGTGAAGTTAAAGTGATTTTGATCAATCATGGAAAATCATCATTTGTTGTTGAACCGAATATGCGAGTGGCGCAACTTGTTTTGGCTAAAGTCGCTAAAGCAGAATTTATCAAAACAGATGAGCTTGCTATCACAACCCGCGGCAGTGGCGGCTTTGGACATACCGGGACACAATGAAAATTTCAGACTATATCAACCCTCGCCTAATTGCCCTTCTTGACTCTGATTCTCGCGACCAGGCGTTATCTCAACTGGTGCAGCTTCTTGATACCGAAGGGAAAATCAAAGATTCCGCGCAGTTTCTTAAGGCCATTACAGACCGTGAGCAGATTGTTTCCACAGGAATTGGAATGGGCGTTGCTATTCCCCATGCGAAATTATCCGATTACAACGATTTCTTTCTTGCCATTGCCATTCTCAATAAAGGGGTCGATTGGCAGTCGCTAGATACTGCCCCTGTGCGACTTGTCTTTATGATTGGCGGACCTGATGACAAACAAATGGAATACCTTCAAATTCTCTCTTCTCTTACTCGGGCGATTAAAGATGAGAAAAGAAGAAAAAAATTGTTAACAGCAAAATCCGCAGAGGATATTATCGCAATATTCAAAGACTTGTGAGAAAAGATGACTTTAACATTAAAAGATGTAGCTAACCTTCTCAATGTAAATGAAGAGACTGTCGATACTTGGCTTGTCGATGGAAAAATCCCTGCATTTCGCATCAAAGGACAGCCCCTCTTCAATCGATCGGATATTGAAATGTGGGTAATGGACCAAAAAGGAAGCGCAAGTGAGGCGCCGTTTTCAGAAGAGGCAACCCGTGGGACGAGTTCTTTGGGAGGGACTCAACAATTTTGCCTTTTCCGCGCGATTCACAAAGGCAACGTCTACTATGACATCCCTGGTTCATCAAAAGATGAGATCATAAAAACCGTTACAAACAAGATCGCATCCTCCCTTCACCTCGATGGAGAGGTAATGAGCAGTCTCTTACTTGAACGAGAGGCAATGCAGTCTACAGCGCTTGGAAACGGTCTTGCAATCCCGCATGCAAGAGACTTTTTGCTGACGCCGTATCATCAAGATATCGTCACTATTGCGTTTCCAAAAGAGCCGATTGAATATCATGCGTTAGATGGCCAGCCGGTGCACACCCTTATTTTCCTCTTTGCAAGCAGTGACAAGCGACATCTCCACCTTTTGTCTAAAGTAGCCCACCTCGCCTCAAATCCCGAAGCGGTTCGTCTTTTAAAAGAGAGAGCTGACAAAGAGAGGATTCTAGACTTTGTGCGAGAATGGGAATCTAAAATCAAGAAGGCTGAATCTTAAGGAAGGTCTGATTAACTCAGGTTAATTAAATTTTGCATGATTTTTTTCAAAATTCGAAAAAACAATCGAGCTTAACTATTGGTAGTTAGGTGAGTCTGTTTTTATCGAATTTGGGAAAAAGGCACTAAATTTAATAAGCTGCGTTAATCAGGGGTTCCTTAAGGCTCCTTTTTCAATTCAAAGGAGCCCTCTCATCACTATAAGATGAGCGTATCCAGTTCCCGATGAATCTTTTCGACAAAATCCACGTAGTCCGAACGTAAATCACGCTCTGTCACCTCTAGAATGACATCGGGTGTCACAGCGATATTCTCAATTGGATTTTGATCTTTACGCACAGCAATGGATCCGGTATAGCAAAAGTAGTTAATACCAAAGAGATTGGGAAAGAAAAACGGAATGACATATCCACCGGCGCCAGCGGTTTTTGTTCCCACAATCAACGCCCTTTGATTATCCTGCATGATTGCCGGAAAGAAGTCAGCTCCCGAGAAATCGAGCGCATTGACAAGGATCATAATCGGCTTTGTGTAACGCGTTTTTGAGTTGGGTTGCACCTCCTTAAGACCATAAAGAGGGAGGGGATTTGTTAACGTTCTTCCTGCAATCCATTCAGAAATGATCGAATCGGCATAACTGACAAATCCATTCACAAGATTTAAATCGACCGGGTAGCCATGTATTGTACTGCAACCAAACAGCTCTTTTGCTTCTTGATCTGTTTTGACTATATCTCTTAGCTCTGCCAACTCAAATGCGTCGGCTAGCTCCTCTTGGGTTATCGTGATACGGTGAGGCGGCATTTCGATCGGTACGTCTGATAGCATGGTTGTTAAACCCATCAAGTAAAAAACGCTTCCGCCTCCATTATCCATTTGATCAATCACAAGGGCCGATGTGCTTTTTTCAAATTTGTGAATTAACTGCTTAAAATGAGCTGCCTCCCTCTCACCGGCCATATAGGTCGGAATGCGTACGTATCCAACCCGCTTGCCATTTTTTGCTTCAAAAATATAGGCGCGAAAAGAATTTTTTGAAGAAGCTTTCCATACAACCTTTCCAAGATCGGGAAGAACTCCCTGAACACTACCGATACTTAAGCACGCTCCCACCTGATCAGCTGCTTTCTCAGTCATTGGGGGATTAAAAGAGTTTTTAAGTTTTGTGTGCCCAAAGCGCGATAATGGGGTTACCATCTCTCGCTCTAGGAAAGATCGCCGTATCCCAGAAGATTTTTTGGTAGATGGGGGCGCGATGGCAGAATACTTACTTTGAAAATCTTGTTTAAAGGGCCCTTGAAAGGTTTCCGGGAGGTAAAACCAGTTAAGATGAATTTTAGTCAGATCCGATTCCTCACGATTTAAAATAGAAATCGTGACAGTTCCACTCGGAACCACGTGTCCAAGAGCCCCGAGGCGCAAAGTTAAAAACTGTTCTGCAAGCGCTTGATCCGTCTTAGAATTCGGCTGCCCAAACTCTTCTTCTCTAAGTTCTTGAATGACCGCTTCAATCGGTTTGCCTGAAAAAGTGAGGATTTCAGCTCCTTTTTCTAGTCCAAGCTCGGTATAATAGCTTTTAAAAAAAGGGTCGATCTCAACAATAAAATATTTACCTTCGGCGCTTTTTACACGAAAGGGAAGGAATGCAAGTTCAGTTGAATGAAAGAGGCATTTGACATGGTAATCTTGAGTAGAATTAAAAAACCGCTTAACGACTCTCTGATACTGTTTGTTTGTTAGATCTTTTTCGCTTGCGATCTCGCCTTGCGCAAGGTCAATTTGCTCATTCAAATCCCATTGACAAAACTCTTTTTTCCATTCAATCGGCGCGTATTTCGTGGAAAATATGGCGCGAATCACGTCTAAATCGGATACCATTTTTTGCACGTGCGAGGGATTTCCGATAAGAATAATCGGAAAAAGGAGTAAAGCAAGAAGAAATCTGTTCATTTTAGGTAACCTAGTTAAAAAGTTTTATTTAGTGTGAGTCACAAGCCCATTAAGCTCTCTATGCAACGCATCGATGTATTCGATGTAATTTTCAGAAAGATCGCGACCTGTAACATTTAACACAACATCAGGTGTAATCCCGACATTTTCAATCGGGTCCTTGTTGTCGCGCTCGGCAATCGATGATGTATAGGTGAAAAGCTCAATTCCAAATACATTCGGAAATAGATGTTCTTCAACAGACCCCCCGGCACCGGCCGTTTGGGTCCCGACAATCAATGCTCTTTGATTGTCTTGCATAATGGCCGGAAAAAAATCAGCGCATGAAAAGTCAAGGGGGTCGACAAGAATCATGATTGGCTTTGTATAACACGCAAGCTTACTAGGTTCAACTTCACTGATTCCGAAAGTATAGGTCAGATTTGTCAGTGTCCTGCCTGCCACCCACTCCGAAAGGATAAAATCGCAGTAGTTCAGAAGACCATTAGTAAAATTTAAATTCACAGGATATCCACTTAAGCTATCGCCAAATAGCGCTTGGACTTGAGCATCGCTCTTTAATAATCTTAGGAATTGCGAATATTCAAGGGCAAATGCAACGTCTTCTTGAGTCAATGTCAGTCGTTCTTGAGGAAGTTTAATTGTTGTCTCCGAGAGCATAGATACAAGCGCCATCAAATAGAAATAATCTCCACCTCCATTGCTCATCTGATCAATTACAAGAGCGGAAGTCTCTTCTTCTAATAAGGCGATGAGCTGCGCAAATTCAGCGACCTTATAATGCCCCAATTCTTCATCCACCTCATATGTGGGGATACGAATGTAGCCAAATGTCTGATCGTTCTCACCTTTAAAAATATAGGCGTGAAAAGTCGATTCTGAGGAGCTCTCCCATATTTTAGTTCCAAGAGAGGGTAAACACCCTTTGCGACTTCCAATCGGGATGCCTGGGCCGTCGTCATCGATTTCCTTTTCAATTAAAGGAGGTGTGACCATTTTTTTTACTTTGCCACGTGCAAATTGATTGAGAGGAGTTGACATCTTCCGCTCAAACATCAAGTGATTTTTTGTTCGGACCGCTCGTTTCTGAAAATTCAACAACGGCGCTTTAGAGAGAGAGAGGAAATTTTCTGATTCTTTAAAGGCTGAGGGAAATTGCTCGGGGAAGTATTCCCACTCCATCTTAACATTCAATTCCTTTCCTTTAACAGGGTCACGAGTTCCAATTGCGACCTTTCCTTTGGGTATCTGATGCCCTAAAGCACCGGATCGAAAGGTTAAGAAAGCCTCTGCCAGTGCTTGATCGGTCAAAGAGTTTGGTTGTCCAAACTCCTCTTCCCTCAGTTGGTCAATCACTTCCTGAATCGGCTTGCCTCCAAATGAAAGGACTTCAACACCCTTTCTCAACCCAGAGGAGGAGAGTTTTTTCTTACAGGTGGGATCCACCCAAACCACATAATATTTACCGGATCCCCCTTGGATGCGAAGAGGCAGACAAGAGAACTCTGTGGAGTAAAATATGCATTTTACATGATAATCTTGCGTGGAATTGAAAAATCCTTTGACAATTCTCTGATACTCTTTAGTGGTCAATTCGGGCTTATTAGCAATCTCTATCTGGGCATTTTCAATTTGCTCATCCAAGTCCCAACTGCAGTAGGCATGTTTCCAATTGGCAGGGGCGTATTTTGTTGAAAAAATGGCGCGAACGACCTCTAAGTCATTGACCATTTTCTGCCTTTTAAAGTCACTTCCGAAAAGCAGAAAAGGGAGAAAAATAAAAATAAAAAGAGAGTTGCACATTGTATTAACCGTAAATTAAACGAAACAATGTGCAATATTAAAAGAGCCTATAAATGAATTCAAGCCGTTTTATCTGCTGTCTCTACAGATTTCTTTTTGGGTAAATCCATTTCATACACTTCTTGATCTTCAAAATGTATTTTGCCATCCTTTACGGTGACAAGAGACTTTCGGCCTTCTCGAGGATTCGAGAGGAGCTTTTCAGCTAGAGGATCTTCTAAGCACTCTTCAATCGTACGACGCAAGGGCCTTGCGCCAAGCTCGGGTTGAAATCCTTTGTCAACAAGGAAGTTTTTCGCCTTTTCATCAAGAGTGATAAAGATTTGATGTTTTTCGAGCCGTTTTTGTAGTTTCTCAACTTCAATTTCAATGACTTTGAGTAAATGGTCTCGATCAAGAGGTCGGAAAACGACAAGGTCATTCAAACGGTTGATAAATTCGGGTTTGAAATGCTTTTTAATCGCATCTTCCGTCTTTTCTTTAATCAGCTCATAGTTAAGCGAGGCACTTCTTGCCCCAAATCCCACTTCTGTGCCCTTTCTAATGGATTCAGAGCCGATATTTGTTGTGATAATAATCACAGTATTTCGAAAGTCAATTTTTCGACCCAGCGAGTCCGTTAAACGCCCTTCTTCGAGAATTTGCAATAAAATATCCCACACATCGGGGTGCGCTTTTTCAATTTCATCAAAAAGTACAACAGAATATGGACGCTGCTTCACTTGTTCGGTTAATTGACCTCCCTCTTCATGGCCCACATATCCTGGAGGGGAACCGGTCATCCGGCTGACAGCGAACTTTTCCATGTATTCAGACATATCCACTTGAATAAGTGCATCTTCGCCGCCAAAAAGGTGGGTGGCCAATAGTCTTGCAAGAAGCGTTTTACCAACTCCAGTCGGACCTAGGAACATAAAAGCGCCTATCGGGCGATTCGGATCTTGAATACCGGCGCGGCTTCGTCTAATCGCACGGCATACGGTATCGACTGTCTCATCTTGGCCAATAATGTACTTTTTTAACTCATCTTGCATGTGAAGAACTTTTTCGGTCTCCCCTTCTGTCAAGCGGTTTAGAGGAACGCCTGTTTGTGTCGCGACAATAGCGGCGACATCTTCATCTTGCACAACAATTTTCTGCTCTTCTTTATGAAACTCCCATTCCGATTTCGCTTTTTCAAGCTCTTGGCGCAAAGATTTTTCCGTATCTCGCAGCTTAGCTGCTTTTTCGTACTCTTGGTGTCCAATCGCATCTTCTTTCGCAAGCCGCGCCTCTTCAATCTCAGATTCCAGTCGACTGATCTCTTTTGGCTGACTCATGGACCCAATCCTCGCCTTGGCACCTGCGACGTCTACAAGGTCAATTGCCTTATCCGGAAGGAAACGGCCGTGAATATATCGATCGGAAAGTTCGGCAGCAGCAGCTAGCGCCTCAGGTGTATACACGCAGTTGTGGTGCTTCTCATACTGACTCTTTAATCCATTGAGGATCTCAATGGTTTCGCTGACAGATGAGGGACGGACGGTGATCAACTGGAATCGACGCTCAAGAGCTGCGTCTTTTTCAATGTGTTTACGGTATTCATCAAGGGTTGTAGCACCGATACACTGAATTTCACCTCGTGAAAGCGCCGGTTTTAAAATATTTGACGCATCAATTGCTCCCTCAGCTGCGCCGGCACCGACAATTGTATGCAGCTCGTCAATAAACAGAAGGACATTTCCATTTTTCTTAATCTCATCCATCACGGCTTTAATCCGCTCTTCGAACTGCCCTCTATATTTTGTACCCGCGATCATCAAGGGGAGGTCGAGGGTGATCAAGCGTTTGTTTGCAAGATTCTCAGGAACAGTTGCATTGACAATGGCATGGGCAAGTCCTTCGACAATTGCGGTCTTTCCAACGCCGGCTTCGCCGACCAAAACAGGGTTGTTTTTTCTGCGTCGGGATAGAATTAAAATTAACTGCTCGACTTCCTCTTGGCGCCCGATCACAGGATCCAGTTTTCCTTCACGGCACATCTCTGTCAGATCTTGGCCATACGCCTTGAGAGCCGGCATCTTATCTGTCGGCCCCATTCCCGCTACTTTCTCAAAAGGGCGACCTGAAGGATTTTTTCCTGGTCCTTGAAGCGGGCCCCCTGATCCGAGGGGAGGGAGTTGAAGGTTGAATGTCTCCAATTCTTTTAAGACATCTTTACGAACTTCTTTGAGATTCACATTTAAGTTTTCAAGAATCTGAGCGGCAACACCATCAGCCTGTCGCAAAAGGCCAAGTAAAAGGTGTTCTGTTCCAACATAATTGTGATTGAGGTTAGCTGCCTCTTCATTTGCGTACTCAAAAACTTTTTTCACTTTTCCGGTTAACGCAGGATCTCCATACACTTGAATTTCAGGACCGAATCCTACCAATTTTTCTACTTCAGATCGGACTGTTTCAAAATCAATGTTCAGGTTGCGCAGCACGTTGACAGCGACACCTTGTCCGAGTTTAAGAAGTCCAAGCAGCACATGCTCAGTACCTAAATAGTTGTGATTGAGTCGTTGAGCTTCCTTTTTCGCAAGCTTAATCACCTGTTTGGCTCTATTGGTAAATTTATCGAACATTTTTTACTCTGATTCAAGGATTTATGTATGTATTCCCTACTGTAGTTCCAGAGCTATTTTTTTAGCAAGTCGATCGGCCTGCGAGATGAGATTGTTCACAGCGACCCCTTCTGTGGAGCTACCGAGGTAGAAATGGTTTTTATGTTTTGCGTTAAGTTGTTCAATCCATTGATGATGACCAATGGAATACTGTGGGATTGCATTTTTGCAAAGGTGGCAATCGATAACAACGGGTTTTGCCTTAATATTCATCTGCCTCTTTAAAGCAGATAATGCAATCTCTATCAACCGTTCTCTTGGAGTATTCACAACATCAGGGAAGCGAGCGCCTCCTAGCATTACAGTGAGTTTTGTTTTACTATTTTGCGTTGGAAAGACACAAGAGTCAAAAACAACACCAAGTAGATGGGGATCTTCTCCTGTTGGGATAAGATATCCAAAGCCTGGGGTTTCAAGTTCATAGTCATCAAAGCCTAAGTGGATAAGGGCAATTGACGATTTTAAGACCTCTTCCCGTGGCGTTGTGTCAATCAAATAATCGTAGAGGACCTCTTTTCCGTTTGAGAGTTTTGCTTTGTTATCTTTGTAAGAGAGTACCTCCGTACCTAAAAGCAGATGGTCTTGCACCTTTTTTTCAAGAGCGTTTGGTAAGACCTTCATTCCGTCTTTAAAGGAAAATAACGGAATGGATCCACTCGTTTTTTTTGAAAAGAGATATCCTCTGAACAAAGACTCCATCTCCCAAAGCCTAGGAAAACAAGAGCGCATTGACAGCGTGTGGATGTCACCTGCGTAAATTCCTGTTGTTAAAGCATCTGCAAGAAGTCTTGTTGTTTTTATGCCGAACCGGCGTGTAAAAAATGAAGCAATCGACTCATCATCTTTTTGAGATCGACGCCTAAAAAACTCAAGAATAAGTTCGCCAACCAGCCCGTTTTTCAAAAAAAAGAGAGGCGACAAAACCTGTAGTTTTCCGTCAGACCAAATCATCCGCTTTTTTGCTAAGGGGCTTGCCACTATCAACTGATCTTCAAGCCCTAAAGAGCGAACAAGACTTAAGGTCTCTTCTCCTTGACCGACACCCCGAATTCCTCTTGGCCCTTGTTCGCACAAAAACCCGTCAATGATACGCGTTTGAATCCACCCGCCGGTATTCCCGCTCTTTTCCACCAGGAGAACATCACACTGCTCTTTTAAAAAATAGGCAGCAGATAGCCCTGTAATTCCGGCGCCAATTATGAGTGCTCGTGGCATGTATCAACAAAAGCTTGGACAGATTCAAGAGGCGTGTTTGGCTTAATTCCATGACCGAGATTGACGATATATCCCGGATCGCCCTTCATCTCGTTGATCATCGCTTTAGTTTCACGTCGAACAACTTCAGGAGAGGAAAAAAGAATATCGGGATCAAGATTTCCTTGAAGAGTGATCGCATTTCCCACCCGTTTTCTGACTGTGGGAAGAGACACTGGCCAATCCACGCTGATTCCTGAAGAGCCCACGAGTGAAAGGGGTTCGACAAATGCGCTTGAGCCCTTTGCAAAAATTAGCGTAGGCACCGAAAGCGCATCGACAATCTTTTTCAAATAGTTAAACGAATATTTTTGCAGTTGACGACTTCCAAGAACATGTGCCCATGAGTCAAAGATTTGCACAGCCTTGACTCCGGCATCAATTTGCAATTGAAGGGTGTCGATAACTAGATCACAAAGCAGATCAAGAAGCGCATCAAAGCTTTTAGGATCATTAAGCATCCACTGCTTGGTGAGGGTTAAATCTCCGATCAGATAACTTGCAAGCGTGAAAGGCGCGCCGGCAAATCCAAGAAGCGGCACCTTTAATTCCGGGGTGAGCAGACGTATCGTCTCGGCTTGATAATGAAGAGTGCTTTTTATCTCCTTAATTTTTAGAGAGGCGACATCAGCTGCGTTTTTGACAGGTGTATCAACCCTTGGCCCTTTTCCATCTTCAAAGATAATCTCTTTTCCAAGCGCCTCAAAGATAACGAGAATATCGGAAAATAAGATCGCCGCATCGAATGAAAACCGCTTGAAAGGAAGCAGAGTAACCTCAGCGGCAAGCTCCGGTGTGTGCGACATTTCAATAAATGAGTACTTCTCTCTGATTTTTCTGTACTCAGGCAAGTAGCGGCCGGCTTGACGCATGATCCAAACCGGCGGGGTTCCCTCATTTTTTTGAGCGAGGGCATCAAGGATTTTTCGGTTGGTAAGATTACAACAAACGTTCAAGAATCGACTCCACAGTAAACCCGAACTCCTCAGCTAAACGGCTTGCAGGCGCTGAGGCTCCAAACCCATTCATACAGATAGTAATACCTTCCCTTCCGACATATTTATGCCAGCCGAGATCAACTCCGGCTTCAATACTGACACGCTGGCCGAGGTCGCCGCCAAAAACCTGATCTTTGTACTCATTTCCCTGTTTTTCAAAAATCTCCCAACACGGCATAGAGATCACTCGGACATCTTTTCCGCGCTTTTCAAGCGCATTTGCGACATTCAGCGCAAGTGACACCTCCGATCCGGTTGCCACCAGAGTGAAATCGGGCCTCTCTTTTTCTTTTTTTATGATGTAGGCGCCTCTTCCCATCCCTTCTGCGTAAGAGACATCTGTTTCAGAAAGAGTGGGCAAGTCTTGTCGAGAAAGGCTAAATGCCGTCGGCCCTTGATATTTAAGAGCTGCAATCCATGCCATCTTCACCTCGTTTGCATCTGCCGGGCGAATGAATTGTAGATTCGGCATCGCTCTTAGTGCTGCATAATGCTCAACCGGCTGATGAGTCGGCCCGTCTTCGCCTAAAAAAATCGAGTCGTGGGTAAAGTGGTAAATCACCTTCTCCTTCATAAGAGAGCAAAGGCGCATCGCGTTTCGCATATAGTCGGAAAATGTTAAAAAAGTTCCAATAAAAGGGGTAAACATTCCCGCTTGGGTAAGGCCGGTTGCAATGGTCGCCATGCCGAACTCACGCACGCCGAATTTTATGTTCCTCCCGGAAAATTTCCCAGGTGCGATCAGCTCGCTGCCCTCAATCATTGTCATATCTGAACCGGAAAGATCGGCAGAACCTCCGATTAAGTAGGGGAAAAGTTTAGCAAGCTGCTGTATCACCGCGTGAGACGCTTTGCGTCCTGAAATGGGAGACTTGATCTCCAACTCTCGAAGCGTCTGCTCCAGGTTATCCGGTAGAGCGTGGTTTTTTAAGTCCTTAAATAATTGGTAACGCTTGGGATCTGCCTTCGCCCATTCATCCACCTTTTGATTCCACTTTTGCTCGCCTTCCTCATCTTTTTTTAACTTTTCAATAAAATACTCTCTGACAGACTGAGGAACATAAAAGGGCTCTAGTGGGATTCCCAAAGCCTCTTTTGTTGCTTTTGCTTCTTCAGGTCCAAGGGGTGAGCCATGCACTTTATGCGTTCCCGCTTTATTTGGAGACCCTTTACCAATCACTGTTTTTGCGATAATCAAAACAGGTTTTGTCTGTGCCGCTCTGACGCTGGAAATAGCCTCGTGGATCTCTTCAAGGTCATTGCCATTAATTTCCAAAACGTCCCAACCATACGCCTCATACCGTTTTTTCGTATCTTCAGAACTCGACTGATCAAGAGAGCCATCTAATGTGATTTGATTGGAATCGTATATAACAATAAGGTTATCGAGCTTTAAGTGCCCGGCAATCGCCGATACTTCCGAGGTAGCTCCCTCCATCATACAGCCATCGGTCATCAGAGCAAACACTTTGCAGTCGATAATTTTATAATCATCAGTATTTAATCGAGCGGAAAGCATTTTAAGTCCAAGTGCCTTCCCCACTGCATTGCCTGTTCCTTGTCCAAGCGGGCCGGTTGTTGTCTCCACCCCATCGGTCTCTTGTCTTTCAGGATGTCCCGGGGTTTGAGAATGGAGCTGACGAAACTGCTTGAGCTGCTCAAGATCGAGATTAAAACCTGCTAGATGTAAAGAGGAATAGAGAAGCATAGAACCGTGACCTCCCGAGAGGATAAAACGATCGCGATTGAGCCAAGACGGCTGCTTCGGGTTATGTTTTTTAGCGTATCCATATAGATAGGCAGCGATCTCCGCACATCCCAAAGGCATTCCCGGATGGCCGGAGTTGGCCTTCTCAACAGCGTCAATTGAAAGACCCCTGATTGTATTGGCTATTTCTTCCAATCTCTTTTTTAAATCTTGATCCAAGGGTTGTACCTTCTTAGCCATTCTATTCCTCTTTTTTTCAACACAGCATGGTAAATGGCGATGTTAAAATCAAGCAAGTGAAAAAGATAATGAAACTTTACTTGTATGCTATTACATTAAAATTTAAGATTTCCACTCATGAATATTAATTGCTCAGCCCCACAGCATGCTGTCTGGTCATTTCTTAGAAACGATTTAAGGACAGTATCTCCTGCCGTTTTAACATTGATCTCTATTACAGGCGTCGCTCACACTGTTTTTCGCAAGGCGTGGTTTTTTCAACTCATCAGCAAACAGGAACACTGGGGAGCCCTACTCGGAGGTTTCGTCATTCAAGAGCTTACCGCGGGTTCATTGATTGGAAATATTGGAAAAATTGCCTCTATTATTGTTGAAATCTCTCTCAACTTGATCGAAACTTATATACAAATCATTAAAATTCGAAGGGCCACACATCGACTCTCTCTTGCTTGGAATGGTCACCTATTCCCCGTAGATGGGGGGCTCATGCCTTCATACGAGGGAACCCTCCAGTACAAAACGGCAGTACTGGTAAATAAAATCTCACAAACAGCCCTTGCCGCTTGGCAGCTGCTCATTGAATGCTTCATGTTAAGTGTTGTCATATGGAAAACTGTTGATATATTCAAAAACCCAAGAGATGCGTTTACCCGCTCCATTTTCAATATTAGGCATCGCGCCCCCGAACTTTTAAACCACCCGGCCTACAGAGAGGTGATGGATGAGAGTTACACCCTTTTTAGCGAAGTGACTAAAGATCTTCCCAAAATTTTTAATCTCGATCCCGATTCGGTCGTGAAATATGTAGAGAAAAATTACACGCAAGAAAGAGAGCGAACGCCTCCGATCCCCTCTTTTATCGGCAGACAGCATCGTCGGATGAAAGAAGGTGAACTCATGGTAAGGCAGATTGGCGCAGGATTCTTGCAAGTACACGGATTTGGAGTTCCGGGGCTCATCCTTTCACCAAAAGATCGGAGCGATCGAGATCTTAAAGCCTATCAACCATTTCCTGCCCCTTTAACTATTTCCAAGGCAAATTCATATTACCGTCAAGTGATGCGCGCAGCTTCTAGATTTGATTATTAATCATTTCTCTAAAAAATCGACCCCTTCTCTCTTCTTTCAGTGAAAAAAAACTTAAGATATGTTATTATTTATCTCTCTTTATTACGGAAGTTAAAATGATTTGGATTGTTGTCCTTTACGCTCTTTTTGCAAGTATATTTACTGTCGCCAAGACAGGTCTTGAGTATACTCAACCGCTTTTCTTTGTTGGATTCCGCATGGTCATAGCGGGTGTTATGCTTTTGAGCTATCAGTATTTTGTAGACAGAAGCATATTCAAGCAAATTAGAAAACATTTACTTCCACTTGCTTTGCTTGCGATTTTTAACATTTACCTTGCAAATGTCTTAGAATTTTGGGGGCTTCAGTACCTTACTTCCTTTAAAACCTGTTTTATTTACGGTTTAAGTCCCTTTGCCTCAGCGATTCTCTCCTATTTTACCTTTAGCGAAACTCTTTCCAGGAAAAAAATCATTGGACTTGTCATCGGTTGCCTTGGATTTTTGCCGATCCTTCTACAAAAAGGCGGACCCGAAGAGACAGTCGGTGAGCTCTTTTTTATTTCATGGGCAGAACTTTCTGTCATGGGCGGCGCCTTTTGCGCAGTTTACGGCTGGATTCTTTTGCGTAAACTGGTAAGTAAAGGCGAGATGTCAACATTTCTTGCTAACGGATTCAGCATGTTTGTCGGAGGAATCATCTCTCTTACACACTCATATTTTGTTGAAAATTGGCAGCCCGTACCCGTTACCTCTTGGCAACCTTTCCTTGAATGCACGTTCTTTATGATCATTGTCTCGAGTTTTATCTGCTATAATCTCTCGGGTTATTTACTGAAGCGCTATACTGCGACATTTTTCTCATTTGCTGGATTTATTACCCCTCTATTCTCAGCTCTTTTTGGCTGGTGGTTCTTAAACGAACAGGTAGGGCTTCCCTTTTACCTCTCCTTTATCGGAGTCTTTGCCGGTCTTTCCGTTTTCTATCAAGAAGAGCTGCGCGAAGGATTTATTTCCAGACAACAGGTCCTTGAAACTTGATGTAATTTCATATAAAGCCCTATGATCCGTATGCAATGACAGTTAAAGAACAAACGCATAAAAAAAGACGGGGCAGAGAAGGTTTTCTTCGGATTGATCATACCTTCTTTTTTAAGCAACTTGATCGCGTGATTGACACTCTATTAGGCGAATTTGAGCAGTTAATGCGGTCTTGGACGACCTTTCATTTGCTTTTTTTCCTTCTTGGATCACTTGAAGTTGCCCTTTTTGCTATCTTTTTTCGCTCCCTCGCGGAATCTTTTCTACTTGCCGGCCTTCTTGGACTCATGCTCTTTACCCTTTTCTCCTTTTTCACACTGAGACTCTATTACCTCAATAAGCGACCTGAGGAATTAAAGAAAATTCAAGGTAAATTTCTCCGTTCGTGCAAGCAGTTACTTGCCTATCGGGAAGATGTACCCCAACACCACATCGCAGTAGCCAATGCCTGCAATAAATTCTCCTCTGTTCTTAAAGTAAAAAAATATCGACCCCCGCTCCTCGCGCGAATGTTTCCCTCTCTTTCAATTAAACTTCAAGATTGGAGTCGATGGTGGCATTTTAATGACGTGCATGCACTCAAAGAACGCCTTTTGGAAGAAGCTGTCAATGAGCACATCAAACTAGTTAAATGTGAGCCGACAAGTTTAGAGGCGCATGCCGCTCTTGCCAACGCCTATGTGATCCTCTCGGGGCTATATGTGTGGTCTCCTGCCCATGAAGAGGGAAGTTGGATCCCCAGTAGCCAAAAAGAGAAATACGAAATTAAGTTTAAAGACACAGCAAAGCGAGCGATTGAAGAATTCAAAGTCCTCAATGATTTTGCTCCCGATGACCCATGGATCCACGCCCAACTTGCGTATAGCTATCACGACCTTCATATGCCGAAAGAAGAAATCCGAGAGTACGAAACGATCATTCAACTCTGTCCTTGGGATAAAGACACACTCTTTAAGCTCGGGGTTCTCTACTTTCAGCAAGGACAGACATCCAAGGGGCTTTCAATCTATGAAAAACTCAAACGCTCAAATTACAAAAGAGCCGATATCCTTCTTGATTATTATGGTACTATAGAAAACTCTGAATAAAAATCGAGGGGTTTCTTTTTTATTACCAATACGTTAATGATAATAATAAATGAGTAACCAAATGAAAAAACGTTGGATTTTAATTTTATCGATTACAGTTGTCATCGCTCTAATGGGAAGCAATGCATTTTTTTTCTCTAAAACCAAGCAGATCCACGTCAAACCCTTAAGCAACGTCACAAATATTCTCACCGACCATCTACGTGACATTCAAGAAAACAAGCTCATTGACTCATACGAAAACTACACCTCCGCACCCTTTCAGCAAACCACGCCTCTTGAAAAATATTTACGCTTTATTCTCTCTCATCCCAAAATCTTCCGTTTTGATTCCGTCACCCTTTCAGAACCCAAACAAAAGGCCGAACGCCAAATCATTACTGCAGCGCTAGAACACGAAAATTCACACACACAACTGCTGGAATATTCGCTAATTGACGAAGACGGGGAGTGGAGAATCATCAGCATGCACATCCTTCCGGACCACTCCTCCGACACTGAAATTTCTTACAATGATGCAGAAACAAATCCTCAAATTAAACCAGAAATTATCTTCAACCAACTGATCATAGGAAGTGAAATTGACGGGAAAGGGGAAGTTATAGATCCTAAACAGAATTTCAACCCGGACGCAAAGCTATTTTTTTCTATCCAAGTGCTCGAGGGAATAGCAGGAACAGACATCAACCTTCAACTCTCTCATCATAAAACCGGGTTTACAACCCCAAGAATTAGCACAGTCTTGCCAAAAAATGGCGATGCCACAATTACGTTTGCCTTTTCCCCCCCTGTCAACGGCTGGCCTTATGGAAAATTTATCGCCAAAGTCTCGACAAACTCTACATTCATTGAGAAAGAGTTTTGGATTGTCCAAAATTCAGATTGAAGATTTCTGATTCTAAAGTTGCTGAAATCACCGGTAAACGATTATGATGACAACATCTTATCAATAAAACGGATCCTATGCGCATCATTGGTGGAAAGTTTAAAAACCGCCCTCTTACATCCCCAAAAGGAACAGCAGTCCGACCCACCTCCTCACGCTTAAGAGAGACCCTCTTCAATATTTGCCAACAGGAGATTGAAGGCGCGCGCTTTCTCGACCTCTTTGCAGGCTCCGGGGCAATGGGAATCGAAGCCATTAGCCGAGGGGCAAGCTTTTGCGTCTTTTCGGATAAAAGTAGAACCAGTCTTCAAGTCATTGAGAAAAATATCAACCATCTTGAACTGGGCACACAAGCTCAAGTCCTTTTAGGGGACGCGAAAAAAATTATTGAGCAACTAAATACTAGAAAAGCGGCATTCGACCTCATTTTTCTTGATCCTCCCTACAATGAAACGACGCTTGTTTGTGAGATCATGAAGGAAATTGACCAAACGGATCTTCTTATTAACCACGGCTCTCTTTTTTTAGAAGAAGGCGGCGATTTTGATCCGAACACCCCATTTACAAACCTAACACTCTCTTCAAGGCGCAAATGCGGCAGCACCTTTCTTTTACATTATAAAATGGAGAGACAATGAAAGCTCTTTTTACAGGCACTTTTAACCCGCCGACCAAAGGACATCTTAATATTATTGAAAGAGCGGGACGCTTTTGCAGCTTAACCGTTGGCATTGCAAGTAATCAAAGAAAGTCTCCCCCTGAGCTTACGCCAAAAAAATCAAAAGAGCTTCTTCAAACCCTCATAAAAAACGAAGTTGTCCTCATAGAAGGGCTCGTCGTCCATTTTGCTAAAGAGCATCATTTTGATCTGTTGATCCGTGGAGTTAGAAACCCAAACGAGTTCATTAAAGAGCAGGAAATGGCGCAAATGAATCGTGAAATTTTTAATATCGAGACACTCCTTTTGCCGGCAGACCCCTCTTATGCTTATATTCAC
>JBBDJA010000019.1:0-20562 GCA_040880105.1 Waddliaceae bacterium | reverse complement strand
CACCGGTCTTAGCTATTTTAGAAATGTAAAGTTTTTCATGCATGCACCGGTCTTACATGTGCGAAGTTGGGGACATCTTTTCTCAAAAGCGACTGTGTAGGGACATACGCCTTGCACGTACCGATCGCTAGGGGCGTATTTTTGAGCTGAAGAGGGGCCAAAAAAGCCAAAAGTAGAAACTCCCGTTGTTGCTGCTAAATGAAGAGGGAGAGAGTCCATTGCAACAACAAGATCCATTTTTGCCATTAGATTTTGCAAGGAGGGAAGTGAGAGTTTCGGAACAAGAATCGCGCGGTCAATAAATGCGTGCTGAAGTTCTACTACATCTCTCTTTTCCTCTTCATTCCCAAAAATAAAGTAGAATAATGTCTCTTTTGGAAATGTATGTAGAAACGTTTGTAAATCTGCATTTGGAAGTCTCTTATTCGGCCATGCAGACCCGGGCGCTACCATGATCTTTGCCCGGCATGTCGTTGCCATCAGTTCAATTTCAGATTTTTCATGATCAGAAATTTTTAAAATCAAGCGCTCTTTTGCCGCGTGAATCTTTTCTTGAAAAAATTTTTCTAGAATCGCTAGGTAGTCCTCGCGAATGTTTTTTCCGGGGGGTGGATTAAAACGGTTTTTTGTGAAAAGAGTATTTGGCCACTCAGGTGCTGTCTTGTAACCAAATCCGATCTTGTTTTTCGCTCTTGAAAAGAACGTCACAAGGCCAGACTTAATATTGCCTTGAAGATCAAAGAGTAGATCGTATTTATCCTTTCTCAAACATCTAATAAACCTTTTAAACGAGGATATATTTGACCCCTTTCTCCACTCTTTGGAATTGAGGGTAATGGTTGTATTGATGAATGGATGGGCTTTAACAAGAGATGAAAGGGCCTCTTCAACAACAAAATCGATTTGAGCATCCGGATATCGTCTTCTCAATTCGGAAATAGCTGGAAATGTGTGAATGATATCGCCGAGAGCAGATGTTTTGACGATCAAGATCTTCATAAAACTCTGACTATCTTGGAATCAGTTCCTTAAAGTCCTTTGGGATAGGTGCTGTCACTTCAAGCCACTCTTTTGTCACTGGATGGGTAAAGCTGATCATATGCGCATGCAGCATGACGCGAGGAACATTGGCTTTAAAATTAAATGTGCGAGAGTACTGATAGTCTCCCAATATCGGATTTCCAATAGATTTCATGTGCACGCGAATTTGATGTGTGCGTCCGGTCTCTATCAAGCAGGAAATGAGCGTATGTGTCGCGCATTTTTTTTCAAGAACCCAGTGGGTGACACTTGGTTTTCCAAAGCGACTGATCCCGCACATCACTTGATTTCCTTTGCGGCTTGTCACGCGTACGTTCTCTTCAATTGTGCCCTTTTTGCCTTTTGGTACACCATCGATCAACGCAAGATACTTCTTCTTTACGCGACGCTCGCGGAAAATGCGGACCATCTCTTGGTATATTTCATGGTTTTTGGCTAGAATAACCACACCGGTCGTTTGATGATCTAAACGATGGACAAGCCTGTAAGGTGGCATAAATTTGTCATCGCATGTGGTCCACGCTTTCTTATCGATAATATAGAGATGATCGTCTTCAAAAAGGACGAGTGGCTTTTTCTCTTCTGTCTCTTTCTGAAGAAATGTGACGTTGTCGCCCTTTTTGACGCGGAAAGAGGCGTAGCGTTCGGTCACACCATTGACTTGGCAGCGATTTTTTTCCAGGTCATTCTTAAGTGCGCGCAGCGAACTTACTCCCTTTAGCTGATCATGAAGAAAGTGAACCAGTCGCATCGGCTGATTTGAATTGACTTGAAACTTTAGCATGTGACACCTGAAAATTGTTTTAAAAATCGCGTATTGTTTTCTGTAAACATGCGGATATCTTTAATTCCATGTTTTAGCATTGCCACGCGCTCAACGCCCATTCCCCAAGCAAAGCCGGTATACTCCTCGGGATCGATATCCCCATTTTTTAAAACTTCGGGGTGCACAAGTCCAGCTCCTGCAATTTCAAGCCAACCGGTATGTTTACAGAGTCCGCAGCCTTGTCCTTTACAGGAGAGGCAGCGAATATCGACTTCAATTCCAGGTTCAACGAATGGGAAATAACTCGGTCTATATCTCATTTCAATGTCGCGATCAAACAGGCGTTTGAGATACTCATCCATTGTAGATAGAAGGTCTATGAAGGTGACATCTTTATCGATATAAAGCGCTTCGACTTGGTGAAAAAACACATGAGATCTGGAGGTGATCGTTTCATTGCGATACACTTTTCCAGGAGCGATAATGCGGATCGGAGGTTTTGATTTCTCCATCACGCGAATTTGAATATTACTTGTATGGGTTCGGAGGAGCATATCCGGACTTAAGTAGAAAGTGTCCTGCATGTCTCTTGCGGGATGATCAGGTGGGAAATTGAGCGCTTCGAAATTATAAAAGTCATTGTCAATATCAGGACCATATTGAACGGAGAATCCCATCTCGATCAGCCCATCGATCATCTCATCGAGGGTTTGATTAATGATATGCTTTCTTCCGGCAAATCTGTTTTTTCCGGGAAGAGAGATATCGATCACTTCTTCTTGAAGCCGACTCTCTTCTTCTTTTGCAATAAGAAGATCGGTTCTTTCTTGAAGTTTTTCTGAAATGGTGTTTTTTAGAATATTAACTTTTTCGCCAAACTGTGGGCGCTGATCTTGGGGAAGGTCTTTAAGGTGGGGCATTAAAGCTTGAACGCTTCCTTTCCTTCCTAGGTACTTAATGCGCAGTTGCTCAAGATTTTCGGTCGTGTCGACCGATTCGATTTCCTGCTGAAACTCTTTTCTTATCTCCTCGAACTGCTTCACTATTCCCTCAAAAAAAAAAGCGAGGCCAAAGGGCCTCGCTAAAGCTTACTTGTCATTAAACCAATGCTTGTTTTGCACGAGCTGCAATACCGGCGAACCCTTCAGGGTCGCGAACAGCAAGATCGGCAAGCATTTTGCGATCCACTTCACAATTGGCTAATTTTAAGCCGTGAATCAATTTACTATATGACATCCCTTGGATCTTAGAGGCGACTGAAATACGTGTAATCCATAAACTACGAAAATCCCTTTTCTTCATCTTGCGATGCTTGTAATTGAACGCAAGCGCTCGCATTACAGCGTCAAGGGTCATCTTTAAATGATTCTTACGATCACCATAAAATCCTTTGGCTCGCTTGAGTAATCTTTTCTTTCGGCGATGGGTTGCAACAGCATTTGTTACTCTAGCCATGATTATTCCTCCGTTACGCTACGCACATCATGCGTTTGTATGTTTTAAGATGAGCATCAGATACCAATTTATCTTTGGCAAGCTGACGCTTCCTTTTCGGTGATTTCTTCGTTAAGATGTGCCGCAAACCAGGTCGCCGACGTTTTAGCTTCCCTGTTGCAGTCAATTTAAAACGAGATGCAACCGACTTATTTGTTTTCATTTTAGGCACTGTTTTTCTCCTACTTTTTCTTACTGACTGGAGATAACACCACAGTTAGAAACCTCCCCATCATCTTTGGGGTTGTATCCGGACTGGCGATGTCTTTTAACTCCTCGCACATTTTCTGGACGACTCGCTCCCCAATTTCAGGGTGGGCTCTTTCTCTTCCGCGATACATACAGGTGATTTTCACCTTGTCTCCCTTGGACAAGAACTCCCGCGCGTGTCTCAGTTTTGTGTCAACGTCATGCTGTTCAATATTTGGCTTGACCTTGACTTCCTTTACTTTAATCTGATGTTGAGCTTTTTTACTCTCTTTTTCCCGTTTTGTCTGATCATACCTGAACTTACCGTAGTCCATAATCTTACAAACGGGGGGCGATGCGTTCGGAGCTATTTCAATCAGATCCAGCCCCTCTTGTTCGGAAATTTTTAAAGCTTCTGGAACAGAAAGCACTCCGATCTGTTCTCCGTTCGCACCGATGACTCGAATCTTTGGCGCTCGAATTTTTCGATTAATTCTCAAGTTGTTCGTTTACCTCTTTTAATAGCTGTTCAAATACCAGCTCTCGTTTTTCTTGTCCAAAAGAGCTGATAGTTAGGCAACCCGATTCCAATTCACTTTTCCCTATTATCACTAAATAGGGAATTCGACTTATTCTCGCTTGTGACACTTTTTGTTGCAACTCACAAGACTGCTCATCTACTTCAATACGAAGCTGAGGAAGCTGAGACTTAAGTTCATACGCTTTTTTCTTTGCCTGCTTATCTACAGGTATTACCCTCATCTGCACAGGGGCAATTACAAGTGGCAACCATCCCTCATTCTGCGAAAGAAGAAATGCAATCAAACGTTCCAAGCAAACAAATAGAGAGCATCGGACTCGATTGCTCTCTTCGGCTTCTATTGCAGATAGGGACCATTCCCTTCCCAATGAATCTGTCACACAGCCTAAGATCTTTGCTCCGGGAACCAGCTTTTGATTCCATTTATCTAGAGCAATCTTTTTCTTGGACCGTTTAGATACCAAATAATAAGAGAGCTCGCAGTTAAATATATTATACATTTCATTAATCAATTGCAAGAAAGAAATCACCGATTCAGCAGATGATTGTAGAATTATTGAGTCTCTTGTTTGGTATGGTGGATTAAGAAAACCGATCTCTTCATGCCACCTATCTCCCCTTTCTTCACGCCAAAACCCAAAATCTGTACCGTCTGGTACACCGTCTCCCATCACATGATTTTTTTCTACCTGGGTCTTTTTCTCCCAAAGAGAGATAAGTAACGATTTTAAAAGCTCCCCTTTCGGATACGATATCTGCCGCACTCCATCAAATTTCATAAGCTCAAGCTGACTCATCATTTGAATCGGATCGTTTTTTTTCCACTTCCGCCAAAGCTTTAAAAATTGTTTTAGCTCATGCTTACTTGTTGCGGCAAAGCCCGAGATTGTATAGACTTGGTCATCTGTTTTCTCTAATCTCTGAAGGGAAAATGCCGGCATCTCCTCAAGCAACTCTCCTTCTGAAAGATCAAAAAAGTGATGGATTTGAACAAGAGTTACCGTCTGTGTGTGCGGAATGCGCGAAATGAGGAATTTCTCTCCTTGATCTCGCAAGAAATCCAAACAGTTATTGTACACCATTTCAAATTGGCGAATCTCTTTTGGTTCATACATTTTTTCTTCGATGACAGGAAAGTGAATCTCTTCAACTCCTCCTTTACAAGAAAATGTGCAAAAAAATCCGAGGTGATTGACGCCTGAGTCCAGAACTTTTGTTTCGGGAAAAAGTTGACTCAGTGAGTAAGCTAGAAAATGAGCGGCTGTGCGCCGTGCGTTTAAGTCCATAGGCAAAAAATGGGATATAGCTGACTCGAACAGCTGACCTCCACGATGTCAACGTGGCGCTCTAACCAACTGAGCTAATACCCCAAGACATGTGAAAAGATTCTACATGACTGAAAGATTCCTTTCAAGAGAGGAATTTTTAAAAATGCATATGATCAGGTAATTTTTTCCTTAAAGCGACCCTTAGGGGCTGTAGAAAAGCCCATATTGTTAAACTTAGCGCCTTTTTCGAGGCTATTCGATACAGACGCACTCAATTAACTATTAAATAGTTAAGATTGAGTCTCTTTTAGAATTTTATCTGATATTCTAGGAATTTTTAACGGAGTCTCTCATTTTTTAAAGGTTCCTTCACTGTTTCTTTGAAAAGTGTTTTAAAATTTTTTCTGCATCGGAAGAGGAGATTCCAGGTACGGCTTTAAGATCGTCTTGTGACGCTTCTTGTATTTTTTTTAGAGAGCCGAGATGACGAAGAAGATTTTTTTGCTTAACAGGACCTATCCCGGAAATTTGTGTGAGCTCAGATTTTACAAGTACTTTCGAGCGACGCTTTTTCTGGAACGTAATGGCAAAACGATGCGCCTCATCGCGTACTTGTTGTAAAAAAAAGAGAACCGAGGAGTTGCGCCTTAAATGCACGGGGTCTTTTCCATTTGGCAAAAAGATTTGTTCAAGGGTCACTCCTTTATCGTGACGCCCCTTCTCTTTTGCAATCGAAATGCAATTCACAGTAATGATATTCAATTCCCGCATTACACGCAGAGCCACATTCAGATGTCCCTTGCCTCCATCGAGTACAATCAAATCCGGTAATGTTCCCTCTTCTTTGGCGCGCGCATACCGACGAATGAGCACCTCATACATGGCCCCATAATCATCGCTTGCCTTTGCCGCTTTGATCTTATACTTTCTGTAACGACTTTTATCCTTTTCACCATGTGAATAGGCCACCATTACAGAGACCGGCTCAGAACCTGAGAGGTTTGAATTATCAAAACACTCGATATTCTCCGGCAGACAAGTCAAGTGCAGACGCTCTTGCATCTCAATAAGGGTGCGTTCTCGTATGACTTTTTCATCCTTTTCTTTATTGAATGTCGCCTCGGCATTAGCAAACGCCATTTTGAGCAGCACTTTCTTTTCCCCTCGATAGGCAGTTTTTATTCGTATGCTCAAAATCTCTTCCAGACTCTCTTCTCCCGATATATCAATGGGGATCAAAATTTCTTTTGGCTTTTTCTCTTTCTCTTCGTAGTGTTGCAGAAGGAAGGTGCGGATTAAATCCTCATCTTCTCCCACGATCTTTGACAAATTAAAGTGGTGCGATCCTGTCAGGCGCCCATGACGAAAAAACAACTGACTAATCACAAGCTCATCGCCTTTGCGGTAAATCCCAAGCACATCCCCTTCAAATCCAAGGGGTTTATCCACATACTGCCCCTCAATTGAGCGCTCGATGCGTTTAATGGTTTCTAAGATCGCGCCGGCCTTTTCAAATTCAAGCGCATCGGAATAACGATGCATCTCTTCATTAAGCATTTTGACAACTTCAGTGTCCTGTCCTTGTAAAAACCTTACGGTCCGAGTGACATACTCTTTGTACTCCTCTTTTGTGCATTTGCCAACGCAAGGGGCAATGCACTGCTTTATATCATAGAGAATGCACGGTCTTGTTCGTCTTTTAAATTCCTGATCAGAACACTGTCTTAAAGGGTATAAACGATGTAACAGATCAAGCGTTGCTCTTGCGGACCCTGCATGACTGTAGGGACCAAAATACTGTCCATCGGCTTTTGGCTTTCCTCGATAACGCACGACATCAACCCTTGGCCATTGATGTTTGGTTACCTTAAGGGCGATATAGCTTTTATCATCTTTAAATTGGGCATTATACTTTGGCTTGTGTTGTTTAATTAAGTTGTTTTCAAGTAGGAGAGATTCCTTTTCCGATAGAACGACCATTGTTTCGATCGTGTCAATTTGCGAAATCAAAAAAGGGATCATAGCGCGCCCGTCGCCGCCTTTGGAAAAATACTGGCGAATGCGCAGGCGCAGGTTCTTTGCCTTGCCGACATAGAGAATTTCTCCTCTTTTGTCTTTCATCAAGTACACGCCCGGCTGAGTCGGATATTTTTTTAGCTGTTCAACATCAAAGGTCATCGCTAACTATATTAACATTTTTGCTTTTCTTCGACACCTTCTGAGAAACCCCAAGAGAAAGAAAATTCGAATTGTCGACTTTCTCTTTAACTCAAGCTATGCCATAATCCAAAGTTTATGATTGAAATTGAGCCCAAAAGTTTCGGAACCCACGATAGCGGATTTCACGCCGACGAAGTGACAGCGTGCGCTCTTCTACTTCGCTATGGTCTAATTGAAAAAAGCAAAATCCATCGAACAAGAGATCCGGATCTGCTTAAAAATTGTGAGATTGTCTGTGATGTGGGTGGGATTTACGATCCGGAACACTTGCGGTTCGACCATCATCAAGCAGATTATAACGGTGATCTAAGTTCAGCCGGAATGATCTTACTTTACCTTAAAGAAAAGGGCCTTCTCTTAAATGAAGAGTATCACCATCTCAACAATAGTTTAATCAAAGGGGTCGATGCGCACGACAACGGAAAAGATCCCCAAATCCCTGGACTCTGTACCTACTCCCACATTATTGCAAATCTGGTTCCCGTCCCCTACGATGTAGATGAAGCAACCATGAACCAAGCATTTTTTGAAGCCGTCGCGCTTGCAAAGCAGCACATGGAGCGCGTACTTAAGCGTTTTCACTATATTCAATCTTGCCGTCATGTAGTGGAAGAGGCGATGGAGTCAAATGCACGCGTCTTAATCTTTAAGAAAAAAGTGCCGTGGGTGGATCTGTTTTTTCAACTCGGCGGTGAGAGCCATCCGGCAGAGTTTATTATTATGCCGTCAGAGGAGCACTGGGTATTAAGAGGTGTGCCTCCCAACGCATCTGACAAAATGAGTGTCAGAGTGCCTCTTCCTAAACAGTGGGCCGGGCTTTTGGGCGAAGAGTTGCAAAAAGCAACCGGTATACCCGGAGCAATTTTTTGTCACAAGGGCAGATTCATCTCTGTTTGGGAAACAAAACAAGATGCAATCCATGCATTAGAGCAAATCCTTAAAGATGTGAACGAGGAGATCGAATGAAGACGCTATTTAAGCAAATGATTGATGGAGAAGTTCCTTGCGATCAGGTATTTGAAAACGACAACATTCTTGCAATTAAAGATAAATACCCCGAAGCGCCCGTCCATATCCTTATCATTCCAAAAAAAGAGTTCAAAGATTTGCAGTCTGTACCGGAAGAGGAACTCTCTATCATCGGTGAAGTCGTCGCAGTCGCTCAAAAACTTGCTAAAGAGTTTAAGATAGAAAGCGGCTACCGATTGATCACAAACGTGGGGCCGTCCGCCGGACAGTCAATTTTTCACCTGCACTTTCACTTAATAGGAGGACATTCACTTGGTAAAATTGGATAAAGAGACTACCGGAATTTTAGTGATCGACATGCAAGAGAAAGTCATGTCGAAAGTGGAACGTTCATGTGACACGGCGTTAAATGCACTAAAACTCATCAATGGCGCTAGAATTTTACAAATGCCAATTGTTGCAACTGAACAGTATCCTGAAGGGCTTGGAAAGACGATTCCCGCAATTTCTGCTGCACTAAACACTCCCCCGCTTGCTAAAACGACCTTCTCTTGCATGGGCAACGATGCGATTCAAGAGGTTCTAAACCTCCCGAATTGGATCATTGTCGGCATTGAAGCGCATGTGTGTGTGTTGCAGACAGCTAAAGATCTTTTGGAAGCCGGAATGAATCCGGTTGTCTTGAATGACGCAATCTCTTCTCGATCGATCTTTGATTACTCAACTGCTATCGCTGAAATGCGCGACCTTGGAATACGTGTAAGCAGCGTCGAAACTGTCTTATTTGAATTGATCAAAGACTCTAAACATGAATCCTTTAAACAAATTTCAAATCTAATTAAATGTTCAGAAAACAGCTGCTCCTGTGGTTAATCCCCTGCCTTTGTTTTAGCGATCCTTGCGAACGCGTCTATAAACATCTGCAGCTTGGAGACACAAAATACGCAAGCCGCCTTGCTTTTCAAATGCTTTCTGAAGACGACTCTTCGCATCAAAACTGGAGAGTCTACCTCAACTCTCTCTCCAGAGACCTTCAAGTCAAGGAGGCGTTAAAAGTATTTACCCAATACGGCATGCGTTTTCCGGAATTTAAAAATGACCCTGAAATCATTGAAGACATTGCATGGTCGGTCATTCGCAAAGGGAACAATTCCCCCTCTCCTCTTGTTCGGCTATACGCCTCCATTGCCTCAGTTCTTTCACAAGACAGTCAGGGCGTTCTTTTGATTCGAGAAAGACTCGAAGATAGAAACGCCCTTATTCGGAAAGTGGCAGCTACCCTCTGCGGATTTCTCCCCGACCATACGATTCATGAGCAGATGTACACACTTGTCCAAAAGGAGACAAATCCCGAAGTCAAAGGCGCGCTTATCAAAGGACTGGCAAAAGCAAAGTATGATGCGCTTCTCCCCTATCTTCTCAACCAAATCGCTAAAGATCAGTCGACCCCCGAAGAGCTCTCTCTACACATTGAAGCTGCGATCATGCTGACTGACACAATCAATGACAATCAAATTAAAATGCTTTCTAAGAGCGATCGCGCCGGACTAAGAGCCCTTAGCTGTCAACTCGCTCGCCATTTCGAGCGTAGAGAGAGTTTACCTTTTATCACTCCGCTGATTCACGACTATCATCCAAGTGTTCGCGCATCGGCAATTCATGCAGTCGGGCTTTTAAGTCCGCAGTCAATTGAGAAGCTCAATGATCGTGTTCCAAGCGTTGCGATCATGGCCGCATGGGCAACTACACTCCACGACGCTTCCCAGGGTGAGAAATTATTTTCCAAATGGATTGATCATAATGATCCGGAGATTCGCATCGAAGCTGCCGCTGTTTTGAGTCAATCGGGCCCTAGAGGCGCAGCGATTATGAGTAGTCTCATGCATAAGTCTGATGATCCTTTTGTGAAAATGACACTTGCCAAAGGGTTGATCGGGGAAAGAGAAGATCTTTTCTCTGCATCTTTGGCAATTCAAAATGGGCTTTTACAAGTCAAAGGCCGTCTGACAACGCGCGGGTATGAAGTTGGCGAGGCAATTATCCCATGTGAGTTTAGCAACGACCCGGCCGACTTAAATATGCCGGAAGTTGCAAATCAAATGACACGTCTTAAGCTCATCAACCTCCTAACAGCTGTCGACAGCGAAGGCGGGGATCTTGCATTAAGGGAATTTCTTCAGCAGCGGTCAAACGCTGTCACAAGTCTCACTCTCACTACGCTGTTGAGTGAAGGAGAGGAACTTTCAATAGACTCCATCCAGGAGTACCTGAATCATGAGAAACTCGAAGTTAGACTGCAAGCGGCGCTTCTGATCGGAACATGGCTGAAAGACGAAGAGGCGATCTCGCTTCTACATACCCACCTTCCGACAGCCAAGCGTGACTTAAAACTACAAATTATTGAAGGACTCGGCAGAGTTGCCGATAAGAGGTCAATTCCCTACCTAGTCGAGGTGTTAAAAGAACCGCTACCGACACAACAAATCATTACCGCTTCATCCATTCTGCAATGCCTTAATCGTTAAGTCCTTAAAAAAGGGCCCCTGAATTACCCCGGTTCTATTAAATTTTGCATGAATTTTTGTTAAAATCAGAAAAAATAATCGAGTTTACGCTTTGATAGTTAATCGAATGCATTTTTATCGAGTTACCTCGAAAAAGACGCTAAATTTGACAACATGAGTTTTTCTGATCCTTTAAACCCCTCTTAAGCTCTGATACCAACCTATATAAATCTCAAGCATACCCGTATTAAAGGCGAAGATTCCTAAGAGAAAGGTGATGGCAAAAGAAGTGCTAAAAGCTGCAATAAGGGCCATAAAAAGATAGCTAGTTGCGCTAAGCATCCCCAAAACTGCAAACTTCATCGCTGTAGAATCTCCCAGCTGATGGGCAGTTTGATACCTCTGATAGCTTTGATCAAAATTTTGGATTTGAGCCATAATAAAACTAAACCCTCCGATATAGAGCAAAGGGGTAAAGGCTACTCCCACATTTATCACTTTAAAGTCATGAAGCGATGTTAAAACATTGCAACTACCCGTAAGAAAGAACCAGGCACCTTGCGTCAGATGGTGAGAAAAAAGAGCGTGCACACGCTCTGATACACTGCTCGCGTAAGAATTTAGGTGACGGCCAGATACAACAAACTCACGAATTCCCCACCCTAAACACCATGTACCTCGGATTAATGGTAAGTACTTTGGTCCCTGAGAGAGTATTGGTGATGTGTGAATGAAACAACTTGATTGGACGCTCATAAATTCCTTAGCAAACGTACTCTGATAACAGATCTACTGAAGAAACTCAAGCTGATCTTGAGGAGTTCCTCGCAGAAAATCTTCAGCTTTCATAACTTTTTTTCCTGGAGGCTGCAATTCAAGAATTTGAATAAATCCTTCGCCACAAGAAATTACAAGAGGCTCTTGCGTCTCTTCCGGCACTATCCGAGTACGAAAAATCTTGATGCGCTGAGGCTCACCTTTAACATTCACGTCGGTATAGGCTCCCGGATATGGATTCACCCCGCGGACAAGGTTATGGATCTGCAAGGCCGGCAAACTCCAATCAATCTTGCAGTCTTTAGATTCAATTTTAGGGGCAAATGTCGCAGCTTCATGATCCTGTGGCGTGCCAATGATTTTTCCCTCATCTGCAAATTGCCGAATCACTTGGATAAGTTGTTCACATCCGATTGTACATAATCGAACTTGAACCTCTCCGAAAGTCTCATCTGGGCCAATCATCGTCTTTTTCACTGCAATCATATTTCCGGCATCCATTTTTTTTACCATATGCATAATGGTAATACCTGTCTCCTTTTCGCCTTGGATGATCGCTGTTTGAATGGGAGCGGCTCCTCGATACTTAGGAAGAAGGCTTGCGTGGACATTGATACAGGCAAGTCTGGGGATATCTAAAATGGACTGCTTTAAAATCTCACCAAAAGCAACAACAACGAAAAGATCGGCTTGATGTTCCTGCAAAAGTTCTTTAAATGCGTCTGTAGAGACCTTTTCCGGTTGATAAAGGGGAATTTTTGGATACTCGGCTGCAACTTCCTTAACCGCCGTTGGCATCATCTTTTGCTTGCGTCCTTTCGGGCGGTCGGGCCGTGAAACAATGGCGCAAACGTCGACGCCATTTTCCATCAAATACTTAAGTGTTTGCGCTGCAAAGGGTGGAGTTCCGAAGAAAACTACTCGCATGTGGCAAGTTCTTCCTCAAGGGCAAATTCGACATCTTCATCTCTTGTAACCCCATGCAGTCCGTAAAGACCTCTCTTGCTGCTGCGGAAAAACTGAACGAGTGCAAGAATCTCAGGCGTTTGATCAAGCTCATTCTCAATGCGCTCAATTGCGACCTTCGGATGAAGCTTGGATCTATATAAGAGACGAAAGGCCCGAGAGAGGTTTTGACGCGCATGTAGGGAGAATTGGTTGCGTTTAAGGCCGACAATATTAAGTCCACCGATTTTAAATGGAATCCCACCGCCGAGCGTATAGGGAGGCATGTCATGACCAAGCGCGCTAACGCCTCCAATCATTGAGTAGTCGCCAACTCGAACAAACTGATGAATGGCAACAAATCCCCCCATCACGACATTGTTTCCGATTACAACATGGCCGGCGATTTGTGAATTGTTGCTCATAATAACATTGTTGCCGAGCACGCAATTGTGTGCGATGTGGCAATACGCCATAATAAAGCAGTTGTCGCCGATCTTTACATACCCGTTATCTCCTACAGAGGAATTGATTGTGACAAATTCGCGAATTTCACAGTTTTTTCCAATTTCGATTGTCGTTTTCTCACCATTAAAGCGCAGGTGCTGAGCTTTCGTGCCGATCACAGCAGAAGGATAAATGACAGTATTTTCACCGACTGTCAAGTGGCCGTCAAGATAGGCGTGTGCACGCACTGTGACCCCGTCTTTAAGAATCACGTGCTCTCCGATCACAGCGTATGGTTCAACGGTTACACCCTTGCCAATCTGAGCTCCTTTATCAATTATTGCCGTTGGGTGAATATTGCAGTCTGTCATTTCTCTCCTAAATCTTTATTCTGACGGTTCTTATCTTAACAGGAAGTTCCTTTGAGATTCCTAAATTTGCGATTTGTTCACAAGAGCAAATCCTACATCTGCTTGAGCCACGATGTTTCCATCGACAGTGGCTGTTGCTTGGATTCTTCCACCTTTGCTTGTGACAAGTCTCTCTTCGGCTCTTAGCATGAGCACATCACCGGGGTGGACTGATTTTCTGAATTTCACTTCTCGAATATTTAAAAGAACAGCGATCTTCTCCTTAGAATCCCCTTTTAGATATACAAGTACTCCACCCGCTTGTGCAAGCGCTTCCAAAATCAAAACGCCCGGCATAATGGGGGCTCCTGGAAAATGGCCTTGAAAAAAATGCTCGTTCATTGTGACATTTTTTTGTCCTACAACATATCCCTCTTCAAGATTGACCTCAACGATGCGATCAACAAGCAAGAAAGGGTATCGATGGGGAAGGATCTCCATAATCTCTTTAATATTATAAGCTTCTTTACTCATGAAAGAATCTCCTGATACAATTTTTGAGAAAGTACATTTGCAAAGGCCACATTAGCCTTATGTCCTGAACGAATGGCAATGATATGGGCAGTAAAATCCACACCGACAAGAGAGACATCTCCAATCAAATCAAGCGCTTTATGACGAGCCATCTCATTTGAATAGCGAAGGCCTCCTTGACTTAAGACAACTCCATCTTTTACAACGATAGAATTCTCCAAGCTGCCGCCTTTAATTAACCCTCGGTCAATTAACGCCGATACCTCTTCATACCGTGAAAACGTACGTGCATTGGCAAGTTCATTTTTGAAGCTATCTTCAGTGATTTCAAGTGAAGAAAATTGCGCCTCTAACGGTCCTGAATCGGGATAGCTTAATGTATAGCTGATTTTGTGAAAATCAGATGGAAGTGCAACGATATGACACTCATCTTCCGACCAATAAACCGGTTCATCGAGTGTAAATACGGGGCATGTTGATGCTAGCTCTTGAACGCCTGCCTCTTCGATCATTTTCACAAATGGCCCCGCGCTTCCATCGCCAATCGGTGGCTCGATACTTGTAATTTCAATCAGAAGATGATCAATTCGAAATCCTCGCAAGGCAGCCAGAAGGTGTTCGACTGTATGTATGCGGATCTCACCTTTTCCAAGAGTTGTGCTTCGGTTAGTGTCGCAGACATTTTCAAGTCGGGCAGAGATTTCAGGCTTCCCGGGTAAATCGGTACGTTGAAAGACAATACCCCCTGACTCTTTAGGACAAAAGCGCACAGTGACTCCCCGTCCGGTATGAACGCCAATTCCTGAGTATTCGACCGCTTTTTTTAACGTGCGCTGTTTCCTCTTTCGCATAACCCTAAAAAATGAAAAACATGAAGGTATGAAGGTTAAATACAACTGCTTTTAAAATCAATCTGTTTATTGTTAGTTTACCTATTCATCTTTTGATTTAATTTATGGAATACAGCATTGTCAAAAAAAAATTATGAGAGGTGGTATGTTCGGACAAAATCAAATATTTGGGTTAGAGGAACAACTTTTTGCAAGGTGGGAACAACTTCAAGATGAGATCATCTCTAGTATTGAGGAAATGGAGCTAAAAGATGTCGAGGAGAAAGCAGAGTCCAACTTGCATTTAAAAGTCGAACACAATCCGGAACATCGAAAATTATTAAAGCAGTTTTTAAAAGCTCACAAATCCGCCATCTATTTTTCTTTGGAAAAACTGCAATTTGATTTCATGACCGATCACATTCCCTTACAAATTACAGATTGCGATCTCATAAAAGTGACTCACCTCTTCGTTGACTGGAAAGAAGTGATGGAGGGCTTTGAGCATCATCCGGTAATATTTAATAGGATCTTAGATCGTTTCAATTTACTGAATACCGTTAGAGAGTCCGGCATGACTCTAAATGTGACAGATCTATACCTGCTTAATCTTGATGACTTCGACACGGCGATGAACCGCATTGAACTATTCAACAAAAAATTTAATATCAAAAATTTTTCCCTTAAGGAGATTTTAAACTTCCCTGAAAAAGAAGTCGAAAAGCTCTCTTCTTTATCAAGATTATGCCCGCAGCTAACAGCCAAGCTAATAGATGAAAAAGGAGAGGATCCTATCCAATTTTTTAAAACTTTAGAAAACATCTTAGATAAAGCGGCAGCAGCCGTACGTCTCAATGCTCCTTACCCTGATGATCTTCCCTTCTCTTTATCTCTCGGTATAGAAAAAGTCGGCCTATCTGCAAAAGACAATATTCATATACTGCCAGCAGACATTCTCTTGTTTATCGATATCGGTGAAAACGACTATGATTCGGATGATTGCGAGTTTCTATTTCTTCTGGAAACCGGTAGAGGTGACCCTGTGAAGTACCTTGAAACATTAGGTGAGAGAAAATGGAATGAACAGTTATTTGAGATGACCGGATGGGCCTCCCTTCTCTCTCATCCCCCCCATACGCCTCAACAAGAAGAGATAGAGTCTGATATTTCAGTGACAATCAAAAGGTTTGAATCACAGGTTTTAAAGCTGCCCGAAAAGCAACTCTCTCATTTGTTATCGGGTATTAAAGATAAAAACCCTTTAAATACACTACTCAACAATCTGACCTATTTATCAGAAAAAAATACACACAACCTAATCCCACTCAAACCTCTACTCAACACTTACCTTAAGCAAGTGACAAACACTTTAACAAACGGAACCAACGAGAGAGTAAACGAGGCTATTTTTACTTTTCATCAAGTGATTGAGTCTTCATGTTATGATGGCACATATAATCGCTTAAGCCAAATTCTTTCCGAAACTCTCTATTGCGGTCCACTTTCTATCATTGGAAATGCACTTTCTGAGTTAAAATCCAATATTTTACTACAGGTACTGGACGAAATTCTCCGACACCCAGAAATACATATCGTTAAGTTGGATGAATTGTTAGAAAGTTATGACGATAATCGACCATTGGAATTTATGATCGACTCTCTTAAGCAACAGTCTGTTCATTTCCAGCCCGCGATTGCTTTACAGTTCGGTGGGACTCTTGGGTTTTTTCAATCAAATGAAGAGCAAGACTACAATGCTCAAGTTCAATACGGAGATTTTATTAAAATTTTCTATGACGAAATTTTAGACCATTTTGATTTTATTATTACTAGTGAAGAGACAATGTCGGTCCTAGTCGATTTGATCATGAAACAAATGGAAGTTGTCCTCAACGAAAGAATTGAAAATTATGATGCCCTAAAAACCCAATTAGACAAACTCATTGAAAAATATTTTCCTGAGAAAGAATTCAGTGACTTTCTGGAAGAAGATGACGACAATCACTATACACTTTCAAGAGAGATTGGATTTGCCATCCTTATGGACTATGGAATTATCCGCCCTAAAACCGAGGGTGACGACGAAGGAAAAGAAGAGTAAAGATGAGGGAAACAATGATGATCGGTCCATCGCCAAATGAGGCGTAGAGGGTTGGGTAGTTGCGTATTGGAACAGTAATGTAAATAGAGTCGGAGATATCCTCAAAATCGGGCTGACCATCCCCAAGTGACATAATCTCGCGACCAAAACTATCAATTGCAATTGTCACTCCAGTGTTGCACGAGCGTATCAGGGGAAATCCGTTTTCGACCGTGCGCAGTCTTGAGTGTTCCAAGTGCTGTTTTGGAAGTCTTGAATGGGGGTACCAAGCGTCGCTTGTCAGGTTGACAAGAAGATTTGCTCCCTTCTGCTTATTTTGCCGCATCATCTCGCCAAATGTCTCTTCATAACAAATCGAAAGGGCGATGGGAATGCCGGAACAGTCAAATACCTTAGCTTCCTCTCCGGGAGTGAATGAACCGGTCACACCATATTTTGCTGCAAGCGTTTTGCAAAAGGAGAAAGGGATATACTCTCCCATTGGAACAAGGACGCGTTTTTCGTATCGCATCGGGCGATAGGTCGGGAGCACTTTATCTTGGGGTTTAATGTAAAGAGCTGCGCTATAGTGCTCACGACTCCCCTCAATATCCTCGACATCTTCAAGTCCGATCGCAACAGCGGCATTAAAACAGTTAGCAACCCCTTGCGCAAAATAGAGGTTATTCACCATCCAGACGAGCCTGCCATCTTTTGGAACTTGATAGGCAAATGGGGGTATTAATGGCGGGAGCTTTTGAAGCGACCCCTCTCCATAAAGATCCAAAAACAGCTTTTCCGCCTCTTGATGCGTGTAGATATATGTGTAAGTTCCGCATGGGATGACAAGCTCCGGAAAAACCACAAGATCAACCGGCTTACCGACGTGTTGTTTTGTGATATTTAATATTTGTCTCCATTCATCTTTAACATAGTCCAAAAACGAGCGGGTTGAGCTAAAGTGCATCGCCTCCTCAACAGGAAATGCCGTTTGCACAAGAACTGTTCGCAAACTCTCTTGATTCTCTTTTTCACCTCCATACGCCTTCAGTTGGCCGACCCCATATAGGTACGGAAAAACTGCAAAGAGAGCAAATAGAGCAATAGAGGATTCTCTGCGATAAAGCCACGCTCTTAACCCTAGGCCATTTGTAACGATAACTAAAAAGGAGAGTCCGAAAACGCCCCCAAGCGAGCCTGCTTGCAAAGAGTAAGTGGATCCGGCAAGTGCAAGTCCCACGGGATTCCAACTATAACCGGAAAGGAGAAAAAGCCGAGACCACTCCATTAAGACCCAAATAGAGGCGATCAAAAAGGGGCCACGAATCGATTGCATGCGCTCTTTTGTAATCAAAATCGATAGCAACCCAAATTGTGCCCCAACCGCTAAACTCAACACAATCCATAGGATTACAATGTATAAAAACGGATGAGAAATAAACCAAGAAAGCTGGACGAGTTGGACCGAGGCAAACCAAGAGAGACCCATCCAAAACCGCGTGGACTTTGATTCAAAATCCAAAAGTGTATACCAAAAAAGAGCGTAACCAACGCAAGCGGCCAAGAGGCTAAGCGACGGAACCCACACAGGCCCGCCGAATGCAACAAGAAGAAACGAAATGACAATGCATACAATTTTCATGCTGTAATTATATAAAAAAACGAAGAATAAGGAAACCTTAGAAAATAGGAGTCGTACTTACAAGGGAGCCTCTTAAGAAACTCTGACTCAATTGAATTTTTGAAAAATCATTGATAGTTACGCGAGTGCGATTTTATCGAATTTGAGTCAATAGGGGCTAAATTTGAACAGATCAGACTTTTTATAAGGGTCCATAAGAAGACCCGGGAAGAATTCCCGGGGCTATTCTAAAAAAGATTAAACCTGATTTTTGTCATGTAGATCATGCACATCACAAGTATGTCTTAGATCACAGCTACAGCAACCGGGACCCGTTGCAATGACATGGAGCAGTCCGCCTAAAATCGCAAGATTTGATAAGAAGTGAATCATTTGATTCTGCATTTCCATGCCGCTAAAATTCCAAAAATCGTGCATTATAAATGTGCTTGGGATTAAGAACAAAAATAGTAAGAGTGCTCCCCATCTGGTTTTAAAACCAAAAATAAGAGAAAGGGCGCCGATAACCTCAATAAGCCCAGCTCCATACACCAATAACGCGTTTGGTTCGATCCCTTTCGAAGAGATCATTTGCGCTGTTGCATCATAGTTCATAAACTTATTGAGTCCAGCCATCAAAAAGATGAGCGAAATCAAAATTCTTCCAACCAACAAAAGCCATGAAACTGACTTGCTTGTAATAACCATTGAAAATCCCCTTGGTAACAATTTAAAAATTTAAATTACATATACTTAAAGTCATTATTTATTTCAATCTGGGATTCGTGTATACTACTCAGAATGAGTAAACTACCTTTTCAAAAATTTCATCTTCTAAAAGTTTTAGAAGAGTATGAGAGTCAAAATCTTCCACTTGATCGGACTGTCCATCTCTACTTTCGCGCTCATAAAGCGCTTGGTTCAAAAGATCGCGCATATATTGCGGAAACTGCTTATTTCATGATGCGATGGAAAAGCCTTTTGGACTATTGCAGCCAACAGTCCGACTGGGAATCCAGACTGGCTTTTGTTGAGTCATTTGACTTAAAGCAGTCTTTGGAGAATAGCGCAATTCCAATGCATATCCGCGCAAGTTTTCCTAAAGAGTTGTATGAGAGGATCGTAGACTCACATCCAGAAATTGGCCATCAACTATGTTTAGACAGTAACGAAAAGGCGCCCACTTGCATTAGGGTCAATTCCTTAAAAACATCCCGAGATGCACTCCTTGCGCTTTGGAAAGAAAAGTACAATCTCTCCCCTTCCTTGCAGTCCCCTCTTGGAATTTATATTCATGAAAAAATGAACTTTTTTCAACTTCCGGAATTTAAACAAGGGCTTTTTGAGGTTCAAGATGAAGGAAGTCAACTTCTCGCTGACCTCGTTCAAGCAAAGCCGGGTGATCATATATTAGACTATTGCGCAGGATCGGGGGGGAAAACCCTTGCCATTGCACCGAAAATGAAGCAAAAAGGTCAACTCTGGCTTCATGACATTCGACCTTGGGCACTGGAAGAGGCCAAGAAGCGGATGAAGCGAGCAGGCGTACAAAACGCGCAAATTCTTCTTCCGGATGATAATAAACAGAAAAAGCTGAAATCTAAGTGCGACATTGTTTTAGTCGATGCTCCATGCTCAGGCACCGGTACACTGCGTCGAAATCCCGATATGAAATGGAGATTCAGTATTGCAATGTTAGAACAGCTCATCAGCCTGCAGCGGGTCATTTTCGAAAAGGCATTGAGCTTTGTAAAACCCGGCTCTCAAATTGTTTACGGGACTTGCAGTCTTCTTAAAGAAGAGAACCAAAGTCAAAAAGAGCACTTTTTGGCTACCTATCCGATCAAACAGGTCGGGGAGGAGTTCATCACTATGCCTACACCTGGCGGAACAGATGGATTCTATGGCGTCGTTTTTGAAAAACATGCAGGATCTACTTAAAGGAACCTCTGATTAATTCAGATTATTAAATTTAGTGCCTTTTTC
>JBBDJA010000018.1:0-21114 GCA_040880105.1 Waddliaceae bacterium | reverse complement strand
TGTTATTTTCTGGTGTCTATAGGCGCAAGCCGCTATTAACCCACTGATTAACGCATCTAATTAAATTTTGCATGAATTTTTTCTAAATTTCTAAAAAACAATCGAACTTAACTAATTGATAGTTAATTGAGAGCGGTTTTTTTGAATTTCCTTGGAAAAGGCACAAAATTTAATAAGATGTGTTAATCAGAGGTTCCTTTAGGTATTTTAAGGTGGAATAATTTGAATTTTACTCTAGGTCCGCCTCGTGATCGACGGATTTAATTTCACTTACGAGACTATTATCTATCTCACTGTCAGCGGATTTAATTTCACTTCCAAGACTATTGTCTATCTCACTGTCAGCGGATTTGATTTCACTTTCTAGTAGATGTTGTATGGCTAAATTTGCCTCTTCAGCAGATGGTCTTCTGTCCCAATCTGGGTCTAACATTGACTCGATGAGATCTGTAATTTGATTTTGCTTTTCAACTGTGAATGAATCGTCACTTTCAGCCAGACTTTTCAGTTTATCTTGAAGAGCCCCTTTAAAAAAACTTTTCTCGACGTCTATAAAATCATGAGGCTTGTTGTACATTTGATGTTTGCGTTTTGCGTAGGGTAAAGGACTACCTGTGAAGACTTTATATAATACGCAGCCCATCGAAAAAACATCATGGGCTTTTCTTAATTTTACATACTCATCCTTGCCCGTTCCTTCGGCTTTTATCTGGTCAATTAGCTCCTCAAAATATAATTGATCTTTGATTGAGGTAATAGTTGGTGTATGGGTAAAATTGCCGAAACTTAACTCATCGGTAAATCGCGCACCTCCTAAATCTGCAATGTGAACAGTTTTGGCAGCCTTGTCGACTAAGACGTTTGAGGTTTTGATATCCCCATGAACTAAATTCATAGAGTGCATCGAAGAGAGGCCCGACAAAAGTTGCTGAGAGACATTCAAAAGGTCAGAGCCGCTTGAAAAAGTCTTGTTTTTTTCACGCAGGCAGTCCGATAGGTCTCCATCGTAGAGTTTTCCAATATAGCCATACTCAAGTATCACGCTTGGTTTGTCTTGTAGACCGATGATCTGTTCTCCGAGTGCGTCATGCAGACGCATCAGATTCTTCCTTTCAACTTCAATCTCATTTTCGGCTTTAGAGTCATCAAAAGCAAGTTTGTATGCCTCAAAAGCCCCGGTTACAATATTTTTGACCTTGTAGGCAGTTCCGAATGAACCGCGTCCCAATTTATTGATCGTTCTAAGGTCTTCATCTTTGATTTTTGAAATATTGTGAATGGAAATTTCGCCATTTTTTTGGGAAATGTAAAATCTTGCATTATCTTCTAAACGGAGCCGATGCCCAACTTTTGATTCTATTACCTTTTGAAATATATCGATGATCTCGCTGTTTTTGAATTTAAATGTAATCCCGGTTTGGATTTCGAACTCTCTCTTTATGTAGATAACTTTTTTTATTTCTTCTGTGTCGACTTTTTCAATGAGTTGTTGTATTCCACCCCGCTTTTTGGCGTGGATAATTGCTTTTTTTGATATGTTCAATCTTTTAGACAAGCTGTTTATATTAACAAAAGTGTTGTTTTCTAGTTTTACATATCTTTTTAATTTAATTTTTTTAAAAAAGTTACTGAATACAGATTGGTTTTTGTTGAAAGTGATATAAGCGACACTCATTTCTTTAAATTCTCTACCGCCGTAATAGATTCGCTTCGAATCCCTTTCGTTGTCGTTCTCATTTTGAGGGTTGTAAGGAGGAATATTATTTATGTTCATATTAAAATTTTATAAGTATCTGTTAATTGTATTATAATACTTAATGTTTTTAATTACATTAATTTTGGTTGTAATAAGAATTTAGGCGCATAGAGGTGGAAATGTCTATTTCTATAAATTATCAGACCAATATAACTTGTCTTTCGATTAAATCAAGGGTAAGGGATGGTGAAGTCATAAAATAGATCGGCAGCCTTATTTGGGTATTGAAGGGAGTATGATCTATTATTTGTAGTTTGAGCCGAGATAATGAAAGCATTTATCAGACGATGAATTTCAATCAGTATCAAAGTACCCATTTGATATCTTAAGATAAAGGTGTGGCGAAGATCAACCATCTTGATAGAAGACGATCAGTGCTAATTTTTCCCGTTCGAAAAGAATTGCGCCCTCTGAGATTTCCAATTCACAATAACAGGTTGTTTATTTGTTTTGTTAAGTTCACGTAAATATAATTATATAATATTGTTAAAATAGTTTTTATTTGTATAATTATAAGTGTAAGTTTTAATGAAAGGTATGCGATGAGCTCTGTCAATCCATCCGAAAATTCGATTCCTAAGTTGAGGGAAGTTTCTAAGGCAAATGACGGTGAGAGGAAAATACTGCAAGGTGAATGGACAGTAAACGGCAAGAGCTATCAAATTGAAATAAACATTCATAAAGACAAGTTTAACGCCCTAAAGGATCCTGGTGGGCTGGAAGCGCTTCAAAAAGTCATAGATAAAATTGCAAGAAAAACATTTGAAGACAGCTCAAATGCAATGGAAAGATTGTCAGGAAAGACCATGCGTTTTTCAACTACTGAGCGCAAATACAGTTTGTATCCGGAAGATACAGACAAAAAAATAAATAGAGCGGCTCAGTTTACGCGCAAAGCATTTCTTGATGCATTTAAACATCCAGACTATCAACCCATTAAAAAAGGTTCAGGGGCAAGCTTAGTTCCACAGGATCTCTCTTTAGAAGAGGAGGATATTGCACTTGTAGTGCAAGGAGGGGGTAGACAAGAAGAGATTGAGAGCGAGGATGAGAAATTCAATATTGAGTTTGAAGTAGATGCCTTAAGTGAAGAAGAATGGAAAGAGGTGGAACAAGAGGCTCATGAAGATATCAGTGTAGAGGATCAGCAAAGGATTGGCGTTTTAAAAAAAGAGCTTGAAAAGTTAGAGGTTTCAAGAGAGGAGCTTCATTCTATCTTGACAGATACTTTAAATAACGAAGATGAGCTAGAAGTGAAAAATAGGGATCTATCAAAGAGGGTTGTCCAATTAGAAGAAAAATTAGATAGAATTACAGATGCAATTCAAAATCAGTCTAAAAAAATTGAACAGACAGAAACGCATCTTGCTCAAGCCAATCAAGATTTAGCTGACGAAGAGGATGTTAATGATCAAAGAAAGCAAAGGATTGTTGATCTTGAAAAAGAGACAGAAAGGCTTCAAGGACAGCTGAATCAAATCAGAGAAAAGTGGGATAATATAAGACGAAATCCGGCATCACCAAAAGTGGAAGATAATGCATTTATTCGGATGATCAATCAAATATTTCCTTTTTGGAGATAAAGTTTGTTTTCTTCAAAACCTAAGCTCGATTCTTAAGGCACAGGTCTGTTAATAAAATTCCACAATGTCCGTAAGCACAGTAAAATAACCCGGCCGCTGTTAACCCTTGACCGCTAGATTCCGCCCAGTGGCTTCCGAATGAACTCCCGACCCCCCAAAGAATGGCACCTGGCAGCCAGCATAGAGCGGTCCTACATATAAAATATGCCGAGAATCTTAATTTCCTAACCCCACCATTTTCTGTGTAAAGATTGTCAAAACAGCCGCTGTTATTATCTTCCTCCATGGGGGTGAGGTTGGCTTGGGCAACCTGGTCGACTTGAGCAGATATCGGCACTTGAGCTTCTATATCGCTCCATTGTCTAGGGGTATTGTAGATGTACATTTCTGCACCGTACGAATCTTTATATTCACCATTAGGTATCATTTGTTACTCCTTTGTCACAAATTAGCTTTGTAGATTTTATTTTTCAATCTCAAAATATGTTCTGAAAAAGATGGGTAAATGCCTTGGTTAATACAATCTTAATACTGAATGTTTATAATTATAATATATAATTATTTTTAATTGTCTGTTTTATGCATTTTTCAATAGAAGAAGTCAAGGGCGCTGCCCACCCCCTGTCACCGGAAGAACCTGCTCAGGGGAGGCTTCGCGGTAGTTCAATCAGCGTAAGCCCATCTTCAAAGCCGAGTTTATTCTCAAAAGTTGCCGAACTGGTTTCAAAAGTTGCCGAACTGGTTTCAAGAATCTTTAGATTTATTAAAAGCCTTTTTGGGTATGGAGTAAGAGAGCCCTCATCATTAGGTGAAAGAAATGTGCATGCGTTAGTTATTTCTGGTCCAGAGCGCTTAAATCCAGAGAATAACCCAGTCCAATCTGACTTTGAAGAAGAATTCAAAGAGGTTCCAAGAGACGGTTCAGTCATACCTGTTGATTCTCATATGCCTCAAAATCCAGGTTCATCCTTCAGGATTAATCAAATTCTTGCCTATCGGTGTAGAGGAGAAAGGGTAGTTGTAGACCTAAATGGAGAGATTTTACCAAGAGTTTTTTTTGATCAGAATACCAGGAGAAATATTCCATGTTTTGGTTTCCAGGGTCATATCGATGGGACATTTTTAGAACTCATACTTGATTCAGAAATCATTAATCAACTGCCTGAGCCGCTATGTCGTGCGATCTGGTCTGCACCTGAGCTTTCCCATTGGCGTATAATGAGTGAACAAAGCGATCTACCTCTTGCTATTCAAATGAGGGGAGCACCCCAGCTTTTAATTCAAGATTCACTTGATGAACAAAAGGAAGAACTCTCTACTAATCCCATACAGGTACATGCGAGCCGAGTCAACGATGTCATCGAACCTTTAATTCAAGATTCACTTGATGAACAAAAGGAAGAACTCTCTGCTGATCCCATACAGGTACATGCGAGCCGAGTCAACAACGTCATAGAACCTTATTTTGGGAGTGAATCGGCAATCAATAGGCTGACCAATCGACAGTTTTTTGAGGGATCTGCAGCTTTTCCGGAGCCCCTAAGAAGGGTAGAGGAAGGTCAAGAAGAAGCGATCTCTGAATTGGATAGACTCTTTCTAGAGGCTGCAGATCGAGAGAGGAAGGCAATTGAAGAGGAGAAAGAATTGGCTCAGGGTTGGGAAGTCGTTTTCTCGGAAGGTTGTGAATGCAAAGATGATGACGCTAAGAATAGATGCTTCAATGAATGGAAAAGCAAGTATGGATTAATTCTTACCAATTATGTCATTGGAAGACGTGGTCTTACAGCAAAACAGGTGCTAAACGAGGCTGATACAGGTCTCGCGGAAGATAACCTTCAACAATTACAAACAATCATAGGCGATAAAAAAAATCTGATCGCGTATCTTTTTCACTTAAGAACAGCAGGAAAAGCTATAGATGATTGCTCCGCAATTAGTTTTAACGAGGGTAAGATCGAAGAAGTAAGCGGAGAGAGAGAAATCACAAAAGAGGTGTTTGCTACTCTTTTGAATGCAACGTATGGCTCTTTCCTCGGCACTAGCGTGATTGCCCGTTATGATTTAATGCAAAAAGAGACGCTTACTCTTGGAGATCTTAAGAAAGCGCTTATTGGTATCGCGGCCAACGTTCGGGTCGACGACTTAAGGAATCTTTTTAATGAAATAAAAAATAATCAGTCTGAGGAGTTTGAGTGCAAAGAATTTTTAAAAGAAAATAATCCGGAAGCATATGAAGAGTTAAAGAGGGTCGATTCCTTTCAATCTCTCACCTCTGATCAGATCGGTTATCTTCTTTCAGCCTTTAGAACAGTGCCGACCGGAGATGAAAAAGAGATCGGAAGAATGAGTGAGACTCCATTTGTGGAAGATGCTTTCAATGATATTATCTTTAAGCACGATCATGAATTGCTTGTTAAAATCGAGCAGTGGGACACACTGCTTTTAGAGGATGCACGTATAGGCGAGCAACAAGAGTTACATCGACTTGCTGTATCTGAGCATGTGGGAAAAAATCTCTGTTATAGAAATTTGGAAGAGGGAATGGTCTTTGCTCTTCCGGACAGAAAAAATTACGCAACATTTTACCGCGTTCATTCATGCTTTCAGCTTAACGGAGTGATGCCAAGTTTAGCTGTGCCCATATTGGAAAACAGTGATGAAGAAGAGCTAAAGCAGGAATCTCATGATATTCATCTTGTATTTAGAGGAACTTCTTCTCTTGTTCAGTGGCATCGCAATACCGACTATAGAGGAGTGGGTAGTCAAGCATTTGCTGAACAGGAAGAAAAAGTGATCAAAATGGTAGCTGATTACCTATCGAACACAAGTAGCGAAAACGTGGTTTTGCATATCTCCGGACATAGCTTGGGTGGGTGCGACACGCAAAGGGCGCTGGCTTCGATAATGGAGAAGATTGCTGAGTCAGATAAGAATAGTCCGCTTCGAAAAATTAGTCAGGTAGTCGTTAAAACCCATAACTCTCCAAGACCTGAGCCATCTGTCAATCAAAGGTTAAAAAGGGCTGTGAAGAGAATTTTTGATAATAAAGAGAATTTCAAGGTTCAAGTCGATCTGACTCACATTCGATATTTTGATCAAAGTTATGAGGATGTCGTCTCTACTTTGGGAGAGGTTTTAGTTGGCGCCGATCAAGATGGGAATGAAAGTATTTTTAAAAATGCGCGTCCATTTTTCCGCCGGCAACTGCTTGATATTCGAATTGAAAATAATGACGGATATACGAATGGTCTTCGTTTGCGCCATGGATTTAAAGCGTTTAATACTGCATTATCAAAGGACATCAATTGGTCAATTAAAGCAAATTTTAGTAGCGATCATGATAATGTAGATGAAATGGAGGGCGTACTTGCAGGAAATTACCTTTGGAATGACAATGAAAGTGCTTGGATTCCATCCCTGCTTGCCAACCTGTCTTGGTATATGCAATACCCCGGAACCGCAGTGAAACGTGTCGCCCGTGTCGCGACTAACGTGCTTGTTGGATCAGTTGTAAAACCGGCGCAATTGTTGTATTAATAGCTTTAAGGTGAATTTCTATGAGTGATCCGTTGCCCGGATTTGCCAAAGCATCTGCAATAGATTTTTGGAATGAAGATAGCAAAAGTGTCTCTCTTTTTCACAGCGAGATAGACACAATCGATAAAGTGCACGGGCTCTTTTGTGAAATCCAAAATTCTGGAGTATTCGGCAGTAGTAAAGAAGAGCGAGACCCATCTGATCGCATCTTTTGGCCGATGTTTCAAAGCGAAATGCAGTCAAATAGACGCGCAGATCAAAAACGTATTCTCTCCTATTTACTGTCTTCTGATGTGGATCGAAAGAAATGGCTTGAAGCTGTTTCATTAGAAGAGGCGAAGAGCGTCATTTTTGAAGCTGATCTCTGGCAGATTCCGGATTTAGTGAGTAGGTGTGATTGGCTATTGGCATCTAAGGTGGTTCTTACCGAGGAAGAGTTAAGCTCTCTATCGAAGCTCAATCTTTTATCCTTTCCTCTATTAAACGCATGGGTTTTTTTATATGGGGCACTTAGAATTGACCCTAAAGAAAGCTGCGGAGAAATAATTGAAAATGCGCGTCGATGGATAGACTTTGAAATCGCGAGGATAAAGAGACTTGATCTCACACTTCTTAATCTAGATTTTCTTGTAACGGTGGACCCGATCTATGCGCCCCGGGTGGTATTCACGGTCAATTCTTCTTTTATCAATGATGAAAATATCAAGCAGATTTTTACAATTGCAAAAAACTTTCAATCGCATTCTATAATGCGTGCATGCTTACAATATGAAAATCCAAGTGTATGTGTAAGAGAATCTGTGGGCAATGAGCTTTTGATCAATATGAAAACAGCATTCAAGATCAATCAAGTTTTTAAGCCGGCTCCGCTCGAGTGCAATGGGACGGGAGTTTTTCTGGATTCTGAGGAAATAGATCCGAAGGAATTGGTTTCCGATGAGGTTAAAAACAGGTTGGAAGAGATCGTCTCGTTGCTTTTGAAAAAGAGAGGTCTTCTGCTCGGTCTCAGCTTGAGAGTCGACCTTCTCTCTACGTTTGCGGGCTTAGTAAAAAATCGCTTCCTACCTTCTTTAAAGTTACTTCATTTTATTCCGGTGAAAGGGGAGTTTTCTTTTAGGGATGCGGAGGTGAAATCAATTGTTGACTCCTCTCCAAATCTTGAAACAGTTGTGATCCCGGAAAAAATAAAGGATTTTTTTAGCGATTTGCCACCTCATGTCACTTACTTCAAAAACCTCTGCGGGAGGATTGAGCGGGTGCAGTGCGGCACAAAAAGAAGCGATTTTGATGAGATATGGAAAAAATTTCCGATCCTCTACAGCAATGAAGAACTACCCATTAATCAATAATTTCCCTGATTTTCTTTTTCAGTTCTGAATTAGATGTAATTTCATCGACACTTGGTCTGTAGCGGCAGCGCCAGTTCTTTTTACTGTTTAAGTCCGGGCGGTTAATTCTCTCACTATCTGGTTTATCCCAGCTCATTCCAGGGACAAGCGGAAAATACTCTTGCAAAAGGTTGATGTGGAAGTAACTTGAAGATTGATGGGAGAGCTTTAAAATCTCTTCTCTCAAGTGCATTGAGAGTCTTTTTTGGTATGTCAGACCGAATGATTTCGCAAGATTTTTTGCATCTGATGGAGTGTGATTCCACCACTGCTGCAGTGTCTCGGTATCATGGGTGGAGAGGCATGTCATGCTGTCTCTTGGGTAATTTTTAGGGAGGATATACGAATTTGTCCCTCTTTTTTCCCAACGCATCACTTTTGTTCCGGGGATTCCCATTTCATGTAGACACTTTCTGACGGAGTCCGGAACCGTTCCGAGATCTTCTGCGATCGGAAACATTGAAGTGTAATCGAGAAAGGACTGTAAAATGGATCTTCCTTGGGGGATCCATTTCCTTCTATCTTTTGGAATATATTCACCCTCGGTAGCCAGATTTCCTTTTGGAATCGCCCATGCACGGAAAAGTCCGACAACATGGTCGATTCGATACATGTGAAAAAAACTTTCCTGATATTGCAAGCGGTCTTTCCACCATTTAAGGATTTTCTCTTTTTCATCTTCCCAGCGGTAAAGGGGGAATCCCCAGTTTTGTCCGTTTGTTGCATACTGATCGGGGGGCGCTCCAAAAGATAAGCGGGTATCAAAAAGCTCGGGATGGAGAGCGACATCAGAGCTGTCTGTTGAAATTAAAATCGGGATGTCTCCTTTCAGCATGACGCCCTTTCTGTCAGCTCTTTTTTTCACTTCTTTAAGTTGGCGATAGCAAAGAAATTGCACAAAATAATAAAAGTCTCGATTATCTTGAGGTTTTTTTATGCGCATAAAGTCGGCATAATCTTTTAGCCAGGGGTGGTTTTGGACAAACTCTTTATATGGCTTGCTCTTCTCTAGTGTAGGAAACATTTCATGAAAATAGTGCCGCAGGAATTTCTCTTTTCCTTCCCTCACTTTTTCATAATCGATAAAGGGGGCGCCAGTCAGTTTTTTTAAACTGCGAATAAGGGGACTCTCTTTCACAGAAGGCAGCCTTGAGATGCCGAGATACAGCGGGTTTAGTGCCGTCGCGGATATTGGAGAGTATGGGCTGATTTGATCTCCTGTATCGTTAATGGGAAGAAGCTGAATGATGTCCATAGAAACTGTTTTTAACCAGTCGATAATCGGAAGTAGATCGGGAAATTCTCCAATTCCGCAACTCTCTTGGCTGTGGAGCGAGAAAAGCGGGATGCAAACGCCATGATGCGGCTTGATACCGATTTTTTTCCAGTGCGAGTAGGCGTTTGTCTTATGAAGTTCCATTTTTCCTTTAGCTGCTTGCTATGTATGCGCTCCAAGGTGGAAGCGCATTTGGAGGGGCGCCTTTGTCACGCGTGTCCAATCGAATCTGCATTTGTTCTTCCTTTAGCTTTAGCTCTTTGTTACCCATATTGGCAACGAGTTTGATCATTTCTGCGCAATCTGCGCTCTGCCTTGTGATTGAAATGAACCGCTTGCTTTCATCGATTATGACTCTGACTGATTGCCTATCAAAATTTTGCATGGCCGGGTGAGATTTTCGCATAGCAATCAACTTTTCGTAGAGGGTAAGAATTTCATTATCTCTCTGCTCCCATTGCAACTTGGAGTCAAAAAAAGTTTGTGGGTCCTGCGGGTCTTTAAACATCTCGGCAATATAGTGGGCTTCATACTCTTTTTTTCTTCCTTCCTTGACTGCTTCGGCAAGCGATTTGCTCTCAAAACTGGTAAAGAAGTCAAAAGGGGCTTTAGATCCCCACTCCTGCCCCATAAATAAGAGGGGAATGCTTGGTGAAAACAAAAGGATACAGGCTGCAACTTTTAGTTGATCTTTTGAGATAAGGTCTACAAATGTTTTACCCTTAGAGGCGTTTGCAATTTGGTCGTGATTTTGCGAGAAAATGACAAATTTATCTCCAGGCAGATGTTTTGACGATGTTCCAAATTCTTTTTCACGGTACGTTGACCACCTTCCATCGTAAACAAAGCCCTCAACAATGGCTTTTTTTAAGTCACTCATCTTCCCGAAATCGACAAAGTATGCGCTGTGATCGGCTATCAAAAGAGTTCTTAGGGCGTGGTGATATTCATCACCCCATACTGCGTCAATGCCATACCCATTTTGAGAGACCGGTTCGATCAGTTTAGCCTCATTTAGATCGCTTTCGGCCGTGATCCACGCCTCTTTCCCTATTCGACTGGCTTGCAAGTGAAACTCTTCTTGTAGCTCTTGTAAAATATGCTTGGGACTTGTATCGAAAATGCCATCAATGGCGTCTAACCTTAAGCCGTCGATGTGGTAATCTGAGAGAAAGTAAAGGGCGTTGTCGATGATATATTGTCTGACTGGAGCTGAGTCTTTGCCATCGAAGTTTAAAGCTTTTCCCCAAGGGGTGTGGTATTTGTCTGTCATATAGGGCCCAAAGCTGTGAAACACGCTTCCTTCCGGTCCAAAATGGTTGTAGACAACATCGAGAAGAACTGCAATGCCCATTTCATGACAACTATTGACAAGCGACTTGAGTCCCGAAGGCCCCCCATAGCTCTCTTGGGGAGCAAAGGGGAACACGCCGTCGTAGCCCCAGTTGCGATCACCCGGAAAAGAGGATATTGGCATTAATTCAATGGCTGTGATTCCAAGTTTCTGTAAATGGGGAAGCTTTTCGATGATTGCCTCAAAGGTACCCTTCTCCGTAAATGTTCCGACATGAAGTTCATAGATGATATGATCTTGCAAAGGAATTCCCTTCCAGTTTTCATCACTCCATTGAAATTTAGAGTGATCTAAGGGTCTAGAGGGTCCTTTAACACCGTTCGGTTGCCAGTTCGAGGCGGGATCGGCAAGCTCATCGCCGTTGATAACGAAGAAGTAATCCAACTCCTCTTCAATCTCAGGAAGGGAGAGAGTGTAGTAGCCGTCTGCTTGCGGATGCATGGGAATGTATTTTTCCTTTGGGGTTAATATTTTAAGATCAACATTTTTTGCATAAGGGGCCCAGACCGAAAAGAAGGTACCTTTTCCTTTACTGATAGAAGCTCCGCTTGAGCGTCTCCATTTTTTCATATTTCCTCCAAAAGAGCGATGGGGAGCGGATCGAAAATGTCATTTAACTTGAGCATATGATTCTCTAAATAAAGGGTTTTACCTGTAATGTGATCTTTGTAGCGTTTCCCGGGGAGTTTAACGGCCGTCTCCTTCCAGTTCATTTTAAGTGCATGCGCTGCCAAAAATCGTCCGCAAAGGGTAATTAAGCTTTGCTTTTGATCTGAGCGCGCATAGGCGATGAGATGATTTTCGTATTTTCCAATCGCAGTCAAAGGGATGAAATCGCCTTCTTGAAAGAGCTGCTTGCATCTTTGTCTGCATTCAAGCGCCTTTTTTGTCACATAGAGTTTAAGTCTCTCATCCGTGACATTTTGAGAAAGGGTTTGATAGTTTTCAAGTTGACGTGACAGTTTGGATAAATGGGTAAAATCCACACGTTCCCGATTGTCAGGATCGACCAACGTGAATGCCCAGGTTTCGGTTCCTTGATAAAAATCGGGAATTCCGGGAGTTGTAATCTTAATCAGTGTCTGCGCAAGAGAGTTACAAAACCCAAATGGAGCGATTCTTTTGACAAACGGCTCTAAATCTTTGTAGAAAGATGAAGTGGGTTGAAGGATGGCTTCTGTAAACTGCTTGATTGCATCTTCATAAGCAGTATTCGGCTCAATCCAGCTTGTCTTTTGTTTTGCTTCTTTGACCGCTTTTAATATGTACCTTTGGATGCGCGTGATGTATTTTGCGTTTGACTCTTTTGATATCGCAGTGACCGGAAACGTCCCGACGATGGTTTGATACAGTAGATATTCGTCACTTTTATCCGGAAAGTGGCCTGTTTTATATTGAGTATTCCATTCGCCCCATTGGTTGATTTTCATTTTCCATTCTTGAGGGATCTCCGATAGAACATTTAAGCGCGCGCGCACATCCTCACTTCTTTTGGTGTCGTGGGTTGTTGTGGCAGAGAGTGAAAAGGGGGTCTTTTTTTGCCTTTTGATGTTTTCTTGATAAAAAATGTGACGCGGGATTCCAAATCGATCGGGCTCACCTCCCACTTCATTTAAAGAAGCTAGTGGAAAATAGCGATAAAAAGCGGTATCTTCCATTCCCTTTGCCATAATAGGGCCTGAGGTTTGCTGAAACTTTTTAACAAGATCACGCGCCTCTTTTGAATCGGACTTTAAAAATAGAGTCTCCAAATCATCCCAGAGTCTTGGGTTCACTCGGCAAGCGTCTGCTTTTGCCGTTTGTATTGCCTGCTTTAAGAGACGATGTCCCGATTCGGGAAGGTAGGTTCTGTAGACAGGGAAGTGAAGAAGCAAAGCAATCACTGCCTCTTCTACATCTGATTTCGAATAAGAAGAAAAAAAGTCTGTAAAGGCGCGAACGATTCTCTTTTTTTCAGTGCGCATGTCTTGTGTTAAAATATGGAGTTTACTGCTTTTGACAATCATATCAAAACTTTCGGATTCTTCTGTAAATTCATGATATAGAGAGCTGAATTGTGATTGATGGTCGGTACAGACAAAAAGACCGTTCAGAAGGTTGAGGTAATCATAGCCGGTCGATCCTTGCACACCCCAACTCACTGGGATCTCTTCATCATCCATCAAAATTTTTTCAACCAGAAGAAATAGCTCCGGCCACTTTTTACGCAGGCGGGATAAATACTCACTTGGGTCATATAAACCATCGATATGATCTAAGCGCAGGCCGTCTAAAGTTCCCTGTTTAATCCACTTAAATACTTTTGTATGTGCGGCGGTAAAGACTTGGCTATCTTCAACACGAATGCTTGCTAAATTACTAATGTTGAAGAAGCGCCGGTAGTTGAGATCAAAGTTTCCTCTCTTCCAGAAATCTAGTTGGTAGGGCGCTCTGTCTGAATGGTAGGGGAAGCGCATCTGGCCATAGGCAAGGACTTTTTCCCCATTCTCATCTACAACTTTAATTTTTTTTTTAGCTTCCTCAATATTTTCCCCTAAAAAGGGGAGTAAAATTTTTCCGTCTAAATCCGGCTCGGGAGGATGCCACTCGATATCAAAAAACTTGGTAAATTGTGACGATTTACCCTCTTTTAAAACGTTCCACCACCATTTATTCAGGCTGGATGAGACACACATATGATTGGGGACAAAATCAAGAAGGATTCCCATCCCTATTTTGCTTAGATCGTTAGAGAGGCTTCTCAGTTCTTGTTCAGTGCCGATCTCCGGGTTGATACGGGAAAAATCGACAGTATCGTAGCCGTGAGTGCTTTTTGGAGTCGCTGCCAAAAGGGGAGATAAGTAGAGATGAGAGATGCCAAGGGTGTGGAAGTAATCAATGGAGGTATGAATCTCTTTTAAGGGACATGCAAAATTTGCCTGGATGCGGTATGTAGCGGCCGGGTGTCTCATGCGTTTGCCTTTTTTATTATTGATAGTACATCAGTTACTTAACTTAAAGTATCGATTAAAAAAATATTTTTTCATCTTGTGTTTTCTCTTGTGCCTTGATAAACAATAGAGTAAGACGTTAATGATTATGATGGATTAAAATTTTGGATACTACATTTTTGAACGAAAGGGTTAGTCAAGGGGCTCCCTCACCTTTTGGAGTTTCCCAAGTAGAGGAGGGAATTAATTTTGCCCTTCATTCTAAGCACGCTGAAAATGTAAGACTATGTCTTTTTTATTTTGATACCGGTGAACCGTTTGCCGAAATCCCGCTCGACCCGAATGTCAATCGAACAGGGGACTCCTGGCATATTTGCATTAAGGAATTACCGGAGCGGCTGGTATATGGGTACCGCATTTCAAAAGAACATGGACGCCCAATTAAGAAGTTCTACAAACCCGAAAAAATCGTGCTTGACCCGTATGCAAAAGCTGTGAACACCTCAAATCAATGGGGAAAGGACGGAATTTATAATCCACTGGGTCTTGTTATTCCCAAAGATGAATTTGATTGGGAAGATGACAGGCCGCTTGAGATGCCCTTAAATGAGCTTGTGATTAATGAGATGCATGTACGTGCATTTACGCAGCATAACTCAAGCGGGGTTCAAAATAAGGGGAAATATCTTGGGCTTGTCGAAAAGATCCCTTATCTTAAGGATCTCGGAATCAACGCTGTAAAATTAATGCCGATCCATGAGTTTAATGAAATGGAGTTTGATCGATATAATCCTCTAACAGGGGAGCGACTCGTGAACTTTTGGGGCTATTCAACTGTGAATTTTTTCTCTCCGATGAACCGCTACTGCGTGAGTGAAGATTTCGGCGCCTCTATTTTGGAGTTTAAGTCGATGGTTAAAGCGTTTCATAAGGCGGGAATTGAGGTGATTCTTGATGTTGTTTTTAACCATACGGCCGAGGGGAATGAGGTAGGTCCTGTGATTTCATTCAAGGGAATTGACTGTCCTGTCTACTATATTCTCGATAAAAAACATCAGATGCAAAACTTTTCCGGGTGTGGCAATACCTTTAATTGTAATCACCCTGTCGTACGAGAATTTATTCTGACATGTTTACGGTATTGGGTTGTCGAGATGCATGTGGACGGCTTTCGTTTTGATTTGGCAGCGATTATGTGTCGAGGGATACATGGAGAGCCAATGTCCAACCCTCCTTTAATCGAACAAATTTCCCATGATCCGATCCTCTCTAAAACAAAACTCTTTGCCGAACCTTGGGACAGCGGGGGAGTGTACATTTTAGGTGGGTTTCATTCAGAAGAGGATAGATGGTCTGAATGGAACGATAAGTACCGCGGAGCTATCAGGGGATTTATAAAAGGAGATATGGGGGTCAAAAGGGAGTTTGCCATTCGGATATGTGGCTCTAATGATCTCTTTGGGGATAGATCACCCACATCAAGTGTCAATTTTATTACAGCGCATGATGGATTTACTTTGCGAGATCTTGTTTCTTATAATGATAAGCACAACACAGGAAACAGCGAGGACAATCGAGACGGCAATTCCAATACCTGCAGCTGGAACTGCGGCTTTGAGGGAGAAACAGACAATGCGGATGTTCTTATTTTAAGACAAAAGCAGATGCGGAATTTTCATCTAGCGCTCATGATCTCTCTTGGCGTTCCGATGTTGACGATGGGAAATGAGTACGGCCATACGCGCGGTGGAAATAATAATGCATGGTGCCAAGATAATGAATTGAACTGGTTTCTGTGGGATGAGATAGAAAAAAACGCAGATTTCTTTCGATTTTATAAAGAGATGATCTACTTTCGCAGGCGGCATCCCGTTTTTAACTCTTCAGATTTTTATTCAACAGAAGATGTGATATGGCATAGTAAAAAACCTTTTGAACCCGATTGGGACGGGGACACAAAGGTGATCGCTGTAACAATGAAAGAAGAGGATTACCTCTTTTATATCGCCTTTAATACACACATGAATGAGGTTACTTTGGAGCTGCCTCCTGCTCCGGATAATCAGGGCTGGCATTTTGTTGTTAATACAGCAAATGCGCCCCCGGAAGACTTTTTTAATGAAGAAAATGCCCCGGCACTTGAAGGTATGTCCCTAACGCTTCAGTCAAACTCCGCCGTCCTTTTAATCTCTAAAGGAACCTCTTAATTAAGTTGTTCAGATTTTCCCTTGTTGGAGAGCGGTAATAAACTCTTGCTTCTTAATTTTCATAAAGCTTTTTAAGTCTTTTATTTTTTGCATTTCTACATCTTTATTTAATTCGACACCTCTTTTACGCAAAGCCATTTCAATTTTTTTAACACGACTTGAGGTTGAAGGATGCATAATATCTAGCGGAGTATCACCATTTGAAGAAATACAAATTCGACTCCAGAATGTATTCCGATTCTCTAAAGCCAACTCTTGCACCGTCATCAGGAACCGACGTCCACCTTTCAACTCTTCATCAGAACTATTCTTAATTGCAAAGTCATCGGCTTTTGCCTCTTGCCATTTAGAAAATAGAGATTGTGAAATCAATCCGACCAAAGTAGCTGTCGCAACAGCTGGGAGAAAGGAAAATGAGCACATTCCGAAAACTGCAGCTGCAAGTTGACAAACTCCTGAAACACAAGGGATTGTTAAATGGTCATTGCTTTTAATATGCATAATTTCATGTTTTATACTCCAAGTACATGCATGTTTATCAGCTTCATAAATGCCTGGTGTTATCAGTACAGTAGTGTCACTATTTTTGAATATATCTGCTCCTACTGTAGAAAAAATTCCAGGATTTGGGGTTTCATAGAATATCGGGTCTTTTCGAAGCCCAACTTTTTCAAGAAAAGGTTGCATCTCTTCCTTGATATGAGAGCCCGGCAATTGTTTTAAAACTGTGTCGTACCTGTTGTCATTTTTATGAACTGGTTGTCCATTGAAGGTTAAGGAAAAATTGAAGGTTGCAGCGTCATAAGCGGCTTTTGCGTGTTGAAACGGTAAAGTAAAAAATCCACTAACTAACGACATGTTAAAATCTCCTTTTTATATTTTATAAAAATCAATTATAAGGATGTATTGTAAATATTATGCAAAGAAGTCAGTAGAAATGAGAACTAGACTGAAGAAAAACTCAGGTTGCTAAATTTTATCGCCTTTTTTGAGTTCCAGGAAAAAGGCGTGAAATTTAAAAACCGGAGTTAATCAGACCTAAGTGACCGGCTTTAAAATGAGTATGGATAAAGGGGGCAGTGTCAACTTCAAAGTATGGTCCCGTCCATAGCAGGGGAGCGGCCTTGTGTGCACTCTTCCCACATTCCCCATGTTTGACCCACCATAATATTTCGAGTCGCTGTTGAGAATTTCTTGCCACTGGCCTTTTTGATCCACTCCGATTTTATAATTTTCTCTTGGAACAGGTGTGAAATTACAAATAATCAGCAGCTGATCTTTTGTATCCGGACTCTTTCTTAAAAAAGAAATAATACTCTCTTCCCAGTTGTAAAGATCAACCCACTCAAATCCTTCCGGAACAAAATCAAGCGCATACAGCGAGGGTTCTTTACGGTAGATTGTATTGAGGTCTTTAATCCATTGAAAAATCCCTTGATGCGGAGCATGTTCAAGCAAATCCCACTCTAAGCTTGTGTCGTGATTCCACTCTGACCATCCGCCAATTTCGCTTCCCATAAAGAGGAGTTTTTTCCCGGGATGCGCATACATGTAACCGAATAGCAGGCGGAGGTTGGCAAATTTTTGCCAATCGTCACCCGGCATCTTACCGATTAATGATCCTTTGCCGTGAACCACTTCATCATGTGAGAACGGGAGGAGAAAATTTTCAGTAAACGCATAGTTTAAGCTAAAGAGAAGTTCGTTGTGATGGTATTTACGGTTCACAGGATTTTCAGAAAAATACTGAAGGGTGTCATGCATCCACCCCATATTCCATTTCATTCCAAAACCAAGCCCCCCCAAGTATGTCGGACGTGAGACCATCGGCCAACTTGTCGACTCTTCTGCAATCATTTGGACATACGGATAACTGTGATAGACCGCCTCATTCAATTGCTTTAAGAATTCGATTGCCTCAAGATTTTCGTTCCCCCCGTATGGATTGGGAATCCACTCACCCTCTTTTCTGGAGTAATCTAAATAGAGCATAGAAGCGACAGCATCTACGCGGAGACCATCGATATGGTACTTTTCAAACCAATAGATAGCGCTGCTAATTAAAAAAGCTCTAACTTCGGGACGCCCGTAATTAAAAATGTAGCTTTTCCAATCAGGGTGAAACCCTTTTTTTCTATCTTCATGTTCATATAGATGCGTTCCGTCAAAATAGGCAAGCCCATGACTATCTGAAGGGAAGTGCGATGGGACCCAGTCAAGAAAGACACCGATCCCATTACGGTGGAGCTCATCAATTAAATACATAAAGTCTTGTGGAGTGCCGTAGCGACTACTGGGGGCAAAATACCCAACTTTTTGATACCCCCACGACCCTTGAAACGGGTGTTCCATTAAAGGGAGGAATTGAACGTGTGTAAATCCAAGATCAATTAAGTAATTCGGCAGAATCTTAGCCATCTCCCTATATGTCAATGAGCGGTTTCCTTCCTCGGGCACCCGGCGCCAGGAAGCAAAGTGTAGCTCATAGACGTTGATGGGTTGATCGAGCCGATTGATAGCTTCTCGTTTTTTTATCCAGCTTTCATCACTCCAGTCAAACGTTGTATCCCAAACAACCGACGCGGTTTTTGGCGGAATCTCCCAAACAAGGCCGAAAGGGTCACCCTTTTCCCCTTCAAAATCTTTGTGGTTGGAACGGATAAAATATTTGTAGATGGCCCCTTTCCCGACATTTGGAATAAAACCCTCCCAAATACCGGATTCATCCCATCTGGGCTTGAGTATGTGAGCATGTCTATCCCATCCATTAAAGTCGCCAATGACTGAAACTTCTCTCGCATTGGGCGCCCATACTGCAAATAACGTTCCCTCTTCGTTCTCAAGTTTCATCGGATGTGAGCCGAGTTTTTCATATAAGTGAAAGTGTCTGCCTTCCTTAAAAATATAGATATCTTCATCCGTAAGCAAGCTTGCCGGTTTTACCTTATTGCTCATGAAGATCTCCTACTAAATCTAAGAGACCATTTAATGGAATTTTGATCCAACCTGGCCGGTTTTGTAGTTCATAATTCATTTCATAGACAGCCTTGTTTATCAAACATGCATTGAGTAATATCTTTAAACTCACTTTATCTTTTGGGACGAGGTTCATGGGTTGCTGATCAATCACCTCAAGATAAGATTTAAGATAGGCTTGAGCAACATATCGGAACCACAAATTGGCAGCGGTAGAGAGTGCGCCTGTTTGGTCGACATGAGTCTGTCGGTACTGCTCCAAGGCAACAGATGAAACGTAGTAAAACGAACGGATCATACCCGCAACGTCTTGGATGGGAGATCGCTTTAGTTTTCTTTCTGTTAAAGGAATAGCAGGCTCTCCTTCAAAATCAATGATAGTAAGAGTATTTCCCGACACTAAAACTTGTCCTAAATGAAAATCTCCGTGGATTCGGATCTTTAAACTTGAAATTTTATGATCTGCGATAGGAGCTATATTCTTTAGAAGAAGACTTTCTTGCTCTAGGACTTCATCTGAAAGTCCCTTGACCTCGTCGGAAAATTTGAGAGAATGCGATTTTAAAAGGGAGAAACCCTTTTTAATTTGCCCTCTAAACGCTTGGTAAAGAGACTTCTGATAGAAGATGGTAAAATTTTCAGGGCTCATCGCCGAATCCTTGCTACCACTGGCAAGGCCTATATGCATTTCAGCTGTTAGTCGACCCAATAAAGTGACCTTATCTAGTACCATCCATCCAATCAAACCCTGAAATATTTCCGGAATCTCTTGAAAATCTAAAAGCGAGGGGGCTTCTAAGAGATTTTTCGGTAGCTCTTTGAGTTTAGATGAAATATCATCATAGTAACGTTTGATAGAATCGATAAGGTAAATCCAAAGTTCACCTTCGTTTTTCACATGTTCTTGCATTAAAGCAAGCGTAAACTGCTCATTATTATTGGTATCCCATTGCAGCCCGCCGGCATAGTTAGGAACATGCGGGTATCTTCCTTTTTCTGAAAGATGGAGAACCAATTCTTGATCGGGGCTGATACCCGGCTCGATTTTTCTAAAAAGTTTTAAAAACAGAATGTCATCAAAGATAATCGAGCTGTTGGTTTGCTCGACAGCAACAACTTTTGATAAGATCGGCTCTTTTTCCTTAAAAACTTTTATCATTTTGGAAGTAGATGTCGCTGATAATGTACCGAATTTTGTTTTTCTCTTTTTTCGATTAATTAAATAGTCGACAAGTGTTTTCCTGAAATTTTCATCGTAGATTGCATCGATCAAAACGCCTTTCTTTTCTTCTAATATTACCTTGCAAATAATAGACTGAGGCAATTTTTCAGCAAGTCCGTAAGCCTCGTCCATCGAAACAAAGGATATAGGTAGAACGTAGGATTCAACACTCTCTTTAAGGAAGATAACTTCAAATATCACTAGGTATGAAGAGCTTAAAGGAATTAAATCTTGAATTTGGATTGTTTTAATTTGCTCAGCTTTAGAACGGAACCATCTCGATTTTTTGAGAAAAACGGGGAGGATGTCATTTAAGAAGCGATTTTTCTCTTTTCCTAACAATACACTGTCCCATTTATTGCCAGAAACAGTCAGTGAAGGAATCTCTTGCTTTTGCAATTGAACAACCGCCTCCTCTCTTTCTAGGTTAAGCCATAAATAACTATAACCCGTCAGAGAAAAGCTGTTATATCGCGCCTGAACAGTGCCGAATGGGTTTTGACTGAAAAGATCTTTTAAGTGGCATCCATCATATTCTGACAGATCAAGCTCGACATACTGGCAATGCCTAGATAGATTGATGAGCACTAGAATCGACTCCTCCTTTGTTTCACGTACAAAAGCGAGTACCTTCGAGTTTGCCGGTTGCAAAAACTTAATTCCCCCAACTCCAAACGCAGGATTTTGTCGACGCACTGCGATACTTTTTCTCATCCAGGAAAGAAAGGAGCTTTTACTGCGTTCTTGGTTTTCAACATTAAGCCATGAATGGTGGTACTCAGGATCGATGATGAGGGGAAGGTAAAGCTGTTGAGGGTTAGTCGCGGAAAATCCTGCATTTCGGTTGTTGTTCCACTGCATAGGAGTTCTTACCCCATTTCGATC
>JBBDJA010000017.1:0-99454 GCA_040880105.1 Waddliaceae bacterium | reverse complement strand
CATATTGGAGCTGCGCATTCAGGATACCAGTACGTAATTGCTGACTTCGGAACGTTTATCCCGAAAAATCAAACGCTTAAGTTTTTTGCCCAAAATGGAGGTAAAGTTCTCTTTTATGATAGGTTAAATAATATGCAGATGAGTACACGTGAGATTCATATGGAGCTTGATCCAATCACAAAAAAGGAATCAATCCGCACAGTAGGAAAGACGCGCTTTACCTTAATTGAGGCAGAGTGGGATAATTTTAAGAAAAATTTCGGACTATGAAAGAGATTTGCATCAAGACACAAGATTTAGTAAAGACCTACAATCATCGACCGATTGTCAATGAACTCTCTTTTGAGGTCGGTGTTGGGGAGATTGTCGGGCTTCTTGGGCCGAATGGCGCGGGAAAAACAACCGCATTCTATCTCACAGCCGGACTGATTCGACCCGACAGTGGATCCGTATTCTTTCATGGTGTAGATGTGACTCATCACCCCATTCATCTTCGGGCACAGATGGGCATGGGGTATTTAGCTCAAGAGCCATCTGTTTTTCGTCATTTGACTGTGGAAGAAAATCTTCTTTGCATTCTTGAGACGCTTCCTCTTAAGAAAAAAGAGCGCTTTCATAGACTAGAGGAGCTGCTTCATGAGCTACATTTAGAAAAGCTCGCAAAGAAAAAAGCGTATGCATTATCCGGCGGAGAGAGGCGGAGGCTTGAAATTACAAGAGCCCTTATTACCACACCTAACCTCTTATTACTTGATGAACCTTTTGCTAATATTGATCCCATCTCCATCGAAGAGGTCAAAGGCCTTATTCGGCATCTCTCTAGCAAAGGAATCAGTATTTTAATTACGGATCATAATGCACGCGAAATTTTTTCAATTGTTGAAAGAAGTTATATTGTAAATGAAGGAAGAGTGCTACTTTCCGGCAGTGTCGATGAACTGATTTCAAGTCCCGTTGCCAAACGTACGTATCTTGGGGAAGGATTTACGTTATAAGTAAATTTCCCGAGCATACGCTCGGGAAAACATAAAGAGTCTTAGCGTTTTCGAACGAGGATTTCCTTATCTGTAAAGAAGAAATCGATTTCATTTTTTGCGTTTTCCAATGAATCGGATCCGTGGACCGCATTTTCATCGATACTCTCAGCAAAGTCCGCACGGATGGTTCCGGCATCGGCTTCTTTTGGGTTTGTGGCTCCCATAATCTCTCGATTCATTTTGACTGCATTTTCTCCTTCAAGAGTCATTACAAATACAGGGCCTGAAATCATGAAAGAGACAAGATCGTTAAAGAACGGACGCTCTTTGTGGATTGCGTAAAATTCTCCCGCTTTTTCTTTAGAAAGCTGAATCATTTTTGCAGCAACGACTGTGAGGCCATTTTTCTCAAATCGTGCGATGATCTCTCCGATGTGATTTTTACCGACTGCATCGGGTTTAATAATCGATAGTGTACGTTCAGTTGTCATTTTTCCTCCAATTTGGAAGAGAAATAATACCACACCATTCAAGCTATTTGCAACAACAACACCACCTAGAAAAGCTACGCCCAATGCGTGAGGCAAGTGAAGCTAGCTTCCCTTTTTTCTTTTTTTGCGGCTCCAAAGTGTTGGAGTCCACTTCTAAAGGGACTGTTTCATTCATGGCAAGCTGCTCTTTCTTTACGACCCTTGGTTCGTCTAAAAAGCGAGAAGCGCTATTAAAAGGGTTTTCTTTGATCAAGATCGGCAGTGGATTGTCTCTTTCAGGAGAGCCAAGTCCTTTATGGACAGCGCGTGCCCAACTCCACTCCTTCTTTCCTGTATAGCACCTTGTGTCGGCATCACATGAGTAGAGCATCATTCCTTTAAACCCTTCTTCCCGTACCCATTCAGCAAGCTTTTGACACTCATCAAGCGGCGTTGAGTCAAAGCTGATTTGAATTCCAACTTTTACACCGATCACGACTTTTTCTTTTCCGACAATGTGCGCATACGCTGTCGCCATGGAGATCATCTCTTCAAGCTCAAGTTCATATGTCATTGTTTGGATCCAGTTAATGTGAGGAAGGGTTGCCTTTAGAATCTCTTTTTCCTGAGGAGTTCGTTGATCACACGTATAGGTTAGTATCGCAGCCTTTCCAAGCGTTTGCCGCATAACCGGAATGATGTTTTTTAATGCGCTAAGCTCACTTCCCTCCGCATGGAAGTCAAAGCCGTCAAGATCCCACTCCTCCATCAGCTCTTTTGCATTTTGAGCAAGGATTTTAGGGTCAGGATCTGCCCAAGAAGTGGAGTTTGATTCTCCAATTGAGACTAAGACCTTTTGGCCGTTACTTTTAACCTCTTGAATCCACTCCTTAAGCGTTTGTTTCCCTTGGTTCTTTAAGAGAGAGTCGTCAGTTGTAATTGTCGAGTCTTTGTTAAGAGCGGCAAATCCCAAAGGAACCACATCGATATATTTTGGAATGCGATTTAAGTGAATCGGCTTTCCCTCCTCTCTATATCCTCCACACCAATATGAGGTGAAAATTGGAGTGATATTTTTTGATCTTAAGTCTCCATTCTCTTCAAGAGAAGGTGAGAATGGTCTTATAGAGATTGGGTCCTGGACTTTTTTCTCTTTTGTTGCGATCTCATCATGAAAAAAGGGTGTATTGGGTTGTATTTGCACGGTAAATGACCTCCATCTGTAGTATTAAAGCGGAAAGCTCCCGAATATATGTATTCGATCGTTTGATACTCTATGGTTTTCAAAAAATATTTACCATGAATTTTATCCCGAAGAAGGGGGGTCGTTTCAACCATTGAATGAAGATTAAATAACCCCTCGCCATTTTTTTCTAAATCGATTATTCTTCCAAGCGAAATACAAGGAACCTGTGAAAAAGCCTGATTGTTAAATCGCAGGCAGTTTTGCTGAAATTCGATCTGTTGGGCTTCACATTAGGTTCTTGAATGGATTACAATACGAATGGTAACGTTTTAGTTTTATGAAAATTCCTGTCTCTTGGCTTAAAAAATTTCTTGACTTATCGCAATATTCATCAACACAGATCGGAAAAGCGCTCACGATGTCCGGGCTTGAACTTGATGCAATTGAGACAGTGCAGCCTTCCTTTCATGGTGTTGTTGTTGCTAATGTCGAAGACGTTCAGTCGCACCCAAATGCCGATCAATTAAAAATTGCTAAAGTCTCAGACGGGACAAAGACGTATCAAGTGGTGTGCGGAGTGTCAAATTGCAGAGTTGGGATTAAATCGGCATTTGCTCCGGTCGGAGCGACACTTACCGACGAATCCGGGAACACCTTCAAAATCAAACCGGCAGAGCTTAGAGGAGTTGCCTCAGAGGGTATGCTTTGCTCGGGAAAAGAACTTGGTATTAGCGATGAGTGGGATGGTATTATGGAATTTACAAGCCATATCTCCATCGGAAGCCATGTCGATGATTTGTATTCTGAAGAGCTTTACGAGGTCTCTCTGACCCCTAACCTCGCCCACTGCGCGAGTGTGATAGGCGTTGCAAGAGAACTCTCTGCAGCATTAAAAATCGAACTTACGGTCCCGGAGATTCATGTGGAGGAAGAAGGGGAGTCTATAGAGTCGACTCTCTCTGTCAATCTGCATGATAAAACGAGATGTCCTCGTTATGCGGCACGTGTCATCAAAGGGTTAAAGCTTGGATCCTCTCCAGAGTGGATGCAAAAGCAGCTGCTTGCTGCGGGAATCAGACCGATCAATAATATCGTCGATATTACCAACTACGTGATGGTAGAGATCGGACAGCCTCTTCATGCTTTTGATCTCTCTCTTGTAGAGGGAGCTGAAATTCATATACAAGCAGCAAAAGCCGGTGAGAAGTTTGTGACGTTGGATAGTAAAGTTCATATACTAACTGAAGAAGATCTCCTGATTTGCGATAAAAACAAATCCCTTGCAATCGCCGGTATCATGGGCGGAAAAAATGCCGAGGTGCAAGAAACGACAACAGATATTATTCTCGAGTCGGCCTACTTTGACCCGGTTTCTGTCAGACGCACGAGCAAGCGCCTTGGAATCCAATCAGAATCATCTAAAAGGTTTGAACGCGGCTGTGATCCTAATGCGACTCTTAAAGCGTTGGATCGAGCAGCTGAGCTTTATGCTAAATACGCATCCGGGAAAGTTGCTCCTGGAATTCTTGATATAAAAACAGAAGAATTCAAACCAAAGAAAGTAAAGCTTCGTCATAGCCGAATTAATAAAATTCTTGGGACGCATTTTGGGATAAGCGAAGTGGAAGAGATTTTGAATCGGTTGCAGTTTGTGTTTGCATGGGATCAAAAAGATCAATTTACTGTCACAATTCCAACGTACCGAGTGGATATTCACCAAGAAATTGATCTTGTGGAAGAGGTTGCTCGCATATGGGGGCTTGAAAATCTTCCCAAGAAGGAAGCTCGGCTTTTAACATCGACGATTCCGCATGCGCCCATGTACCTTTTTGAAAAAGAAGTGCGCGCCCAACTGATCTCCTCAGGACTGCAAGAGATGCTTACGTGCGACTTAATCGGTCCCAAACTGCTTGATATCGTCAAAGAGACATCAATGCCAAGAGAGTCAATGGTTGAGGTACTGAATCCAACATCAATCGAACAGTCAATTTTGCGCGCTTCCCTACTGCCTGGACTTTTACAAGTTGTGAAGTACAATATTGACCATGGCAACCTACATCTCTCAGGATTTGAAGTTGGCCGTATACACTTCAAGGAAAAGACGCAGTATAGAGAACGTTCAGTGGCCGGAATTATTTTAACCGGAAATCGAGACCCTTTTCATTTTGAGCAAAAAGCTCGAGAAGTCGATTTTTTTGATCTAAAGGGGATCATAGAAAATGTTCTTCAAGAACTTGCGTGCAAAAAGTACGTTTTTACAACCGGTAACTTAAAAGTCTTTCATCCGGGAAGGCAGGCGACAATTGAAGTTGATGGGGTTCAAATTGGAAGTTTTGGCGAGGTGCATCCATCGATTCGCCGTCGACTCGATGTAAAACAGCGCATTTTCTTTGCAGAGTTTGATCTTCACGACCTTTTGCAGCGCAGAGATAGCAAGGAAGTTTATCACCCGATATCGATTTATCCCGGATCTGACCGAGACTGGACAGTCACGATACCCGAAGAGTTGTCGATCGGAGAAATCTTTGATTGGATTCATGCTGTGCATTCGCCTTATCTTGAAACTGCAGAGTTAATCGATATCTATCGCGACGAGAAAATCGGGAAAGGCAAAAAAAACATTACTCTTAGATTCTTCTATCGCGACAGAGAAAAAACCATTCAGCAGAAGAATGTCGATCAAGAGCATCAGAATATTTTAAAATCAGTCCAGAATAAACTCACTTAAGGAGAGGGGAATATGAGATTATTACTTTTCGGAGTCCTTGCCTTTGTCTTGAGCAGTTGCAGTGCTTATCGCGAGCATCGCGAACGTCAAAACATTGTCAATGAAACATACATTCACAAATACGGTTTAGAAGTACCGGAAGACGATTGGTCAAATCGTGGACGAAACGGACAAGTGGTCACACAACTTGTTAACGGCGTAAAAGTATGCCGTAATTATGTTGGCGGGCAGTTGAATGGAGAGGTGACACACAGCTTTCCACACATTGAAAAAATTGAAACCTCCCAAAACTATGTTCAAGGATACTTGGTTTCAGAGAAAAATTATTACAGCTCGGGAATTCCTTCCAAAGAGATTGAATACTTAACACCGACATCATACCGAACAACCACTTGGTATCAGTCCGGCACTCCAAGAAGTCGGGAAGAAATGGATAACGGCTTCTTGTATACAGCTGAATACTACACGATTAATAATCAAGTCGACTCTCGAATCTCCAATGGACAGGGCATGCGCGTAAACCGTGATGAGTGGGGACAGTTGATTTCTCACGACACCATTGAAAATGGAGAAATGGTGCTTAGAAAAATGTACCACCCAAATTCAACGCCTAAAGAGCTTATTTCATATCGAAATGGAAAAATTGAAGGGCAAAAAAGAATTTATTTGCCAACAGGAGAGCCTAAAGCAATTGAAGAGTGGAAGGCAGATCACAAGAATGGAAAAACTATTCTTTTTGAAAATGGCGAAGCCATATCTGAAATCACTTTTGTAGACGACCTTAAGACCGGGGTTGAAAGAAGATTTTCCGATGGTTCCACTGTCGTGGAAGAAATTACTTGGAAAAAAGATAAGCGCCATGGACCCTCATATACCTATCTAGGTGACCGCACGCAGGTCGATTGGTATCATGAAGGTAGACGCGTCAATAAAAGCCAGTATGATAACCTACAAAGATAGGACATATTTCAATAGTGACTGCAGCTATGCTGCAGTCATTGATTAAAAACTTTTAAGTTCCTCTTCCAGCTTATCAAAAAAGCCGGTTTCGGTATTTAAACTATATTTCTTAATAAGAACAGGCTGATGTAGTGCATCATAGAGGGTGACCCCGTTATACGGATCTCCAAGCTCTTTGTAATGAATCATCTGAATACCAAGTAAAAAGCCATGAGGGGAGTATAGGTCGCACTGTCGGCAACGATTGCCATCAAAAGTGCAAATCTCTTTTACTACAACTCGATCATCTTGATCACGCACAAGATTGACACCCTCATTAAGAGATTCTCTTCCCCAAGCCAATTGAAATTCAGGGCGGAGCTTACGAAAGTCCAGAAGATAAGAATCATAGATGAGTGACTCAAAGAGACCACCGATACACTTTTCCACTGAAATGCGCTTAAGGTATGGATCAGATAAAATAAGAAACGTCACTTGGTCCTTTTTCGGGGATTCAACTGATGAAATCCCATAAGGAGTGCCATTTTTCCATGAATAAGAGAGATAATGTTTAGACATAATAATCACTATACGCAACTTCCAAAAATCCGTGTAGACTTTATTTTTAAAGACGACCTCATTACGCGCATTCAACTTTCAAATGCTGAGGCGTTTTCTATAAATTCAGAGCATCCGCAGGTGTTGAAGTGGGTAGATGCTTACTTGAGACGCGAGGAGATGCCTTCATTGCCGCTTTGCTTTAATGGCATGACCCCTTTCACCCAAAAAGTCTTAAAAACCCTAATGGAGACAAAAGAACCCATTTCATACTCTGAGCTTGCAAGGAAGGCCGGCCATCCAAATGCCCAAAGAGCGGTGGGCGGGGTGATGAACCACAACCCATTCCCTCTTGTCATTCCATGTCACCGTGTAATTACTTCAACAGGTGATATAGGTGGATATGCGTACGGAATAGAGCTGAAAAGGCATCTGTTGCAGTTTGAAGGTTTTTTTCTCTAAAATATTGTTTTGGCATGGCATTTGCAACCTCTCTTAGTAACTAAGATGGAGGGAATACCATGAAAGATCTTCAAAAAGAATTAACAAAACAAGAGTTTATCAACGACCAGCTATTAGCAGAACTCTCATACACCGATCAACTGCTTAAAGATGTAGGATTTGAACACGGTCTTGCCTCCTTAAAAGCGGTCGCAGAAGAAATGCTTGCAGAAGTCCCTCCAGAGGAAGAGTAATATACAGTTAAAGTATATTCACTAATCCTTAAATCCCTTAAACTATTCTCGTAACAGTTTAAGGGATTTTTTTTATGCTTAAAATGTGGAAGGAAGAGGCTTGGGACGAGTCTAGTTCTAAAGCCGCTTTGAAACAGCCTCTAAAAGGTTTAAAAACACTTCCCAAGATGGAAGGGGTGACAAAAGAAACATCCAGATTCCTTAAACTTAAAAGCCTCTATTGGATGTTGACACAAGACCATGATCGACAAGTGATGCGTGGATTTCTCACTCGGCCTTTTCGCTACGGCTTTAACTATTTCCGATCTATATTTAAAAATCGATCGTATATTCGCGATGGAGACTTTTTTCTCTACGGAATAGATGCAATCGATCAATTCTCAAAAGCTATCGATCACGAGGATGCCCTTTTAGTTGTCGGTTTTTCCTACTGCCACAAACCTTTTGAGTGTCCTTCGGGTCGATTTACTTCTCATTGTGTAAATGACCTTAAGAGTCTTGTATGCCAGCAGTGCTTTATCGGAAAGATGATGACGCTTTTACCCGAAGAAAAGGTCATTCCTCTTGTCATTCCGACTGTCCATTATATCGGTGGAAAAATCTTTGAGATTCTACATCAAAACCCCGCTAAAAAAGTCATCTTTATGATTACTGCTTGCGAACTCACTCTTAAGATGTTTGGGGACTATGGCAATATGGCTGGAATTGAGGGGATTGGGGTGCGCTTAGACGGTCGGATTTGCAACACCATGCGTGCATTTAAGCTTTCAGAAAAGGGAATTAAACCAGGACTTACGGTTGTTTTAAACGACACGCAAGAGCGCATGTTAAATTTGCTAAGAAAGACATGGAACTGATGATTTTGAGAGATTCAGCTGTTTCTTATATCCAGATAAACAGCTAGGATAGACTTGAAAGTTCTTTAGCTAGACTATATCCGGGCTTTCTTCACCTGGCGTGTTGTAGTTATATTTTTTACGAAAAGGCTTATTTGGGTTTTGCTCTGAGACAGGGCGTAGCCGCGGGGCACTTTGACATTTAGCACTACAGCAACCTTTTAACTCTTCGATGCATGCGCGACAGCTCAAGAATAGAAAGTTACAGTCCATATTTGCGCAGTTATAGTAATCATCGCTAGGAGAGCTACAGTGAGCGCACTTTCCGATCACAGTGTTTTCACTTTCGTTTAAAGGGACTGCCATGCGGTCATCAAACACAAAAAGCTTACCAAGCCAATGCTTGCCCCCCTCTTGCAGGCCGTAGTTAACCATGCCCCCGTCAAGTTGGAAGACGTTTTTAAATCCTTTCTCCTTAAGGACTGCAGAGAAGATTTCACATCGGATGCCTCCGGTGCAAGACATCATGACAGGTTTTTCTTTTGCCTTTTCGCGGCTAGCTAGGGAGTCTGCGAACTTAGCAAAATCTCTTGAGGTCTTGCAAGGCGCTCTTTCAGCCCCCTTAAAATGTCCGATATCCCACTCAAAGTCGTTTCTCACGTCCAGATGCAAAATCTCTTCATCACTTTCCAGCATCTCTCTCCATTTTTGTGGGGAGACGTGTTCACCGCCCTTAGAAAGGTCAGCTGTCATGTCGTAGCCGACAAGCTGCTTACGGTATTTGACAGTTGTTCTTGGGAATGTGTGTTCCTTGTAGGGATGGATTTTAAACTGAATGTTATGGAACGGTTTTTTCTCCTTTAACCACTCCATATACGCTTTAGCGTCTTCAACGGAGGCGCTGAGTTGACCATTAATCCCTTGCTCCGAGATATAGACGCGGCTTTTAACATCTCGATCTTTAAAAAAATCTTTATGTTCTGTGACTTCTTTAAAAGGGTCGTTTAATTCCGTATATGCGTAGTAACTAAGTATCCAATAGTTTTCCATGCAGAATATGATACCATAGAATCCCATTTTTTCTCTTGGAAAAAACAACTTGGATATGGGAGACTAAGGGATTAATGGAGGAAAACAATGGCCGAAAATCTCAAATATTTAAATGATAATAATTTCGATGAAGAAATCGCAAGTGGAATTACAATTGTTGATTTTTACGCCGATTGGTGTGGTCCGTGCCGCATGATGGAGCCTGTAATGGAAGAGCTGGCTTCTTCGCTAGAAGAAGTTAAAGTGGCAAAATTTGATATCGAAAGCTCGCAAGCAAAACCTGCAGCTCTTGGTGTCACTTCAATTCCAACGATCATCATCTTTAAGGATGGAAATGAAGAGAAGCGTATTGTTGGCGTTAAAGATGCCGAAGAGCTTAAAGCACTAGTTGCAGAACTCTAACATCTAAAAGCGGAAGGTTCTCTTCCGCTATTCATTTCTTAAGGAACCTCTATATGACTTCTATTGTTAAATTTTGTGCCTTTTCCAAGGGAATTCGAGAAAAACATACTCGATTAACTATTAAATAGTTACGATCAAATGTTTTTTCGAATTATAGAAAAAATTCATCCAAAATTTAATAGAACCCGAGTTTATCAGAGACTCCTTAATCAACAATTAATATTCATTGGTTAAAATTATTTAGGATTTATTTAGGGAATACAAATGTTAACTGTGATGCTATTATTGATGATTTGGCGTTTTTATAAGAAAAGAAGAGTATCCGCAGCTTAAGAGTTACGCATTAAATCCTTGTTGTCTCCATGCTTCATAGACAGCAATTCCAACCGAGGTCGCAAGATTTAAGCACCGTTTGTTTTCTCTCATAGGAAGGCGAAGAAAACGGTCGCGGTATTTTTCCTCAAAATGCGGCGGCAGTCCGGATGTCTCGGACCCAAAGATCAGAAGATCATTGCTTTCATACGACACATCTGCATAACTTTTTTCCGCTTTACTGGAAAAAAACCAGAAAGGATCATCGGTCTCTTCTAAAAATGCGTCCAAATTGTCAATTTTGAGAAGGTCGATACCTTCCCAATAATCGAGTCCTGCACGTTTTAAATGGCGAGAAGCGGTGGAAAAGCCAAGGGGCTCAACCAGAATAAGCCCGCACCCTGTAACAGAACAGGTGCGGACGATATTTCCCGTATTTTGTGGGATTTGGGGTTCAAAAAGAACGACTTTCAATTTCCCTCGGGCGCTTCATCTTCTTCTGTCGCATTGGCTTTAACGACTTCAATTTCAAAAATGAGTAATGAGTTTGGGGGAAGGTGTCCCGATGTGCCGTAGGCAAGGTCTGGATGAATGAAAAGTCTTCTTTTTTCACCTTCTTTCATTCCTGGGACTCCCTTTTTAAAGCCTTCAATCGTTCCATCTAATGGGAGTGGAATTGCTTTACCAAGTTGCTCTGTCGATGTGAAAGTGTCGCCTGAAAGAAATGTTCCTGTAAAATGTACAACGGGTGTGTCATTTTCAGTTACTGATTCCCCTCTACCTTCTTTTATAACGGCAGCTTGGAGTTTTCCGGGAACAATTTCTCGAACATCCGGTTTTGATTTGTTATTTTGAAGAAATGTTTCCGCTTCTTCTAAATTTGCGTCTGCCATTGCGCTGATTGCTTGCACTTGCATGCGTTTCATCATCTCTTCAGTCTGCTCATCTGTAAGAGGGGATGGGCGTCCGGCAGCTTCATCTCTCATTCCTTTGATTAGGCTATCTAAATCAAAAGAAACGCCGGGAGTATTAACAGTTTTACCGATGAAGTGACCGAATGCTTCAGAAAGCGTTTTGATCTCTTCTTTAGTCAGGGGTTTAAAGTCGTTTTCTTGCTCATTTGCAAAGCAAGCAGTTGTCATCAGTATCAAACTAAGAATGATTTTATTCATCAGGTACCTCTATAGATAGTTTTAAAAGGTCGAGCTGCGGTTTTGCCACTTGAGAAGGGCTTGAGCTCATTAAATCTGCCGCCTTTTGTGTTTTAGGAAAAGCGATCACATCGCGGATATTATCTGTTTCACAGAGGATCATCATCAACCGGTCAAGGCCAAGTGCAATTCCTAAGTGAGGAGGAGTTCCATAGCTAAGTGCCTCAAGAAAGAAGCCGAATCGACGTTTGACTTCCTCTGGACTGAGCTGTAGGATCTCAAAGATCTTTGATTGCAGATTATTATCGTGAATCCTTTGTGATCCGCCGCCAATTTCATGGCCATGGAGAACAAGATCATAGCCAAGAGAGCGAACCTTTAGGGGCTCACTATCGAGCAACGATAGATCCTCTAAGTGTGGGGAGGTGAATGGGTGGTGCTCGCTTTCAATCATTTGCTCCTCGGAGTTCCAATGGAAAAGAGGGAAATCCGTTACCCAAAGCGGCTCGTAAACATTATCGGGGATTAGATCGCGATCGCGTGCAAGTTTGCGTCTCAAGTGATCAAGAGCCTGAAGCGTATTTGTCTTCTCATCTGCGATCATAAAAATAAGATCGCCTTTTTCCGCTTTTGTGCGGTCGATGAGCTGCTGCTTTTGATCATCGGTAAAGAATTTGGTGATACTGGAAGTAAGCCCCTCTTCTTGGTACTTCATCCAAGCAAGTCCTCGAATACCTAGCTGGCCCACAAATTTAGTGTAGTCATCAATCGCTTTTCGAGAGATATCCGCGCCGCCTTTGACACAAATTCCACGCACAGTTCCACTGGACGCAATTTGTTCCTTGAAGACAGTAAAGTCCGAGCGGCTTGCGATATCATCGAGAATTGCAATTTCCATTCCAAATCTCGTATCGGGCTTATCTGAGCCGTATCTTGTCATGCAGTCTTCATATGTGAGCCTTTGAAAGGGGGCTTTAATTTCGATCCCTTTGCATTCGAGGAAAATTTCTTTTATCAACTTCTCCATAAGTGCCATTAGATCTTCCGGAGTGGAAAAACTCATTTCAATATCTACTTGCGTAAATTCCGGCTGGCGATCGGATCTTAAATCTTCGTCCCTGAAGCACTGGGCGATTTGAAAATAGCGATGCATTCCAGAGACCATGAGAAGCTGTTTGTAGATCTGAGGAGATTGCGGCAACGCAAAGAAAGAGCCGGGATAGACTCTTGAGGGAACAAGGTAGTCTCTAGCTCCTGTCTCAGGTGTAGACTTTGCCATAATGGGCGTTGTGATCTCAAGAAATTCATGTTTGTCAAGGAAGTTACGAGCCACAAGCTGCGCTTTGTGGCGCATAATTAAATTATTTGCAATTTTTCCCCGACGCATATCAAGGTAGCGGTACTTTAAACGAATCTCATCACCGGCTTCAACTTTTGTATCCGAAATTGAAATGGGGGGAGTTTTCGCTTTTGAAAGTACTTCCATTTCATGCACTTCAACTTCAATTTCTCCTGTGGAGAGATTAGGGTTAGACATTCCTTCGGCACGGGGAATGACTGTTCCTTGCAGGGTGATCACCCACTCGCTTCGGAGTTTCTCTGCGCGAGAGTGGAGTTTTGGATTTTTTTCCGGGTCGAATACGGCTTGGGTCAGCCCGAAACGATCGCGCAGATCGATAAAAATCAAACCACCGTGATCGCGGGTGCGATGCACCCAGCCTGAAAGTGTGACAGTTTTTCCAATATCTTCTTTAGTCAGTTGATGGTTTTTATGTGTGGGGCGATAGTCTAACATTTGGATCCGTAAATTATATCAGTTAAATAGGTTAAAAAGAGAGAGGTGCATTAAAGATGTTTAAGTTCTTCAAGTCTCTCATAGGAGCTCTTCCATTTTTTTCATGGCGTCTTTCAGTGTTTCCGAAAGTTCGCTTGTCTCTTCGATTGAATGTTTGATTTTATTTAGAAAAAAGCTTGCTTCTAACGGGTGGTCAAAGGGCTCGTTCATCTCTTTCCATACTTCGATAAAATCATCCCCCTTTGCCTCTACTCGTAAAATACGCGAAAGATTAAAGAGTGGAGCTTTGTGGATGGTTCCGGTGGCCATCTCTTTTAACTCGACTTCCTCTTTTGCAAGCTCCTCTTCACCGACAACAGCGACAAATGTTGCGCCTAAGTTGTTTGCTGTGGTCATCATTTTACCGAGTTTTTTACCCGAGTAATCCATTTGGACAAAAATTCCATCCGCTCTTAACTGATGTGTAAGCGTAAAACATGTGTTTTTAGCGTCATCTCCGAGCGGGATTAAATATAACACAGGGGTCTGCGGTGGAGGTATCGGGCTATTTTGGTTGATAAGTGTTTGGATGATACGCTCGAGTCCCGCGCCAAATCCAAGTGCCGGGATTTCAGGCCCCCCAAGCGTTTGAATAAGTCCATCATAACGTCCGCCGCCGGCAATACTGTTTTGCGCACCCAAACTTTCGGTCGTGATTTCAAAGACCGTGCGATTGTAATAGTCAAGCCCGCGAACAAGGCGGGGATTTATTTCGTACGGGATCTTTAATTTCTTAAGAAACATTTGGACGTTTTCAAAATGCTCTTTCGATTCTTCATCGAGATAGTTAATTAGCGGAGGAGCGTTTTTCAAAATCTCCTGATCGCGCAGATCTTTTGAATCGAGAATGCGAAACGGATTGGTTTGAAAACGCGTTTGGCTCTCCTCAGAGAGAAGCTGAAGGCTCTCTCCTAGATACTCTCTTAGCATCTTGCGGTACTCGCTCCTCGTCTCTTTATTTCCAATAGAGTTGAGTTGTATCTTGAGATCCTTTATCCCGAGCCTTGAAAAAACCGTGTAGAGCAGGTCGATTACCTCAGCATCTTGCTCAGGTGAGGCGACTCCAATTGCCTCCACACCGAATTGATGGTGTTGGCGGTATCTTCCCGCCTGCGCTCTTTCGTATCGAAACATGGGTCCAATGTAAAAGAGTTTCTGTACAGGAGCCTTGTGATCTAGATGTTGTTCCAAGTAGGAGCGGATGACAGCGGCAGTTCCTTCCGGACGCAGTGTCATCGACCTTTTAGATCGGTCATCGAATGTATACATTTCCTTTGTAACGATATCTGTATCTTCGCCGACGCTCCGCTGAAAAAGTTCGGTTCGTTCAAAAATTGGAGTGCGTATTTCTTGAAATCCCCAATTTTTTGCGGTTTCCCGAATTGTTGACTCGACATGATCCCATAGATGTGAGGTTTGCCAGTTCTCTTTGGAATGATTGGGAATAATGTCAAATACCCCTCTTGGGCATTGGTATCTCATGTTTACCTGCAAAACTTTTCTATTATCCACGTTATTGTAGAAGCTACATTAAAAAAAGTGAAGAGAAAGTATAGAGAAGTTCTGAATAAGTCTGTTTGTTAAATTCCGTAACTTTTTGACTGGAATTCGATAAAAAATGCACTCAATTTGCCCTATGCCGGCAGCTATTTATTTAAAATCTCCATTAAGGAACCCCTAATTACGCAGCTTATTAAATTTTGTGCCTTTTCCAAGGGAATTCGAGAAAAACGCACTCACTTAACTATCTAGTAGTTAAGTTCGATTGTTTTTTCGAATTTTAGAAAAAATTCATGCAAAATTTAGTTAACCTGCGTTAATCAGACCTTCCTTAGGAAATGATTTGAAGGGCGATTAACCCTCATGGAAGGGGACTCCAAGGCTTTCATCATAGAGCTCATCGTGCTCTTTTAAAAAGTAATCAAACTCTTGCTGGTCCCGTACCCAAGAAGAAATAAGGATTTCAATGAGTAGGGAGCGGCTGTGGTCCAAGGTAAGGTTCTTAGGCAACTGCTTTGACTCATCTAGTATAAGCTTTTTTAATTGATGCAGAACTAATGATTGAAATTGCGCTTGTTTTTTCTTTAAAGTTTCAAAGTTTGGCAGCTCGGCCAATGTGAGCATATCGGAAATTTCCATTACATTTTCATGCAAAGATTCAAGCTCGACGCTATTTGGAATGTCGCTTAGCAGCAGGTCGGCTTTTTCTTCTGTCAGTTTGATCTCACTTTCAGTACGCTCAATTTTGGTAATCGCTTCTTTAAAAAGTGTGGATAAACCGGTAGAGTCGGTAAAAGCAATTAGCTCCTTCATTGGGACAGAAGGGTACTCAATGATCAGTTCTTTTAACTGCTCTTTCATTGTGTCACGAATCTCCATGTCTTTAGAGGAGAATTTTTTCAGCTTTTTTTGCATATGGTCGTCAAAGTTTGGCTGGATCTGCATCGCTTGACGTGTAATTGTTTGAAAAATTTCTTCTTTAAAAGGTAGTAGAAGTCGCTCTCTAGTTGCTGAAAGTGATTTTAAGCGGTGATATAGGGGGTGGGAATGATCGATATAGGGAGCATTTTCCAGTTTTGAAATATTCGATTGACTAGATCGCAATCGCATAGCAAAAAGTTGTTGTGTCTTTGCTGGATCAATTAAATTCGGATCTGTTCTGCCTTGGGCGATTTCATCAAAAGGAAAGTTGATGCCTTCATTATCGATCAGAAGATGCGATCCGGTGATCACGCCTTTAGGATCAAACTTTAGGTACCCAATCATAATCTCTTTTTCAGGAACAAATGCATCAATCGCTTTTTGCGCTTCCCGTGCCCATTCAACGCCGTTAGAGCTGTAAAAAATCAGTTGGGGAAAGTCTGTAATATCATCAATTGTATCTTGGATTTTTGCAATGTCTTGAACTCCATGGAAAGAGTTAAAGACTGAAGCTGCCTTATGAAGCACGGATTCGCCTAACAAATAGTATCTCATCGCGTTATAGACTTTATTCTCGGCTCCGGGTCTTAAAAGAGAAAGCGCTTGAGGTGTTTGAAATCCCCACTGCTTTCGATTGAACCCGATCTCTTGAAGTGAAATGCGCGGTTGACTGGCAATAATCTGAGAAATTTCGTTTCCCTTTTTTTCCTCTAGAGGGTTGGCATGAACAAGCAGACGGTTTAGGTCGCGAATATTGCTGATTCTTCGGATCTCCATATCGCTTGAATCAAGTACGATTGCATCGGAAGAAGACCAGAAAGGGAAAAAACCGGCTTGCGGTTGAGCAATGACCAAAAAGCGCGCAAGATCTTCAGAGGTGTAAATGCGCATAAAGTAGGGGAGTCGATCAAAATTTCCCTTTTGATCGAAAGTCGCAAGACTATCCATCATGGGCGCAAGGACCCCTTTGAGTTGTTCGTTGATAAAGTCGGGGTTTGACCACTGCTGTTTCGGGGCGGAAATGTGGTTTAATTTGGCAAAGAGGATTGCCATACTTGTGTCGCCCACAGCACCGGCCACTCGCATTTCAAAGTAGTCGGCTTTTTGCGTGGATTGCCAGTAATAGGTAAACCCTAAAAGTGAGCTGCAAATCGTGCAGATTGCAAGCATTAAAAAAATGACCAGCTTCCAGTCTTGGAATTTTTCCTTTTCAGGCTCTTTTTCAGCATGTGGAAGGGGCTTTTTCTCTTGGTGAAAAATAGGTGCGGGTTTTTCCTTTTTCCTGGGAGGCTCTGCCACTATTTTACTATCCTCATCCTCCAAATCTTTTAATAAGCGGTCAAATTCTGCGTCGTCTAGCTCGTCTATTGGAGGTGAGGGATCGGGTTGCTCCTCTACGGGACTTGATTTTTTATCAGGATGATTCACCTTTTGTATCTCTAACTCAACAACCTTGAGAATCTCGTCTCCAAACTCAATACGGTCATTGACAGCTAGGCGTTTTTTGCCGAACGGGAGCTGGTTTATAGAGGCGAAGGGGTCATGTATTAAATTAATACAGTAGTACTGCTCGTTTTCTTTTATAATTTGCAGGTGCTTTTCTTGAACGCTTGGAAAAATCAGATCGCAGCCATCTTCTTTCCCATTTCCGATGGTGAGGATTTCTTGGCTAAAAGATTCATCTTTAGCTTCGCCTTCAGGATTGATAATGAACTTTATCATATTTGCCAACTCTTAGTTGCTACCTTCGGTGGATTAAGGCTCTAAAGGGTAGGGGCTCCTTGACGAAATGAATTGCTAATTATACTTGGCTTCGTTAGGTGATCTAGATTTCTACCTTTTCCACATTAAAATGAGAGTTGTTCTAGCACATCTACTTTGCAGTCGTCAACATGTTTCATCAAAGAAGGGAGACTTCACGACTTCTTGACTTTCTCTATTTTATGAATTATCCTCCTTTAGAAACGCGGATACTGTTTCCTTTCTCTTCATTTCAAGAGAAGTGAGACATTATTCATGTTCAAAAAAATCTGGTGTTTTGACATGAGCTCATTTTTCAGTCTGTTCAAACCTGTTCCACATATTAATTTAATCCAAGACTCGAAAGTCGTCGACGAAAAATATCAGTATTGGCGTATCCGCATCCTTTATTCGATGTTTTTCGGGTATGCTTTTTATTATTTTACTCGAAAAAGTTTTACCTTTGCCATGCCGGGAATGATAAGCGAACTTGGTTTTGACAAGGGGCAGGTCGGGATCTTGGCAAGTGTGCTCTCTATCACATATGGTGTTAGTAAATTCGTTAGCGGAGTGATTTCCGATCGCTCAAACCCAAGGTACTTTATGGCCTTCGGTCTGATGATGACGGGGGTATTTAATATCTTTTTCGGACTTTCGTCCTCCCTCTATATGTTTATTCTATTCTGGGGATTGAACGGATGGTTTCAAGGGTTCGGGTGGCCGCCTTGCGCCAAATTTTTAACGCATTGGTACTCTAGGTCCGAACGCGGAAGATGGTGGTCGACTTGGAATGTGTCTCATAATGTGGGAGCATTTATTATTCCCTGGATTGCCGGAATTTGTCTGCAGTATTATGGCTGGCGATATGCAATGTATGTCCCCGGAGTCCTTTGTCTCCTTGGAGGACTATTTTTAATTAATCGTTTGCGTGATACCCCACAATCGCTTGGCCTTCCTCCCATTGAACAGTACCGCAATGATTATTCAGGGGGAGAAGAGTCGGAAAAGGAGCTTTCCACTAAAGAGATTCTTTTTGAGTTTGTTCTAAAAAATAAGTTTATCTGGGTTCTTGCGTTTGCATATTTCTTTGTCTACTTTGTTCGCACAGGAGTAAATGACTGGACTGCGATGTACTTAATTGAAGAGAAAGGATACACGCCGATGAGCGGAACGGGATGCGTCTCTTTATTTGAGGTCGGAGGGTTTGTCGGGAGTTTAGCCGCCGGCTGGTCATCCGATTACTTCTTTTCGGCAAAAAGAGGGCCTGTCAACGCTCTATTTGCTCTTGGAATCGTATTTTCGGTCCTTCTTTTTCAATATGCCCCTGTCGGATACCCTTGGATGGATTCGTTTTCGATTTTTATGCTAGGATTCTGTATCTTCGGGCCGCAGATGTTAATCGGAGTTGCCGCTGCTGAGCTTTCTCACAAGAAAGCCGCTGCGACAGCCACAGGGTTTGTCGGCTTTTTTGCCTACATTGGAGCGTCAATCTCAGGATACCCCTTAGGTCGAGTGATTGATGTGTTTGGTTGGAACGGGTTTTTTATGGGTCTTATCATCACGAGCCTTTGTTCGCTCATCCTTCTCTTACCTCTTTGGTCTGTGACCTCAAATGATCAAGATGATGCGCAGCCAGAAGCTGAATTTGTATAAATAGAAGGTTAGAATTTAGAGGAAAACAAGCGCGCCATTGACTTCAAACATCAAGATATTTCATACTAAAACACATGTTTATTCCACTCCATGTTCACTCCCAATACTCTATTTTAGATGCGTCAGCATCCATACAAGGTATAGTAGACAAAGCAAAAGCCTTTGATATGCCTGCAGTTGCGCTCACCGATCACGGCAATATGTTCGGTGCAGTCGAATTTTTTAAAAGCGCTCAAAAGGCCGGCATCAAGCCAATTGTCGGCTGCGAATTATATATCGCTCCAAGATCGCGACTAGAGAAAAAAAAGGAGAGAGGGGAGCGCGCTGCCTTCCACCAAACAATTCTCGCAAAAAATATGCAGGGCTATCAAAACCTTTGCAAGTTAAGTTCTATCGGCTATTTGGATGGGTTTTATTATTTTCCTCGTATCGATTTTGAGATGCTTGAAAAGCATTCCGAAGGACTGATCTGCCTTTCTGGCTGTCTCTCCTCTCGACTCTCCCATGAAATTTTGCATGGGAATCCAAGTGATGTCAAAGAATTGATCGCCTGGTATCAAAAAGTCTTTGGGGACGATTTTTATTTAGAGGTTCAGCGCCACCGAATGAGCGAAGAAAACCTCAAAGCCGATGGATTTACTCAAGAGACGTGGCTTTTGCAGCAGTATCAGGAGAGAATCGATCAACAAGAGAGAGTAAACGAGGCTTTAGTACAACTTTCAAAAGAGTTTGGAATTCCGCTTGTAGCAACAAACGACAGTCATTATATCGAACGTGACGAGTGGAAAGCACATGAAATTTTGCTCAATATCCAGTCCGGTGAGCCGTGTGAGATTTGGGAAAAAGATCGGCAGGGGAATCCAAAGTTTCGCGTTCCCAATCCCAAACGCCGCACATACGCCTCCAATGAAGTCTACTTCAAGTCTCCTGAAGAGATGGCGTCACTATTTTCCGATCTCCCTGAAGCGATTGAAAACACCGTGAAAGTTGCAGAGAAGTGCGAGCTTATCATCGATCTTAAAACAAAGCACTATCCAGTTTTCATCCCCCCTGCATTGGAAGGAAAGGAGGTCGTAGAAGAGCAGCGCAGCAAGGCCGTTGAGCACTACCTTTGGGAACTATGTGAAGAGGGAATACCCAAACGCTACACTCAAGAGCGCCTTGATAAAGTTGCCGAACTCTTTCCGGATCAAGATCCGATGCAAGTGGTGCGCAATCGTCTACAGCATGAGATGGATGTGATTGCCCCTAAGGGGATGTGCGACTATCTTTTGATTGTGTGGGACTTTATTCATTGGGCAAAGAAAAACGGAATCCCAATGGGTCCCGGCCGCGGTTCAGGAGCGGGTTCGATCGTGCTTTATTTGATTGGGGTAACAGATATTGAACCCCTGCGCTTTAATCTCTTTTTTGAGCGCTTTATTAACCCCGAACGCCTATCGTATCCCGATATCGACGTCGATATCTGCATGGACAGGCGCTCTGAGGTGATCAATTACACCCTTTCCAAATACGGAAAAGAGAACTTAGCCCAGATTATCACTTTTGGAACGATGAAGGCAAAGATGGTCCTGCGCGATGTAGGACGTGTGCTTAGCGTTCCGCTTTCAAAGGTAAACGCAATTGCCAAGCTTGTTCCTGATGATTTAAATATCACTTTGGAAAAGGCGATCGAAAAAGATCATGAATTTCGCTCAATGTATGAAAATGACGAGGACGCGGCTCGCTTAATCGATCTAGGGAAAAAGCTTGAGGGATCGATCCGCAATACAGGAATTCACGCGGCAGGCATTATTATTAGCGGACAGCCTTTGACAGAGCTCATTCCCGTATGTGTAGCAAAAGATGCTCAAATGCCCGTGACACAGTATTCAATGAAGCCAGTTGAGCAGGTGGGAATGCTCAAAATGGACTTTTTAGGCCTCAAAACATTAACAGCAATTGATCTTTGCACCCGCGCTGTCGCTGAGAAGACCGGAGAGGTCATCCACTGGACGGAACTTTCCCTTGAAGACACTGCGACATTCGAACTTCTGAATAAAGGGAAAACTCTTGGTATTTTCCAGCTAGAGTCAGGTGGAATGCAAGATCTAGCGCGCAATCTTCACCTTGATCGATTCGAAGAAATTATCGCCGTGACCTCTCTTTATCGACCTGGTCCGATGGACATGATCCCCTCATTTATTAATCGTAAGCATGGAAAAGAATCCATTGAATATGATCATCCATGGCTCGAGGAGATTCTTTCTGAAACCTACGGGATCATGGTTTACCAAGAGCAGGTCATGCAGATTGCTCAAAAGCTTGCCGGATATTCTCTTGGAGAAGGGGATGTGCTCAGGCGCGCCATGGGAAAAAAGGATATGGCGCAAATGTCAAAAGAGCGAGAGAAATTTCGCACCGGCGCAATCGAAAATGGTATTGATGAGCAGACGGCAATGGTTATCTTCGATAAGATGGAAAAATTTGCCGCTTATGGATTCAACAAATCACATGCCGCCGCATACGGCTACCTCTCCTATGTGACAGCATTTTTTAAAGCCAACTATCCCGCGCAGTGGATGGCTGCATTAATGACCTGCGATAGCCAAGATATCTCTAAGGTCGCTAAGTTTATTCGCGAATGTAAGCCGATGGGAATTGCTCTGCTTCCGCCTGATATTAATGAGTCGGGCGATCGTTTCATGGCAACGGACAAAGGGATTCGGTTTGCTCTTTCAGCGATTAAAGGTGTTGGAGAGGGCATTGTCGAATCGATACTTCTAGAGCGCAAAAATGGCGGACATTTTACAGACTTATATGACTTTTTAAGTCGGATCAATACCCAGAAAGTCGGGAAAAAAATGGTAGAGTGCCTTGTTTTGGCCGGCTGCTTTGACTTTACAGACTGGTCGCGGGATCAACTCAAAATCTCAATTGAGCCGATGTTTGAGGCTGCTGTGAAAGAGAAAAAGGAAAAAAGCGCAGGGGTGCTCAATCTTTTTGACTTAATGGGCGAAACAACCAGTAATCGCTTTGAGAAACCGCCTGAGGTTAAAATTCCGTATAGCAAGCAAGAGCTCTTATTAAAAGAAAAAGAGCTTCTCGGTTTCTTTGTAACCGGTCACCCGATGGACCAATATAAGGAAATTTTGGGACGACTCTCATGCTTGCCACTTCGAAGGCTTGAGGAACTCGAACATCAAACCGTTTTTCGCTCTGCCTTTATTGTGGAGTCTGTGCAAACGCGCTTTAGCTCAAAGACGAATAAAAAATTTGCAATCTTAATGATTAGTGATGGGATAGCAACCTATGAACTTCCGATTTGGGCGAACCTCTTTGAAGAAAAAAAGGCGCTTCTTTTAGAAAATCAGATGCTTTATGCGGTTCTAATTGTTGATAAAGAGCAAGAGCAGACGCGGCTTTCTTGCGAATGGCTGGAAGACTTGACAGAAGCAAGCGAGGCGATGGTTGCCGAGTGCGATCAAGCGTATGACCGTGCTAAGAAAAAAGTGCTACATTTTGCAAAGCGTAAACAATTTGCAAGCAAAAAACCAAAAGAGCCGGTTCAAGAAGAGCAAGAAAAGAAAATATCCAAATATGCTCTAAAGGTCGACCTTAACGCACTGTACATGAGCCAAATTTTAAAAATTAAAGATCTGTTACAAGATTATCCAGGTGAGATACCCTTTCAGGTTGATTTTATGAAGGAAGGACAAGAATTTGCACACCTTCAACTTGACTTAAGCGTTTCGCCTAAAATTAAAGATCAGTTAAAAAAGATTGGAACCTTCGAAGAGATCGCCTCTTGACGTCCCAATTGCTATTTTAGCTTGTGTGAATATAGACTTAAGTCTCCTACAAGTAGAGGGGTATGATGTGGTATAAAAATTGGTTCAATCAGGATTACTTAAACCTCTACTCCAAACGAGGAGAGGAAGAAGGTGACAGACAAGTAGATCTAATGATAGAACTGCTTACTTTGAATGGATCAGAAAAAATCATTGATCTTGGGTGTGGCGCCGGGCGTCATTGCCATGCATTTGCGAGCCGAGGCTTTGATATTACCGGGGTCGACCAGTCAAAGGAGTTGATCGAAATCGCAAAAAAGGGGCCGGGACATTTTATTCATGCGGATATTCTCTCCTTTTCAATGCCTGAAACTTTTGATTTAGCTCTAAGTTTATTCACTTCTTTCGGCTATTTTCGTAAAGATGATGATAATTTAAAATTTTTCATCAAGGCTCATGAGTCGCTTAAAAAGGGCGGAAGTTACTTTCTTGAATACCTTCACCCCTTTTCTGTGCGAAAGAGTCTTGTGCATGCAGAAACATCGATTGTTAAGGGTGAAACTGTGACAATTACACGCCAGATCGAAGATGACACTGTGGTCAAGCGTATCTTATTTCCAGGGCGTTCATACGAAGAAAGGGTCAAACTCTACAATCGTACGCAGATTGAAAAGATGCTGATTCAAGCTGGTTTCGATATTCAAAATGTATGGAATGATTATCAGGGGAATCCTTTTAAAGAAGAAGGAGACCGTCAAATTTTCCATGCGATCCGATCCTAGTCTTAAAAGAAATTTAGCTCTATTTTAACACCCGTTAACTTCGACTGCATTCTTTTATATTTAGGAATCTCTGATTCACTCAGATTATTAAATTTAGTGTCTTGTTCCTGATATTCGGTAAAATCGCACTCAATTAAAGTTCGATTGATTTTTTGAATTTTAGAAAAAATTCATGCAAAATTAAATTACCCTGAGTTAACCAGAGGCTCCTTTACTGATCTTTTGAATTTAGGAAGAGAGATAGGTAAAAAAAAAGCGGCCTCATGTGAGGCCGCTTAATAAGCAGTCTAATATAGACTTGGCTTAGTTTACAATTGTACTTTCTTGTTGTATAATTGGTGTTCCGAATGTGTCTGATGTTACTTCTGTAACAATTCGAGCATCACCCGGTTGGTTAGCACGCGCTCTCACACGATACTTCAACGTCTGTCTAGGAGAGAAGTTGTTGTATGGTGCAAATGTCACTGTGCCATTTGAAATTGAGCCCGGTGCATCACCTGATACACTTACAGGTACAACTTCTGATGGGAATCGAACAACAACGCGAACGTTTTCATCTTGTTCAGATCCTTGGTTTACAACAGTAATTGTGTATGTAGTAAAGTCACCAACGCAAATTGGATCTTCTGAATCCACGATGCAAACGTTAAGTGCCGGAGAACCTCTCCAACGTGTCACGATCTCATCTGAATCGCAGCAACCTTGGCAAGTCTTTACAGACGCTCTGTTTGTAAAGCAGCCGGTTGTGCAAGTCGTTAGTGTGATATTGAAGGTCACTTCTTCGTTGATATCAAGACTGCGAAGTCTCCAAACTGCTTGATTACCGTTGATTCTTGCTCCTTCAGCAGAAACAATTGATGTTCCGCTTGGGGCGCAATCTGTGACAACGACATCAGTCAGAGGCTTATCACCTGTGTTACGTACTGTCACAGTGTAGTCAGCTCTGTCGCCGATCTGCACTTGTTGAGGTCCATCTTTGATGAGCTCAACATCACAAACGCATACACATGTGCATGCTTGGCAAGAGACTGAGTCTGCATTGCATGCTGTAACAACAGCTGTGTTGCAAACCTCTCCACGTGCACAAGCTTGGACGCAAATGTTAACAGTTTTGGATTCGCAAGGAGCAAGTGATCCTAAGCGGTACGTTAGAATGCTTTGACCGCTTGCATGCATCACACCTTCAGGAAGAGTGTCTTTAACGACAACATCTTCTGCAGCGCAGCTTCCGCGGTTGGTGACCGTGATTGTGTAATTAATCGGATCTCCTGGGCAAACCTCTTCAGGTCCGCATTTTTGGCAGACTAACCAAGGCTTAGCGCAAAGCAAAGAGCAAAAACGAACTGGAGTTGCTTTTGCACAGAAACATGCACATAACTCTCCTTCGCATAGACACTCAAGCATTACTTTTGCATTTTTCACTTCGCCGCATCTCATCGCGCCGAAATTGAAAGTCAGTTCATTTCCATCTAATTTTCCAGAAGGTTGGCTACGTACGTAACTCACGCCATCCGGTAGGTGGACTGAAACTTCAACATCGCACACGTCTTTACATGCGCAAACTTCAAACTCAAGAGGATATTGATCCCCTAGCATGCAAAGTTCAGGTTTTCTTGCAGTAACGGTAATACCGTCAACACAATCTAACTCGTTTGTGTTTGGGTAACGACACTGAGGTGGTTGCTTGCAAAGCGGCTCACAGCATGGATCCGGACAAACAGCCGGGCATGCAGCTGGGCATGCAGCTGGGCATGCATCTACAGCAGGAGGACAGGGCGATGGACAATCCACGCCATATTGTTGTTCGCAACAGTTGTTGTATCCATCACTACTGGAGCAGCCTGTCCACATCAGCGTTGTTGCAAACATTACGAGCAATGAAGCAACAAATCCGAATTGTTTTTTCATGTATGACTCCTAATTTTCATTGTTAAAAAAGTTTCAAGTTGTGATTTCCTTAGTATTATATAAGAAAGTGACATCATTAAACTTATCTGGTCATTTCCCTGTAGCAACAGGTAGGACATTTTTTTTGTTTTCCCCAACCTTCAGGAGAGTGTAGGGGTCTGTATCTTTCATCCCATGTAGAGACAAAAGGATCTTGGCACGGCGTCGCCGGTTGTTTGAGCTTTCCACATGCATTATAAGCAGACTCTACGCTGCAGCTTGTGAATGTAATCAGAGAAAATAATAATGCGACTCTTTTAAGTTTTCTCTTCAACGTTTATCCCAGATCGTTTGATTTTTCAAGTTACTTTGCAGAGGGAAGTGTTTTCCCTCTGCATCGTTTTAAGCCTTACAGCTTTATCCTGTTCTAGTAGCAGCTAGGGCATGCGGGTTGAGGGCATGGGCATGGGTTAGATACAGGCTGTGGGTAGCAAGGTTGTGGTGGACATGGCTGAGGACAACATGGTTTTGGACATGGTTGTGGGCATGGGTCAGCACAGTAGCTATCACAGCAGCAGCTAGTTAACACAAAAGCCATTGCTAATAGTGCTAATGATGATGATAAAACTTTTGATAGTTTCATGATGTTCTCCTACGGTTTTGGTTTCTTAGTTAAAATATTCTAACCATTCTTAAGGAAGTCTGTCTGTATTGGAGACGGGACCCCCTAAAACAAAAAGGTTTTTGACTAATTTAAATACGTGTTCAAAGATAAATGTTCCAGTATAATCTATTCTTTTTGTGAACTTTTTTTTAGAATAGATTGTAAGTCTCTAGCTCAGACAGGCTTAGAAGAACTTTGCTGTAAAGAAGTTTTTAGAGCTTTTTTGACTTTCCAGACCACCCAAGCTTACATCTCAACGTGGAGAAGTAGTCTGTTTGTGGTAGGGTTACCAGGCGGAATTTTTTCTTAGAAGGGGTTAAGCGAAAGATATCGCCTGTCTTTAATTTACCGATAAAAATCCCATCGCTGTGAACTTCTATCGGATCATGAAGACTTGTGTACTGAATCTGAATTTCTTGTTCAGGCATGAGGACAATCGGTCGATTGGAAATCGTGTGCGGACAAATGGGAGTTAAGATAAACGCCTCTAAATTCGGAGTTAAAATAGGTCCTCCGGCTCCAAGTGAATAGGCAGTTGATCCACAAGGGGTGGCAAAAATGACTCCATCTCCGGAAAACGTATTCAAATACGACCCATCGACATGAATCGCAAGCTCGACTAAAGAGGGGATACTTGCTCGATGGAAAGTGAAGTCATTGACCGAAGAGCACTCCTTCCCATCGGATGCGACGCCCCGCATCATCAGTCTCTCTTGGATACAAAATTTTCCATCTAAAAGGTTTGAAAGAGAGGGGTAGATATCGGTAACCACTAAATCAGCCATAAATCCAAGGCTTCCTAAGTTTACTCCGATGACGGGAATGTTATAATCCGGATAGTTATGCATGTAGCGCAAGATTGTTCCGTCACCTCCTAAGGTAATAACAAAATCAATCTCCTTGGGATCGACAGATGAAAGAGTATCTGATTCAAGCGTTTCAGATTCCGACTTTTCAACAACGACTTTAACATTATGATTGCGCAAATAGTCGCGTATTCCAATGGCTATATGCTTTGAGCCTTCAAGATTTGAGTTTCTATAAAGAAAAATAGTAGTCACGTTGTCAATCCTTACAAGAGTTTTTCTTTATTGTATAAAAATTAAATTTTAAAAAGGCGATGCATTTAGTAATTCAGAGTTTTTTTAAAGAACTCTTTGCATCGTCACTTTAGATGTAAAGGTAAATGACTGAATGATTTGGTTAACAATTGTATCGGATGTTAAACCAAGGGCATTCATAATATCACTATACCCGCCATGCTCGACAAATGTTTCAGGAATGCCGATGTTTAAAACCTCAACATTGGAATACCCTTTGGACATAAGGAAGTGATTCACAATTGCGCCCATTCCGGAGACAACTGAATGCTCTTCAATGGTGACAAGCCTTTGCTGTTTGGAAAGGAGTTCGCATAGAAGTTCAGAATCGAGCGGCTTAATAAAGACCGGATCGACAACTGTGGCGTGAATTCCTTTCTCTAGCAGTTTGTTTCGTACCTCTAAAGCCGTCTCACACATATGCCCAAGAGCAAGGATAATCAAGTCATCGCCTCGCTCAAGGATCTCAGCCTCTCCCGGAGTACGCGTTTGTAGCTCGCCATCTGCGAGGTCGGTCGGTTGATTCGGATAGCGGATTGCCGCAGGATGTCCCCAGTCAAAAGAGGACTCCATCAGCTCTTTTAGTACTTTCGCGTTGCGCGGTTGGCTAATAATCATATTTGGCATCGCATTCAAGAAAGAGATGTCATAAATGCCGTGATGTGTAATCCCATCGCCGGCTGAGAGCCCTGCGCGGTCAATCGCAAAAACGACCGGAATTTCTTGGATGCACACATCGTGAAAAAGATTGTCAAATGCACGTTGTAAAAAGGTTGCGTAGATTGAGACGATGACCCGTTTGGATCGGTCATGTGCAATGCCTCCGGCAAACGTAACCGCATGTGACTCGGCAATCCCAACATCAATGCAGCGGTCAGGAAGTTTTTCCATCATAGGATCAATTCCTGATCCGGAAGACATGGCAGGTGTTACAACGACGATACGCTTATCTTTCTCTGCCATTTGTAATAGATGGGTTCCAAAAACTTTTGGAAATGTCGGATTTTTTGAAGGCTGGGGGATAAAAGTGCCTGTGTCTTTGTAAAACGGTTTAGCGCCGTGATAAGTGGATGGATTTTCCATCGCAGTCGACATCCCGTTCCCTTTATTTGTGAGCACATGGATGATAACCGGCCATTCGGAGTCTTTGATCCCTTCAAACGCATCGACCAATTTCTTTATATCGTGCCCATCAATCGGACCAATATACGAGAGTCCAAAATGGTCAAAAAAGGCAGCCGGGCTAACAAGGTTTTTAAGTGAATCCGCTAACTTTCGCCCTTGGCTAGAAAGCAGGCTTCCAAGCGTTGGGATTTTTGAGACGATTGCATCCACTTCCTGGTGAAGGCGATGTGTTGTCGGATTGCTGAGCCATCGACTTAAAATATGCGTGATCGCCCCGACATTTTTGGAAATTGACATACGGTTATCATTTAGTACGACAATGAATTTCTTCAAATCACGCGATATATTATTGAGAGCTTCATATGCCATTCCACAAGTTAAAGTTGCATCTCCGATCACCGGAACAATATACTCTTCTCTTTGATCTAAATCTCTTGCGGCAGCCTTCCCGAGAGCAAGGGAAAGCGCTGTGCCTGCATGTCCGGCATGAAAGTGGTCGTGCGCTGACTCTTTGGGGTGGGAAAATCCACACAATCCACCGGACTGACGAACCTTATCAAATGCATCATCACGACCGGTTAGAAGCTTATGTGTATAGGTCTGATGACTGACATCCCAAATGAATTTGTCAATAGGGGAGTTAAAGACCTTATGGAGGGCAATCGTTAGCTCGATAGATCCTAAATTTGAAGCGAGATGTCCGCCGTTTTTAGACATGACTTCAACAATGCGCTCGTGAATTTCTTTGGCCAGCGCCTTGAGTTCTTCTATTGAGAAGTTCTTAATTTGTTCGGGAGTGTGAATCTCGGATAAAAGTGACTTCATCGTTGAGAGTCGAGGTCGAACTCTTGAGTGATCGGTCCTCCTTCCTCATTTAATTGTAGAGAACCATTGCGCTCTTTAACGAGTATTTCGATTTTTCTTTCAGCATCGGTGAGTCTTTTTGAGCATGATCGAATAAGACCGTCGGCTTCTTCATACAATTTTAATGAGTCGTCTAGGGTGATTTTACCGGTATTGATCTTTTCTAAAATTTCTTCGAGTCTTGCAAAGGCTTTTTCAAATGTGGGTTCAGTTTTTGTCATTACTCATAATCTCATCTACAGTAGCTGTGACCTCTCCATCAAAGAAAAGAAGACGAAGCTGTTGATTTTTAGTTAGTTTGTTTACAGAAGTTATAACTGAATTATCTTTTTTCGAAAAGCTAAGACTGTACCCCTTCTTCAATAGATTTTTAGGGTCGATGGTAATGAGTTGAGAGTGGAGATGGGTTAAATTCTGCTTTCGTATCTGTAAATAGTGGCCGAACACTTGAGAAAGCTGTCGATTGAAGCTTTGAAGCTCGTGCTTCATTGTCAAAATATTAGCAACAGGATTTAAAGATTTCATCAACTGTTTTTGACTCTGCAAGCGGAGTTTTTTGTTTTCCAGATACGAAAGGGTAGAGGTGTCGATTCTACACTTTAAATCATCGAGTTTTTGCATCCATGGTCCAAGAAGGGAATAAGGAGAGGCGATCAGAGGGTGGCGATACGCTCCTGCTAGCTGATGTCTTGCCTTTTGGATGGTATGGTTAAGAGCTGTAAATAGGCGCTTGTCAGTCTGTTTTAAAAAATCAAGATGGGAGCTGAGCTCTCCGATCACAATTTCAGCAGCTGCCGATGGAGTCGGCGCGCGTACATCCGCTACATATTCAGCGATCGAGTGGTCGGTTTCATGACCCACCGCGCAGATGATTGGGATTTCGCTTAAAAAGACAGCTTCGGCAACCCTTTCCTCATTAAATGCCCAAAGGTCTTCTATGCTTCCGCCGCCGCGTCCGATGATGAGAACATCTGCCACTTTGTGGGCGTTCATCTCTTCGATTGCCTTTTGAATTTCCGCAGCTGCGCCCTCTCCCTGAACTCTCACGGGATAGATTACCACATGCAAACCCCTAAATCTTCTGGATAAGATATGTAGTATATCCTGAACGGCAGCACCTGTTGGGCTTGTGATCACACCGATTGTTTTCGGAAATTTCGGTAAAGGCTTTTTATGTTCACTTGAAAACCAGCCCTTTTGATGAATTTTTTTCTTAAGTTCTTCTAATTTAAGTAGAAGTTGGCCAACACCTGCCATTTGCATTTCGTAGGCGACAATCTGGTATCTGCCACTTGGAGGATAGACATTCATATGCCCCTTGATTACCACCTGATCGCCATCTTTGGGAACTCTCTCTAAGCTTTTTGCATAGCCGCGGAACATAACTGCGCTAATTTGAGCGCTTGCGTCTTTCATTGAAAAGTAGATGTGGCCTGAACTATGTCGTTTGCAGTTGCTGATTTCACCTTGCAAGGAGATAGCCGGAAATGCAGTTTCTAAGTTCTGTTTGATCGCCTCAGTCAGCTCTGAAACAGTGAGGATTGTCTCTTGTGTCATAACTTAAATTTGTAAATTTGGTTTTTCCAATGTAACACATCACCCGAGTTTTAAAAAATCTTCAACTTTGTTAATTTGAAAATCTTATAACCGGAGTTTGTATGAATCAACGTCGCCAAATCATTGCGGGAAACTGGAAAATGTATAAAACATTGGGAGAGTCTTGCGAATTTATCGGAAAACTAGCCGAAAAAGTTAAAGAGTGTCCACACAGTGTCTACTTGGCAGTTCCCTTTACGGCACTTCAGGCGGCATCCGAGTCCGCAAAGGAGAGTGAGATTGTGATCGGGGCGCAAAATATGAATGACGCGAGCGAAGGTGCGTTTACAGGAGAAGTTGCCGCTTTTATGATCAAAGATGCGGGCGCACGTTTTGTGATACTCGGACATTCCGAAAGGCGCAAACTATACCGGGAAACAAATGAACTTGTGAATCGCAAGGTGCTACAGGCTGAGAAAAACGGCCTTGAGCCTCTTGTGTGTGTAGGGGAGACAAAAGAGGAGAGAGAAGCCGGAAAAACAGAAGAGGTTCTGAGACAACAAATCGAGGAGAGCCTTTCAGGTGTAAAAGGAGACTTTATCCTCGCATACGAACCGGTATGGGCAATCGGGACAGGACATACGGCAACCCCTGAAACCGCGCAAGAGACGCACGCGTTTTGCCGCTCTGTTTTAAAAGAACTCTTTAATAAGAAAGTTTCTGACTCAACTCCAATTTTATATGGTGGATCTGTTAATCCCGATAATGCCGGTCTCTTGATCAAACAAGCCGATATAGACGGCGTATTAGTCGGGGGGAGTTCACTTTCTCTTGAAAAATTTGGCAAAATCGTGCATGCTAGCACTTTATAATTTTCGGTATAAAACTATGACAGCTATTTATCTTTTTGCATCTATCATCTTTTTGATTCTATGTGCGGTTCTCTGCTTTGTTGTATTGATTCAAGAAAGTAAGTCTACCGGACTCGGCGCTTCTTTTGGCGGAGATTCCGGAGAGTCGCTTTTTGGGACCTCAACTGCGGATGTGCTAAAGAAATTCACCGGCTACCTGGCTATTGCATTTCTTATTTGCAGCTTGTTGCTCTCTTTTTGGACTGCTTCTTTAGGGCGTACAAGAGCACCTGCTCGACTCCCTGAAATTGAGCAAGGGTAAAGAGAAACCTGTAAGTATTTCAAAAAATAAAGCAGCCAGATTTTTTGAGGCGATTAAATATCCCTATTTACGCTGCTTTTTGAGTTCCCGAAGATCTTTATCAATCTGATTGCGTTCTTTTTTATCGATTCGATCGATAAAAAGAACGCCGTTAATATGATCGTTTTCATGTAAAACGCATCTGGCTTCTAGACCCTCAAGTGTGATTTTAAACGGCTTTCCCTCAATATCTTGTGCGGAAACAGTGACACGCAGCGGGCGCTCCACGTGGCCAAAGATTTTAGGGATTGAAAGGCAGCCCTCTTGATCGATTTCCCTTTTATCACTCAAAGACTCAATCTTTGGATTGATAAAGACCCTTAGCGTCCCGTCAATCCATTCTCCTTGCTCATCTTCCTTCGGAACGCAGGTGATAAAAAGTCTACTGGAAACACCCACTTGAGGGGCTGCCAGACCAATTCCGTTATGTTTGTTCATAATCTTCACCATCTCTTTAACAAGCGCGCGCGTCTCCTCTGTGACCTCTTTGAGGGGTTTTGCTTGTTTGCGAAGAGTGGGATTTCCGTAATATATCAGTGAGTGTTTCATTGCTAAAATATGTTGATGAAATTCCTCTCATTGTAACATGAAAAACGGGTAAAAACCAGAGTTTTGTTTTCAAATTTCAGCTGTGATCGGGTATAGTTTCAAAAAATATCGTGATGGATCGTATAAATGTCTCTAGAATGCACCCTTTGCCAAGCAAAATTTTCCCACCCATCTGTGATTGAAGGTGAGGCTAGCTTCTGCTGCTCGGGATGTCGCGCAGTGCATGGAATTTTATCTGCCAAAAAGCAGTTGGAAGGCTACCGGGATCACCCACTGTTTCAACAAGCCATCGCATTTGGACTTATTTCTAACCCGGAACTCTTAAATCAAATCAAAGAAATGCAAACCACACTTGACGAAGGGGAGAAGAAGCGACTTGTTCTCCAGGTAGACGGACTGTGGTGTCCTTCATGCGCAGAGGTAATTCGCCTTGTACTGACACAGGTGAAGGGGGTGATTTCTTGTGTTGTCGATTATGCAACAGACCTTTGTATCATTGAGTATTATCCGAAATTTGTGCTGAAAGACAAAATTTTTAGACTTATCCATTCTCTTGGGTACTCCTCAACACCTATCGAATCCTCTGAAAAAAGGAGCATCTCGCGGAGTCTCTTTTGGAGACTTTTAATCTCTGCTTTTTTTTCTATTAACTTAATGATGCTTTCATACACGCTTTATGCAAGCGAGATTGTCGGAGACACTCATACTCATCACACCCTCCTTATATGGGTGATGGGACTACTCTCGATTCCTGTCGTGATTGTTGGCGGCGTCCCTCTTGCTAGGCGCGCCTGGAATGGGATTAAAGTTGGGATTTTAGGGATGGAGGCGCTTGTGACTGTTGGAGTTACAAGTGCTCTTGCAGTCTCCTGGACGCAGTTGTTGACAGGTGGTAGAGACGTCTATTTTGATTCTATGAGTATGGTCATTACTCTAGTACTTGTCGGACGTGTACTCGAAACGAAGGCGAAATTTTCAGCGAAGGACTCGCTTTTGCAGCTGTCACATTCACTTCCTAAACGTGCTAGAAAAAAAAATCCGGATGGAACCGCGCAATTTGTTCCCATAAAAGAGGTGAGGGTAGGAGATACCTTGCTTGTAAATAGCGGCGAGAAAATCGTTCTTGACGGTGTGGTGATTTTAGGAAAAGGGCTGTGTAATGAATCTCTTGTTACCGGTGAGGCAATACCTATTTCTAAAAAGCCCCTTGACCGTGTCATTAGCGGCTCATTTTTAAATCAAGGGAGTTTGGAGTATCGAGTCAGCCACGAGGCCGACCGCTCGCTTCTGTATCAACTTGTGGATACTGTTTCAAAAGACTTGAAAGATCCCACTAGAAGGACAAATCCGCTAGATACTATTCTCTACTGGTTTGTTCCAACTGCTTGCTTAATTGCATTTGCGACAGCGATTTTCGGCTCATTTTTAAGTGCCGTCTCCGTTCTTTTAATTTCATGTCCTTGTGCGATCGGCATCGCAGCTCCGTTAGCTGAGTCTCGCTTATTATTTGCGCTATTAGAAATGGGTGCTGTCGTTCGTAACCGCGCCATTTTATCTACGCTTGGTCAAGCAACTGTGATGGTATTTGATAAAACAGGAACCGTCACAGAAGGTAATTTTGAAGTTATCAGCGGCATTGATGAGATTTCACAAGATGAACGTTCTGTTTTAAGAAGTCTTGCAAATCGCTCGTCTCACCCTATTTCCAGGTGCATTGCAAGCTATATACAAGAGTCCCTTCTTCCAACTACAAACTTTACAGAACATCCCGGACTTGGAATTGAAGGTCTTGTGGGTACAAAAAGAGTGAAACTCGGCTCTTCTCGCTTTGTCGGTGCAAAAAATGACGGACTCTATTTCTCTATCGGAAAGAAACAGTATCCTCTTGAACTTGGAGACCGTGTGCGCAAGGGAGTAAGTGAGGTTCTCAGTCAGCTCGGAAGCAGATCTGTATTACTTTCCGGCGACCGAGAGGAGAGCGTGAAAAAAGTGGCAGATATATGTGGATTTAAAGAGTGGCGCTCGGAAGTTCAGCCGCTGCAAAAAAGAGAGTATATTCAGGATTTACAAAAACAAGGAGAGATCGTTGCGATGATAGGCGATGGTTTTAACGATGCCCCCGCCCTTGCCGCATCGGACATTGGAATCACTCTAGCCTCATCAACCGACTTTTCCATCCATGTGTCAGACCTTAGCCTGACCCATAACCGGCTTGAAGTGTTACCGAAAATACAAAACCTTGGCCGCCAGGGAAGAAAAATCGTCAGACAAAATCTTTTTTGGGCCTTTTTTTATAACACAATTGGAATTGGAGTCGCCGCATTCGGGTATTTGACTCCTCTTTTTGCAGCTATTGCGATGGCATTAAGCAGCCTAATGACAGTGATTAATGCCAGAAGGCTCTAGAGTGAATTTTGGCTATTGATCCCAGTTTAGAATGACCTTGCCGGACCCTGAAAACATGGCGTCAAAGCCCAACTCAAAATCCTTGTAGTCAAAATAATGGGTAATCACAGGCTTGAGGTTAAGTCCGCTTTCTAAAAGAGCGATCATTTGTTGCCAAGTCGAAAAGATCTCCCTGCCGTATATCCCTTTTATTGTAAGCATTTTAAATATAACCTGATCCCAGTCTATCCCGGCGCCGCTTGGAAGTAGACCTAAAATGGCGATTTTACCACCGGGGCGCATCGTTTTAAGCATCGATTGAAAGGCGAGCGGGTTTCCGGACATCTCCATTCCAACAGAAAATCCTTCAATACCAAGTTCCTGAGCGACATCTTCTATATTCTGCTCTTTGACATTGACAGTGAGCGTTGCTCCCATCTCTTTAGCAAGAAGTAGGCGTTTTTCGTTGATATCGGTAACTACAACATTGCGTGCGCCTGCTTTTTTTGCGATTGCAGCTGCCATCATGCCAATGGGGCCGGCGCCGGTGATGAGGACATCCTCTGCTGTCAAAGGAAAGGAAAGGGCTGTATGGACCGCATTTCCAAATGGGTCAAATATTGCCGCTAAATCATCGTCGATACTATCCGGGATTTTAAATAGATTTTCTTCCGGCGCAGTAAAATACTCAGCAAAACAGCCATCTCGCCCAATTCCGATTCCGACAGGATGCGCGCATAGATGTCTTTTCCCTGACAAACAACCGGCGCACTTGCCGCAGGTAATGTGTCCCTCGGCAACCACACGGTCTCCTACCTTGAACTCCCGTACATTAGCTCCTACCTCAGCGATCACACCAACCCCTTCATGTCCAATGATGACAGGTGGTTTAATGTTTTTTTCCGTCCATTGATTCCATTTGTAAATATGGAGATCGGTTCCGCAAATGGAGGTCTTTTTTACCTTAATCAGCACTTCACCTTCGCTATATGTCGGAATCGGCCTTTCCTCTAGGGTTAATCCGTCGCTGTTCTTAGGTTTGACTATCGCTTTCATTTTATACTCGACCTTTTTAAGACACGTATTATTGCAGATAGATTTATTTTATACTAATAGATTTGCGGCTTTGTAACTAAATATTTTATTTGGTATAATTGGTTTATAGTTAAATATTGCATGCGAGTCTTTATATGAGCGGAAATGTAGGTGGAAATAGATTCGATCCTGATAGTGATGACTTTGAATTTAAAGTTAGTGGTGCTGGAGATCAGGATCAGGAAGAGGTAAAGTCGTCAACCGTCGGGGGACATACTTTTCGATCGAAACCAATCACAGATAAAGCAGCACAGGTTGCAGGTGAAACATTTCGTTCATACCCCTCTGAAGCTGAAACGCTGAATGGAGGGCGTGTAATAGTTGCAACAGACAATAGGAAAGAATATGGTCCGTCTGAAGATTTAACCGATGAATCAATTGATAAATGCCTCTCGATTTTATATGAGGATCCCAATGCAAAAATTGTTGTTGAAGATAAAAAAATTCAGGTGGTTGGAAGGCATCGTGGATTGGGAGTCGCAGGTAGCAGCGAGAAGGCAAAAAATACCGTCAAAAGTCTAATTAAACACTGCGACTCATTTCAACTTGAAAGGTTTTTTCGCACTCCATGGGGAAAAGCATTAGCAGAAAATAAGGAGATAAGAGATTTCTTCTGTGGGATTGAGAGCCTTCAGCAAAGAGGTAAGAAAATTCCTTTTGTGGTTTTAAAAAATATTGCGGACTCTGAGAGTGAATGGAAAGCACTCGCATGTGAAAAGCTTGCATTTGTTTATACGCAAGGAATTCGGGATGATAAAAGTGGAGAATTTTTTGAAAAACCTAATCTTGACCTAGCTCTAGAGTATGTAAATAAAGCGAAAGAGGAAGGAAGAGTAGCAAACGAAAAAGTGGAAAACTCCGATGCCGTACATCTTATTCCTGAGGGCATTCAACTTGCAGCTTCCAGGTCAAAAGCTGTTGATCCTTTGATTAAATCTATTAATGTTCTGCAAAAGATGCAGAAGACTCTTCAAGAAGTACCTGCGCCAAAGAGCTATTTTAAACTTCTGCATTTACTTAAAAGTGAGGGTGTCTACGATACGAATTTTGTAAATAAATCTAATCCTTTACCAGCCATATTTGGAAGTCTATTTAACTTAGGTTTTTCTGAAGGAATGGCACTGATGTTCTTATTAAGAATTGAAGGCGGAGAGCAAGTTGAAAGTGCGTACTCAAGTTTTTTTGATACAGTAGAAAAATTTTGGGATGGAGATAAATCAAAGGCGCATCTTGTACTGCAAGGTTTAATAGAAGCTGTTCAAAGAGGAGAAGATTCATCTTTAGAAGGAATTGAAATACTTGATAAGGGTAAACTTAATTCAGCTGAGTTTGTTGCAGCACGAACAATAAACGAAGAACATTTTAACAGATACGAAGAGGTTTTGAATTATATAGAAGAAAACTCAAAACTTCCGAAGGCTGAAAATGAATTGCGAGCAACAAAAGATGTTGATACTCACAATGAACAAACGATTAATCGAATCAATACATTTAAAGAACGCTCTACGTTAATTGAAGAGAAATACCCGGATATCTTCGGTGTCGTTGATAAACTGAAAGATTTGAAAGAGAATCAAAAAATCGTTTTTTCTACTCAAATTTCTGAAAATGGCCTTCTTAGAATACAAGCGGAAGCGCAAGAAAGAGGAGCAGCCGGAGAAGTCGGGGCAAGTAATAAATCCCAGCATTCTATGGCGCAATATTTTGCTTATGTAGCTGCATTAAGTGAAACTGATTCTGAAGTTGCCGCCGGTCTTGTGGACCTTTTGAACCAAAGCGCTTGGGGAAAGGCAATTTTACAGCGACCGGAACATAAGAAAGAAGCGCAACAAATAATAAATAAATACTTATCAACAGTTAAACCGAATGAGACATCCGAGTTAAAAAACAGGCTGCTTTCTCTTGTAGGTCTCTCTTCTCCTTCACTTAAAGAATTACACCGATTGCTTCAAAATCCTTCCATTCTTGATAAGCATCAACAGTCCCTTAAAAGATCCCTTTATGAGGCAACTGAGAATCTTTTTGATGACAAAATGGGCGAGTTTAAGCTGACTTTGAAAAAAAACCAAAAAGACGAACTTGTATTTGAGTGTGTGCCAAGAGAGAAGGGGTTCATCAATAGAATATTAAATTATTTCCGCAATTGGGCTGAAAATAAGGCGACAATGAGCGTTGCTTTCCAATTGTTGAATGCAGAATTAAAAACATACCCAAAAAAGGCAGGAGATCAGTTTGCAGCTCTCCAGAGAAGCGGATGGGGAAAACGAGTTTTAAGTCAGAGTGAGAATCGGTTAAAGCGTTTGTTATTTGTAAGAGACTTTTTTAATGAAGCGAGAGCTCAAGGAAAGTTAGATGAGACAAAGGGTTTACGCAAAGCATTCCTTCCTCTCTTAAGGCTACGGGCGAATTTGGGAATTCATTGGGACGAGGAAAAAGATGCAAAAGCGTGTTACTTACTTGGCTGTGAGTTAAGGGAATCAGGGGTAGATGATCTTGAGTCTATACAGTATTTTTATGAAGCCCAAGAAAACCCAAATAAGAATCTAGATAAGTCACAAAATATGGACTTATCTGCACAGTTGGATAAGTATGAAAACGATCCTAATCAATTAGCTGTTCCATCTGCACATTCATTACTTAAAAATTTACTCAAACTTAAAAAGGGTCAATCACTTGTTATAGCAAGTAAGGGCAAGGTTAGAGCCTTCGATGTTGTTAAAGGGGGGATGAATGAACCTGAGGCTGGAGCATTTGCGTTGAAGGTTATTGCAGATATGCAGTCAAAAAATGCTCAAGTCGGAATGGACCTGCTTAAGAGGTTTGAAAGCAGTGATTATGGGAAGGCTGTTTTCAAAGATCCAAGCTATAGAGAAGCTGCTGATTCAGTGATTAAAAGCTGTTTTATACAAGCAGGGGATTTTTCCGATGAGGAGCGGGCTGCGCATCTTGAATCTCTATATGATGTCGCAAACCGAGGTGATTTAGAAGCTGCATATCTTTTTGCCTTTGAGCTAGCAAGAGGGACCAAAGAACTCTCTAAAACTGATTTTAATATTGAAGATTTACGCTCTTTTGTCGTAGACGATGGCTTGATTAGTCAAATGAACAAGAAATTTCCTGAGACAGATGCAAATAGAAAAGATTTTACCGAGTATGAAAAAAAACTCAACAGAATCAGAGAAGATCTCAAAGAAATCAAGCAGATAAGTGAAGAACCTCCATTTGATGCTTATGATCGATATGAGAACAATGAACGGATTTTACCTTTATTAGAAAAGGCATTGAATTTAGGAGATGAAAGTCTAATTCCTCTTCATACTTTACTCACATGGAATGGAATAGGTAGCATCGCGACCTATTTTGCAAAATGGTGTGTAGCAAATAAAGTGACAGATGATCATGACAAACGCATTGACAACTTTATTGCATCAAAAATTGAAGCAAAAGTAGAGGATGGCCTTGAAGACCATGCAAGAGAGATTAAACAGAGTATCCGTTTACTTGCTGAATCTGACAAAATTGAAGAAGCGCACGGTATTTTAACGACTCAGTTACAGGAACTTTTGCGGGAAGGAAGAGAGCAATTTGGTGCCCCCCCGATTTCAATGCTCGAAGGTATGTCTGCTGATAAAATCATCGAGGGATTTGAAGTGGATATGACGCGTGTGGGAATCCACTTTACTATTCAAGAGGCAAATAAAAATAGCGGTAAAGGGGCTCTAAGTCTGAGTTCAATGAGCGATCCTAACCGAGTGCACTTCAAAGCAAATTACGTAGAATCATTTGATGACTATTTTAAAGAAGCTGAGGATAAGTGGAAGAACCTTGCAAAACTCGCTGTTACTCAAATACCAGGTGCTTATGTTACCGCTTTTACACCTACAATAGGTCAATTAGGTGTTGGAAATCGCTTACAAATGCTTAATGATGATTTTAATTATAGGTATGGCGGGAATGCAAGAGTTAATGTTGAAGTGAGTGTGAATAGAGATGATAGAGGGGAAATTATAGCTTTAGATGTTCAGTATAAAAAAACAACAAGCGTTAATGTAATGATGACAGACGATAAGGGAAATGAACACAGATTTAGGACATCTTTGGGGAATGTCGTACAAGAAGTCAATTATACATGGAATTTTGACGACAATATGCCAGAGCTTGAGAATGTGAAAGCAATAGTTAATAGTACAAAATTTGAATTTCAGCTGAATGATGTAGAGGGAATTTTAAGTGACTTTAACTCCTGTGAAAATTTAATTCATGAGTATGGAGACTCTTCTCCTTTTGACTTCTATGATCATAAGTCAGATCTTGACAAAGAGATTGTCGAAATGGCCATGCGATTAAAAGGCGGAGAGAAGTTGCGCTCACTGTATACGCTTCTCACTTTTGACTCTGAGAAACCGTTGAGTGACCAGAAAGAGTTTGTGGACCTTTGTATTGAAAGCGGAGCGAATGCAGAGGATGATGACAAAATTTTTGATTTCTTATTTAAGACAGCTCTAAATAATGATGTTGACTTATCCCCCAAAAGCGACGGGATTAAAAAGTTAAAAGAACAGGCACGTCAAATTAAAAGTGAAATTCGCAAACTATTAAGAGCAGAAGCTGAACAGGTTGTAAAATTTAACGATATCGCATCTAAGCAATTGAACAAGCAATTACAGGTACTGGCTAAAACGAAAGGCAGCTCACTTGAAGAGCATTTAATGCTCGATAGTAGTGAAAAAGTGGATCGGCAATTCAATCGAGACTTGCCTCAGCTTGGAAATTTTGAGATTGAAGGTAACATAATTACTATGACATCGGGGATGGGAGGCGGAAATAATCCTGATTTCTATAATCATTTTTTAGATAGTTTCGAGGAGGAGTGGAAAGTTTTAGCAAAAGCGGCCGTTACTCAGAGTGGAATGAATTATTTAGTCGAACCCATGGTTCGTGTAGGTGCACTAGTGATGGAAGAGATGCCTCGCATTTCTGTTAGAGGTCAAGATTTTGGTTATCGTCGAGAACAGGGTAGAGAAAATCGTAAAATACAACTAATCATTAATAAATCAAATGATGGTATTCAATCGTTAGACGTAGAAATTGAAATGACTGACGATCTTGTACTCGCTGAAGAAGAGACTCTAGAGAAAGTGACTGAGCTAGGTAAATTGAGATCGGTGTTAAAGTACAAAATGATGATAAAGAATGGAAAACCAACAGTATCAGATATAACAAATAGCTACGATTTTGATCCGGATGATGCGTATGCCGTCACAGATCGTGTGTTGGAATATTTGAACGGCTAACGTTAAATCACCTTAAGTTCTTTTCCGACAGTTTCAAAGGCCGCAATCGCGCGGTCAAGATCTTCTCTTGTGTGAGCGGCAGACATCTGGGTGCGGATGCGGGCAGCTCCCTTGGGAACGACAGGGTAGGAAAATCCAATCACATAGATGCCGTGGGAGAGCATGCGTTTTGCAAATTCTACTGCAAGTGTTGCCTCTCCGAGCATAAGAGGGATAATGGGATGGGAGCCGGGCGTAAGATTAAAGCCTAGGGCTTCCATTTTTTTTCGGAAATAGCGGCTGTTTTCATGGAGTTTTTCCCTAAGGTCATTTGAGCTTTCAATAAGGTCAAGGACTTTGAGGGAGGCGGCTGTAATAGAGGGGGCAAGGGCATTTGAAAAGAGGTAAGGGCGAGACCGTTGCTTCAACCACTGTATAATCTCTTTTCTTCCGGATGTGTAACCGCCGGAGGCGCCGCCAAGAGCTTTACCGAGAGTACCTGTGATAATATCGACACGGTCAATAACATTTGTAAGTTCATGAGTGCCTTTTCCATTTTCACCAAGGAATCCAACGGCGTGGCAATCATCAAACATCACAAGTGCGTCATACTTGTCGGCAAGGTCGCAGATAGCAGAGAGATTGGCAATCGTTCCATCCATTGAAAAGACGCCGTCTGTCGCAATGAGGCGAAAACGCTTCTCTTGGGTCTGTTTCAGCTTCTCTTCAAGGTCTTGCATGTCGTTGTTTTTATAGCGGTGACGCTCGGCTTTGCATAGTCTAACACCGTCGATGATACTGGCGTGGTTGAGGGAGTCGCTGATGATAGCGTCTTCATGGGTGAGAATCGTTTCAAAGAGGCCCGCATTGGCATCAAAGCAAGAGGAGTAGAGAATGGTCTCTTCAGTGCCGAGAAAGTGTGAGAGTCGCGTTTCAAGTTCTTTATGGATGGAGAGGGTGCCGCAGATAAAACGGACGGATGCCATTCCGAATCCATACCGGTCAAGGCCCTCTTTTGCGGCGTTAATCACTTCCGGATGGTCGGCTAGACCGAGGTAGTTATTGGCGCAAAAATTCAGTAACTGCTTACCGTCTTGAAGCGTAATGGAGGCGTTTTGAGGGGAGTCAATGGGATACTCTTGTTTGTAGAGTCCTTCTGTTTTAAGGTCGACGAGTTGTGTTTCAAGAGTGCGTAGAAGTTTCTTACTCATTAGATGGCTCCATTTAGAGCCACCTAGTTAATCATCTTTTAGACTTTTTGGCTATTGTTTCAATTCCTGAATGGCAGCTTTGATCTTTTCAGGTGTAATGTCATCAGAGCCGGTCAGACGCTTGCCTTGTTTCGTTTTTTTATTGACTAGCACAAGTGTCGGTGTTCCTTTGACTTTGAATTTTTTTCCAAGTTCTTTAAAGTTTCGAATTCCCATAGAAATATTTGAATAGTCAAGCTTCCGAAAGTCGATCCCGATTGTATTCGCTAGAGCTTTAATTTGGTCTGCGGTCGGTGAAGGTGTTTGGGTTGAGAGTTTGGTCAGCATATGGCGAAACTGGATGTAGTACGGCTTGTGGTTGACCATTGCGGAGAGATTATAGGGTATGTAGTTAAGCGTTTCAGGGTGAACCGCATGGTCGATAAAGTAGAATTTTCCCTCTTTTGTCACGGCTGATTTGATTTGCTCGATACCCGGCTCAATCTTTCTGCAGGCAGGGCAAGCCCAGTCTGTAAAGAGATAACCTTCAATATCGGTATCCTTGTTTCCGAAGGCGATATTTTCTGTAATGTTATCCGAGATCTCTTGGAATGCATCGACTTGGGCGGCCCCGAAGAAGGTTGCGAGAAACCCGAGGATAAGGGCTGCTAAGGAGCGAATCTCCATTTGATAAACTTTCATAAAATTCCCTTTAGGTTGTAATTTTAATTGATTAACCATTGTGCTTAAGAAAATGGCGGCAATAAAGAAGATTGTCCCCGCAATGCTAAGGCACACAGGACACCAAGCGCCGATTTTAGCGTGTTGAATCCAAATCATTGTGATCTCAGCTCCAACTCCTGAAAAGGCGAGGATTGCAGTCCATTTCCAAAGAGCCGGATACTTCCAAGATAATAGATGGAGAGTCGTTGCTGCGGCAAAGAAGACAAAACCGAAGAGCTCGAAGGGGAGTCCAAAAAGCCTCCAGTTTTCATTTTCAGCGCATTCAGCTGTACAGAGTCCTATAGTGGAAATAATGGTGAGGATAATTCCAGCGATTAAGGCTAGAGTAACGATCCACCATTTGGTCCTTGATAAGTGCATATTCTCCATACACTTACTTTTTTACCTTTACTTTGTTTCTGTCAATATTTTTTTATGTGTGCAGGTGGCCTTGTGTGAGGAAAAGCCGCTTGTCGCAAAGAGCGGCAAGGTTTTTGTCATGGGTGACAACGATTAAGGTTTTCTTGTGCTCTTTGACAAGAGAAAGCAAAAGTGTATGAATGGCACTAGCAGTTGTGCTGTCGAGGTTGCCGGTTGGCTCGTCGGCAAGAAGAATGGGGGGATTGTTGCAAAGAGCGCGCGCAATTGCGACCCGTTGCCTCTCTCCTCCCGAGAGCTGCTTTGCTAGGTGATGTTTGCGTTTTGATAGACCGACCTCGTGAAGAAGTTTTTCAGCGCGTTGATAGGCAGCGCTTCCGGGTCTTGTGGAGTTTCGCGCAATTTTTGCCGGCATCAGCACATTGTCTAGTACCGTGAAGTCCTCAAGAAGATGAAAGGATTGGTAGATGTAGCCAATCGATTGATTGCGAATTTGAGAGCGGTTTTTACATGCGTCTTGTCCATTGATGATCACTTTTCCGCTGCAGGGATTTTCAAGGGTGCCGAGGATTTGCATGAGTGTGCTTTTCCCCTCGCCGGATCTGCCGACAATGGCGACACTCTCGCCTTCATTGACTTCAAGATCAATTCCCTTTAAGACGCTAAGCAAGATAGGGGAGCGATAGCTTTTTGTGATTCCTTTGGCGGTTAAAATGGGGTTCATCCGTCCGACCTCAAGGCTGTTGATGGCTCTGCACTGCTTGCTTTGAGAGCGGGGATCACACCGGAAATAAGAGAGAGAATTCCGGTAGTGAGAAGCACAAAGATCAACGCCTCACTACTGATCTCATTCGGAAGCGTCTCTCCATAGAAGTTAGGGTTGAAGGCGCTGCGTCCTTGAATGGCGCTAAGTAAACCAATAAGAAGGTCTAGATGGCGCAGAGTGTAAACTGCAAGGCCGATCCCAAGCAGGCTGCCAAGAAGACCCATCACAATTCCACAAAGCCCAAAGATTGTAGCAACACTTAAGGCGCTTGCGCCCATTGCTCGTAGGATTGCGATCTCTTTTTTCTTGTCGTTAACCAAAATAATTAACATCGAAATAATGTTTGAACAGGCAACGAGGATAATCACACAGGAGATGAGCGTAAAGAGAGTGCGTTCGGATTTTAGCTGCTCTAGGATCTCTTTGGCATAAGGGAATTGGTTGTAACTTTCAACTTTCCAGTAGGGGTTAAGTCCGCGCGCTTTAAGCTTTGCTATGATCTGGCTTTGGATCGCATCTGTTTCCTTTAGGTCGTCATAGTACAAATGGATGCCATTTCCCATCAAGTCCTCATGGCTTGCCTGGCGCACCATATGCGTTAAGCTTTTGGGGGCAAGAAGGAAGATTCCTCCCTGGTGGATAATGCCCGGATCGTAGAAGCCTGCGATAAAAATAGGCAAGCGCATTTCTTGAGTGCCGGTAGGCGTCGCTCCTTCGTAACCGATATAGCCGTGGTCGCCAATTTTTACACCTTTATCACGAAAGATTTTTGGCAATAGAACTGGGTCTAAGCTCTCATCGTCAATCCAATTCAGAAGAGCGATCGGGTCGATTTCTCCATCGATGAGATCAAAAGCACCATACTGCACTTTGCCGCTAAGGAGGTTGCCTTGAAGGTTAATTACAGTCTCTTGGCTAAAATCGGGGTTTAGATTTGCCTCTACTTTGATGCCACCTTCTACAATGAGTGGGACTTGAGGCATGAGGGATTGCGCTTTTCCGTCAATTAAAAGGGTGGGAGAGCCGTTTTCCATTTTCAAGGCTACATTGCCTTGTTTAGAGTTATTGGGGATGATCACACGTTTAACTTCACCGGCTCCATTCAATACTGCAAGAACCTTTAGAGAAGTGGCGTCATTAAGAAATGCGTGTGGCATGACCCATCCGCTCTCTTTTGTTTGGAATTGGTTTAGGTGAAGTTTAGAATTCAGGGATTCCAATCTTTTTTGCCGATCATTTTGACTTAAGCGGTATGTCTTTCCGGAGTTTTCCTCTAGGACATTCCGAGGGGAGATACGACTCATGGCGATAAGATTATCAATATCGTCGGTTTTCGGTTTGAGTAGGCTTGTCGTTAGTGAGGGATTTTTTGTATCGAATGCAGTTAGAAGCGCTTTTTGGTCAATTTGCTGTCTTTGAGTTCCCTCTTGGGTGTGACGAAGTAAGCGCAAGTGGAGATTTCCGGCTCCCACTTCATACTCGGATGCGTAGACGCCCGGGATCTCATGGATGACATCAAACAGTTCTTTGACAAGATCGCGAGGGTTTCCCTCTTCATCGGTATCGGCAGTAAGCCAATCTTCGGGAATTTCTTCATCAAATGAGGGGTCATACGGATCGGTTTGCTCCGCAATGAATTTTTCTCCGATGCTTTTCAGAGTGTAATCGGAAGAGAGCGAAATCGTGTCAACATTATAGTAATAAGAGTGGGTGTAGGCATGTGTGGGTGTGATGCGGATCGGAGCGGAAACAGAGAGCATTTTCTGTACCCAGGTTTTTTCTAAGCCGTGAGTGACGGAAAAAAAAACAACAATCAACCAAACGACAAGCGCGATCACAAAAACGGAGATCAAACTGATGATGGAGACAGAGAGCTGTCTCCAGCGAGGGATCAAATATTTGAAGGCCACAGAAAGTTCAAACATGGCCAATGCGTCTTATTTAGTTTCTTTATATTCGACGTGCTCACGGAGAGTTGGGTCGTATTTGCGTAGTGAAATGCGGTCAGGCGAGTTAGTCTTGTTTTTAACTGAGTAATAGAAGTGCGAACTCTTTGAGCTTTTTAGTTTAATTTTTTCTCTTTTGCTTGCCATGGTCAAATCTCTATTTATTGATTAAGAAGATACAATACCACAAGTGGGGATTATTTTGGAATATTTGTCTGATAAGAACCTCTAAAAAAGTGCAATTAGATGGACTTAAGAGTTTCCTAAGGAGCCTCTGATTCACTCAGGTTCATTTAATTTTGCATGAATTTTTTCTAAAATTCGAAAAATTAATCGAACTTAACTGTTAAGCGAGTGCGATTGTATCGAATTTAAGGAAAAAGGCACTAAATTTAATAATCTGAGTGAATCAGAGGTTCCCTAAAGACCAAGGGATTCTTGTTTGCGCTTCTAGGTGAAGGTCGCTTTTCCCTTCAATCTTGTAGCGATGAAACCCAAGGCCGGCGATCATTGCCGCATTGTCAAGCGTCAGTTCCTTGGTTGGCCACATGAGATTGAGATCTGTTTGAGCGAACATATTGCGTAGCGTCTGGTTGTTGGTTACCCCACCGCCAAGAAGAACGGAGTTGCATTGATACTGTTTTGCTGCTTTGAGGGTTTTTGAAATGATATCTTCGAATGCGGTGTGTTGAAATGAGGCGGCAAGGTCTTCTCTTACTTGGGGGGTGAGGGTTTGTTTTCTTGAAGCGTAGAGTACCCCTGTTTTAAGTCCGGAAAAGGAGAAGTCAAAGGGCCGGTTCTTTATTGTTCCCGACTTCAAGGGGAAGGCGGCTTGGTTTCCCTTTTTTGCCAGTTTTTCAACTTCAGGCCCTCCGGGGTAGGGGAGATTTAATAGCTTTGCGACTTTATCAAATGCCTCGCCGATCGCATCATCTTGCGTCTGTCCGATCAACTCGTACTCTCCAATATTTTTCACTAACACAAGTGAGGTGTGTCCTCCGGAAAGAACGGCTCCGATACAGGGATATTCAATCTCTTCCTTTGCCGACATGATGGCAGCATAGAGGTGAGCCTCGATGTGATTGACTCCGATCAGCGGTTTTTTTAATGCAAAAGAGAGTCCTTTGGCTGCACTCAGCCCAACGAGGAGTGCTCCAATAAGTCCTGGGCCATTTGCGACAGCGATCAAATCGATTTGATTGAGGGTGACATTAGCTTCGTTTAGCGCTTTGTTTAGTAGGGGAATGAAAAGATCGGCGTGCTCTCGGCATGCAAGTTCCGGAACAACCCCCCCAAAACGCTTGTGTAGGTTGATTTGTGAGGCAACAAGATTTGAGAGAATCTCTCGACCGTCTTTAACAACTGCGCAGCCGGTCTCATCGCATGTACTTTCAATTCCCAAAACTATCATAGGAAGAAATTTTAATTCAAAATTGTCTAAAACTCAAGGTTTTAGATACTTGTCTAGGATTTCTTCAATCTGGTAGGGTTCAATTGGCTTCGAAAGATAGTCGTCCATTCCCTCTTTAAGACATTTTTCACGATCTCCACTCAAGGCACTGGCAGTTAAGGCAATAAGCGGGATGTGTTCATCTGAATCTTCCTTTTCTCTAATCTCTTTTGCGACTTGATAACCATCCTTTTCAGGCATTTGAATGTCCAAAAAGACAAGGTCGTATTCTTCCTTTTCTATTTTCTCAAGGGCAAGGACTCCGTTTTCCGCAATGGCGACTTCGCATTCCATTAACTCGAGTATGTCTTTAATGACTTCTTGATTAATGAAGTAGTCTTCGACAACTAAAATTTTTTTTCCGGGAAATTTTTTGGAAAGTGGATTCATCAAGAGTTCCTCTATTTATTTGTTTCCATCCATTTATTTAAGAGAGTGAAGAGATGGTTGCCTCTAATCGGATCTGTAAGTGTTCCAATAAGCATAGACTGTGTATTTGGAGGGCTTCCATGTAATTGCACTTCATTGCGTGCTTCTTCTGTTATAATTGTAAATGGGATTGAATTTCCGTCTATATTTACTTTCTTGAGTGTATTATTGATCTCTTCTATCGATTTTGAAGTGACGCAGCGCATTTTCCATTTGGTAAATATCTTTTCAATGTTTTCGGCGACTGACTTGTTTTTATTGACGATAAGAACAGGCATTCCTTCAATTGTATTTAAGGTCTTGTTAGGTCTACTTTCTTTATCAAGAGCGAACACAATTTCCATCCAGAATGTGGATCCTTTTCCCTCTTCGCTATTACAGCTCAGCTCTCCATCCATCAGTTCAACTAGTTGTTTGGAAATGGAAAGGCCAAGACCGGTTCCTCCAAATTTTCTTGTTGTCGAGGTATCAGCTTGGGAGAACTTTTCAAAAAGGTCGTCAATTTTTGATTCGGGGATTCCGATGCCGGTATCGATGATTTCGATACGAAAGAGCATTTGTGACTGCGTCCGTTCTTTTCCGATGACTCTAAGTATCACACTTCCTTCACTTGTAAACTTGATTGCATTGCTTAAGAGGTTGTTTACGACTTGCCGAAGCCGGCTAGGGTCGCCGATCACATGTTTAGGGAGATCATCTGGATACTCTAGAGAAAGGTCGAGCTTTTTCTCTTGCGCTCTTGACGACATGATGTCTTCTGTCTCTAAAAGAATGTTATGGAGATCGAAAGGAATGGATTCAAGGCGCATTTCACCTGCTTCAATTTTTGAGAAATCCAAAATGTCATTTATGAGCTCAAGAAGGATCTTTCCGGAGAGGTCAATTCTTCCGATATATTTTTTCTGTTTTTCGTTAAGGTCAGGACTTGCAAGTAAAATTCCCGCCATTCCAATCACGCCATTAAGTGGCGTGCGGATTTCATGGCTCATATTCGCAAGAAACGCGCTTTTTGCATAGTTAGCAGCTTCCGATGCCGCCCTTGCTTCCCTTAATTTATGGTTGGTTTCCTCTAGTTTACGAACGAAGTTGAGTAGCTGCTCCTCTGTCTGTTTTCTCTCGGTCACATCGCGAAAAATCATGACAGCGCCTTCTGTTTTTTTATCAATGATAATCGGGGCGGCGGTGCACTCTACTGGAAAAAACGATCCATTTTTCCTCATGAACTCAAGCTGTGTTGTTGTTTGAGTCTCACCTTTTGTCAATGCTTCTGCTATATTCATTATTCTTTCAAATTCTGCGGGGAGAAACTTCAGAGATTTATAACTTTTGTTAATTAACTCCGATTGTTTAAATCCGACAAGTTCTGTAACTGTCGGGTTGACAAATGTTGTTTTACCTAGATGGTTGATCCCAAAAACGCCCTCTCCCATCGAGTGTAAAATGGCGTGGGTTTGTTGAGTCGATTCATTAAGTTCATTTAGCGTCTCTTCAAGCTGCCTTGAGCGAAGATAGGCCGTTTCACCGAAGAAAAAGGCAGTAAAGACAAAGGCTGCAAGAAAAAAACCAATGACAAGAGTAAACATCGGAAGAGAGGAGCGGTTTTTTTGTAAAAGCCCCTTTTCAGGCCGGACGTCTATAAACCAATGGTTATTGAGGAATGAAAATCCGGCCATCTCCGGTTGTATATCCGGATCAAGCAAATCATCTGGGTTGTGATGGTAAATGCGCCTGCCTCCGTCATAGATTGAAATGGCATAGTCTTTTAGGAGGTACTCAGGGATGATGTTTGTGAAGAGCTTTTCAATATTAAAGGCTCCGATGATGAAACCGTCAAAGACTCCATCGGGAAAGAGGGGCACGTAAATTAAAAAGCCGTCTCCGCCTTGCACGAGATTGATAACTGGTGTGGCGTATAGACCACCATCTTTTTCAAGATTTTGAATGGTCTCCCCGCGCTTATTATCCAACATAATATCAAGATTTTCCAAACTCTCATCTTCCTGTGGAACACTCCAGCGGACATGGTAAGAAGAGTCTGCCCATTCGATGGCGACAAGGCCTGATTCCACGTCAACATATGACATGGAATCCATCTCCCATTCGTGCTTCGGGACTCCCTTGCGGTTTTCCCACCGTTTAGCCATAAAAGTGAGCGAGTCGATTCGGTTATTGAGAAGTGACTTTACAGAGGTTGCGAGCTGCTCTGCCACGGCTTGATTCATCCGTTGAAAATGTACAGTCTCTTGAGTGTTTAATGCTTGCCATAGATAGAGTGCTCCCAAAATGACTGCGCCTGTTGTAGGGAAGGGTAGAGAGGGTGGAAGATCGTTATTTGTCGTACAGCAAAACCCCCAAGCGTAGGCGATAATCATAAAGCCAAGAAAGCCCATTTCAACGGCCGGTCTTGAGTCCAGGTAAGAAAATTGCGCCCATTTTGGAGCGACTTCAACGCCAATTAGCGCAGCTGCTAAAGCAACAACGCATATCGCAAAGACAATGACGCCGAGAACACGCAAGACAATCTGTTTTTTTTTAAAGCTGAAATCAAATGTAATCAGGAGCATCGCAATCCCGAGAACAAATACCTCAAAGGTGGCTAAAGGGGTCATCCGCCCCAGAGGATAGGCATTAATAGAAAATGCTTTAAAAATGAATAAGTTATCGACTCTAAGATTTGTATCAAAAATATGTTCAAAAAGAGTCAGTAAACCAATGAGGAACGGAAGGGTGGCGAGGGCGATTGCTGTTTTTCTAAAATTGGCTAAAAATAGCAGCATTGCAAGGCTGACAGCAGTGGTCGAAAGGGCTGAATTATAGTGGTGATACTGAAATAAACGATGCTTTTCTATGAGAGCAACTGAATATAGATGCCAATATATAAGGGCAGCGATTCCCATAAACAGCGGAATCAATGCGCAGATGATGACGATACGCCAAGATTTTTTTTGCGGAGGAAAACATCTGATTGCCATGAGAGATTTCTCTTTTCACTAATTAGGATCTATATAACAAGAATGCTAACTATAATGAAACCAAGTTTTGTCCGGATCCTTGATCTAAGATGAAAAGAGCCGGGTTATCCGGGGTTCCGACCGCTTGGATAGGGATTTCATCCGGGTTAAAAGGGGTGGTAAAGACTTCATTTAATTTTTTTGCTTTCCCTTTTCCAAATACATAAATGACAATTTCTTTTGCAGCGTTAATGCAAGGGAAGGTCAATGTCATGCGCCACTGATTTTTTTGCGGAATAAAATTGGCAACCACAAGCCGGTCTTGGCGTTTTAGGGCATTTGTATTGGGAAAAAGAGAAGCGGTGTGACCATCTTCACCCATTCCAAGCATGAGAAGATCAAATGAACCGTCCGGGATCGTTTTTTGGATCATTTTTTCGTATGAAAGCGCGTTTTTTTCAATCGATTTTTCAGCCTGCATACGAAAGATTTGTTCTTTTGGAACGGGAAGGGTAGAAAATGCAGTTTCCATTGCCATTTTGTAGTTGCTTTCAGGGTGATCGGGAGGAACGGCGCGCTCATCACCCCAAAAGAGCCAGACTTTTGTAAAGTCGCACGCCTCTTTATGCTTAAGAAGCTGCTCAAAAATGGCTTTTGGAGAGGATCCTCCGGATAGGGCAACATAAAACGCCCCTTTTGCTTTGATTGCGCGATTTGCAGCCCCTAAAAAGTGGTCGGCAGCAAACTGAATGGCTTGTGATGTGTTTTCAAAGATTACAAAATTGCGTCTATCATCAAGCGGTTGTATGGTCATTTCATTCTCGAGATTATATCCAAGGTTTTACGGTAATGCGTTGTGATTGGGTGGTAGAAAATCTCTTTGATAAATGCAAGGCCACGCCGCATATTCGGTATCGGGAGTTGATAGGAAGGGGCGTCCGAGGGACTTACGCGAAGAAGCGGAGTTGCCGCTGTTAGGAGTGTCTCGATATGCATGATTTGATCAACGTCGATTACTTTGATCTCACCTGCAAACCCGTTTTCACTCTCTTCCTTTATTAATATGATTTCATGATTCTCATATTGGATTTTATCCCCCTCACGTTTTTTTAATTTCCAGCCGAGCATGGCGGCAAGCCAGCCTTGCAGGTAGAGAGAGCGTCTATTCTGGTGCTGCATCGGCGAATTTGCGACATGGGTATAGGTAATAGAGATTTTTCGAGCGCTCTTTAGTTCATTAAAAAGCGTTTCGCTATTAAAAATAGTGCCTATGGCAGCTCTCATTCCGCTAATATGTGCCCAGTCGACATCCATAAGGTCCATATCCAAAGTGTCTAAAATTTCCAGCATAGACTTGGCAAATTCAGAGAGATTAGAGACAGAGTCGTTATCAAACACAAGGCGGGTAGCGACATTTAAAAAAGAGGGGAGGATATTTCTTTCTTTGGTCGGATCTTGTCCCCAGATCAAGAAAACCGGCAAGTCGGGGATTAAATAGGGCAGGACTAAAAGAGGTGCTTTTGAGAGGTTTTCCTTCGAAACTCGTATGACCATGCGATCGGATTTCTCTAAAAACTTTTCTTGTTCAGGAGAGGGCGCAAGACAAAATGTCTGGCATACATCGGAGTCCGATTCCATGATCCCTTCAATGAAAAGAATGCGGCAGGGATATTTTTCGATTAATGGGTAGACCATCTCTTCAAAATAACGCCGTCTCTCTTCTGAATGAGAGTAAATAATCAAATTAAAGAGATAAGTTTTAGAGGTTTTGTTACTCAAAGTAACCGCCACTTCCGTTTCGTTCCCTTCATAAGAAGATCTGCCGCTTGCGGTCCCCAAGTGCCTGCTTGATAATTGGGAAATCCTTCCGCTTTGTCATTTTCCCACTTATGTAAGACATTTGAGAATAACTTCCAAGACGCAAGCACTTCATCAATTCTTGCAAAAAGCGTATTATCACCTGACATGCAGTCGCAAAGTAGCCTCTCATAGGCATCGGGAGGGGAGGCTCCAAAGTATGAGCCATACCGAAAGTCCATCTTGACCGGTTGAATCGGACTTGAAATTCCGGGAACCTTACAGTTCATTTTAAGAGAGATCCCTTCATTTGGCTGAATGCGGATCACAAGTAAGTTTGGATCAATAGAGTCTTTTTTGAAAAGGAATCCGGGAGCATCGCGAAACGCAATTGAGATTTCGGTGACCTTTTTTGGCATTCGCTTTCCGGCTCGCATATAAAACGGCACGCCTGCCCATCTCCAATTGTCGATAAAGAGTCGCATCGCCGCAAATGTTTCGACATTAGAGTCCTTAGCAACATCGTCTTCTTCTCGATACCCTTTGACAGGTTTGCCTTCGATAAAGCCAGGCCCGTACTGTCCTCGAACAATTGCACTTTCCTCTTTCGTCTGATCTTCATTTTTTGGGAAATGACGTAGAGATTCAAGAACCTTGACCTTTTCATTATGGATGGCTGTAGCAGATAAATTAATCGGTGGTTCCATTGCAATTAGGGAGAGAAGCTGCATCATATGATTCTGCACAATATCGCGAAGTAGGCCGGATGCCTCAAAAAAGTTTCCTCTTGTTCCTATGCCAATATCCTCGCTTACTGTGATTTGCACATGATCGACATGTTTGTTATTCCAGAGCGATTCAAAAATGGGGTTGCTAAAGCGAAAAACAAGTAAGTTTTGAACGGTCTCTTTCCCGAGAAAATGGTCTATCCTGTAGATCTGCTTTTCGTCTAAATGGCAGGAGATATCTTTTTGTAGTTGTTTTGCAGACTCAAGGTCATTTCCAAACGGCTTTTCGATGATCACTCGACTCCAAGGCTCGGCATTCTCTTTATAAATGAGCTGATGCTTTCCTAGTTTTTCGATGATAATCGGGAAGTTTTTTGGAGGGGTCGCTAGGTAATAGGCGCGGTTTCCATTTGTGTAAAATTTTTTGTCTAAGTCATCAAGAAGGGGTTTTAATTTTTCATACCCTGCATCATCGTCAAAAGCTGATTTGTGGTAGAAAATTTGTTCTTTAAAACTATCCCACAACTCTTGATTCAGTGCGTGTCTCGAATGCTTTGAGATCGCATTTTTCATATCTTCTCGAAACTGCTCATGCGTTTTGTCACGCCTTGCAAATCCGACGCATGCAAAATGCGGGGGCAATTGACCTTCGACAGCAAGATTATAGAGAGCCGGTACAAGCTTTCGCGCAGTTAAATCTCCGGTCGCGCCAAAGATCACCATTAGGCAAGATTCTGCTCGCTTAAACTCCTGCGTATCTTCTTTTAAAGGATTTTCAAATACCATTTCTTTAAATTAGCGTTTTACCAGAAAGATTGCAATTGGAAAGACAAATTTTAGCAGCGGCTATCGAGATAGCTTTGTAAGATAAGAGTTGCCGCGACTTTATCCACGTGCTGTTTGCGTTTTTTACGGGAAAGATTTGCCTCGCGCAGCGAGCGATCCGCTTGAACAGACGAAAGTCTTTCATCCCAAGTAACAATAGGAATTTCCGTATGATTTTTTAAAAGAGTGACGAAGTGGTCGACTTCATCTGCAAGATGGCCATGACTTCCATTCATCATGTATGGCATACCGACCACAATCATCTCTATCGTATAGTAATGAGATTTAGAATGTTCTAAAAGGTGGCTCATCAGATTGGCCACCGATTTTTCCATTTTATTCTCAATAAGATAGGTCTCTAAAGGGGTTGCCAGTATTTTGCTTTCATCTGAAAGAGCAAGGCCGATGCGGCGCAGACCAAAGTCGATTCCAATGATGCGGCTAGCCATTTTTCTCTTTATTTTTTATAGTTGCGCGGATAAATTCGCGGAAAAGTGGGTGCGGAGAGGTTGGCTTTGACTTAAATTCAGGGTGAAACTGCACACCGACCATCCATGGATGATCTTGTACTTCTACAATTTCACAAAGTGTTTTTCCATCAAGTGTTCCCGAAACGATAAGACCGGATTTTTCAAGTTCTTCTTTATACTCGCTGTTAAACTCATAACGGTGGCGGTGACGTTCGGAAATTTTGCTTTTTTGGTAGGCGTCATACGCTTTAGACTGTTTCTTGATTTGGCATTGATAAGCTCCAAGGCGCATCGTACCGCCTAGATCTTGCTTATCTTTCTGCTCACTGAGGAGGGAGATGATCGGACTTTTTGTAGCCGGATCAATTTCTGTTGAATTTGCATCAGCGATGTTTGCAACGTTTCTAGCAAATTCAACGCTCATCACCTGCATTCCAAGGCAGATACCGAAGTAGGGGAGTTTTTCCTCTCGAGCGTGCTTAGCTGCCATGATCTTTCCTTCCCAGCCTCTCTCGCCAAAACCGCCGGGAACTAGAAACCCGTCGCATCCTTCCAATGTTTTTTTCACGCTTTTGCTTTTTTGTAATATATCTGCTTCGACTCGCTTGAATTTGAGTTTATGTTGCTCGCTTGTCGCTGCATGTTCAAGCGCTTCAAAAACAGATTTATACGCATCTTGATGTTGGACATATTTACCCACAATTCCGATTGTGATTGTCCCTTTTGGATTTTTGATTTTTTCCAAGATATTTTCCCAAGCTGTTAGGTCAACCGGTCCATTTTTCAGGTCGAGTAACTCACAGATCATTGCATCCACTTTCTGTTCATGCAGCTTCAGAGGAACCTCATAAATACTTGACTCCACATCCAACTCTTCGAAGACAGAATCTCTTGAGACATTGCAAAAGAGGCTAATTTTATCTTTGACATCCTCAGATAAGGGTCTTTCCGATCTGCAAAGAATAATATCGGGAAAGAGGCCAATTTCTCGCAGGACCTGGACAGAATGCTGGGTGGGTTTTGTTTTTGCTTCGCCTGCTGCCTTAAGGTAAGGGATGTAGGTTAAATGGACGTTTAACCACATGTTTTTGTGTTCGCATTGGAACTGGCGAATGGCCTCCATAAAGGGGAGCGACTCAATATCTCCGACAGTTCCTCCAATCTCAACAAGAACAACATCAATTCCCTTTTCTTGATTTGCGCACTTTAAGATTCTCTGTTTGATTTCATCTGTAATATGTGGGATCACCTGCACAGTTTTTCCCAAGTAGTCACCGCGCCTTTCTTGTTTGATCACAGTGTCGTAGATCTGTCCGGAAGTTGCATTGGAGTTGCGGGATAGAGGGGAGTCTGTGTATCGATAATAATGTCCAAGGTCAAGGTCTGTTTCGGCCCCATCATCTGTGACATAGACCTCGCCATGCTGGAATGGGTTCATTGTTCCCGGATCGACATTTAAGTAAGGGTCGAGCTTGAGCATGGCTACTTTTAGCCCCTTTTTTTCAAGCAGCATGCCAAGTGAGGCAGATGTGAGTCCTTTTCCTAGAGAGGAGCAGACTCCTCCTGTAATAAATATGTATTTTGTTTTCATAAAAGTTTTTCTACCTCTCTAATATCTTCCGGATGGTCCACACCGATACTTAAGCTTTTTACAGTCGGGACTTTAATGCTATAGCCATGTTCCAGCGCTTTCAACTGTTCAAGGTCTTCTGATAATTGCATGGGAGTGGGGGGAAGGGTTTGTAATTTTAATAAAAAGTCTCGATGGAAACCGTAAATACCAAGATGCTCATATACAACTCCTCTAGGAGCTAGCCCACGACTGAAGAGAAGCGCTTTTTGATTTAAGTCGCAGACGCATTTAACAACAGAGGGGTCGCGCAATCTCTTTTCACACTCAAGAAGCTTTTTTGCAGATGACATGGGCGCCTCTTCAAGAGCAAGAATAACCTGCTTGATGACATCTGACTCTAAGAGGGGTTCGTCTCCTTGGATGTTAATGATCCGTTCATATTGCGAGAAATCGGTATGTTGAGTAATCACTTCAATGCAGCGCTCTGTTCCGGAGGTGCAGCTACTTGATGTCATGATGACGTCAGCATCAAATTCAAGTGCATGACTTCGGATCCGATCATCATCTGTTGCGATAATGACCCGATCAAGATGGGGGCACTTTTTGGCATTTTCATATACTCTTTGGAGGAGCGAGCGGCCTTTAATTTGAGCCAGTGGTTTCCCGGGAAAACGGGTACTTCCAAATCGAGCGGGTATGATACCGAGTACTTTTTCTCTTTTCATCGCAGATATATTACACTATCTTTGAATATTATAACACAATTTCCATTCAGCTCTAATAGAGGAGTCTTATGAATAATCTTAACTGTGGAATTTAGCTAATCAAAGACATTCATTATTAAATGCACCTGTCAAATTAGCCGATGTTTTGGGGGATAAAAGAAAGGCTCAATGTGCGAGGCACATTGAGCCTTTTGATTTAAGGGAGCATGCTTGGTTGCAACTCTTCTTTAACTTCTTCAGGCTTCTCTGCAGATGCCGGCTCACCCTCTTCAATATTTTGAGGAGATACAGGCTCGCCCTCTTTCATTTTTTGTATAGTAAATGGAGAAATCACGAGCTTTTCCGGTTTTTGCCCCCCCCAAGCAAGTAGAGATCCTGCTTTCTGCCAAAACCCTTTTTTTTCTGCGTCAAACAGAGATTCTAAAGGGATCGAACATTTATTTTTAATTCCGTATCCAAGGCGATTAATTTGCACCTCAAGATCATTGACAGACTTTCGGAGATTTTCCCACATATTTGAATACTCAAGAAGCACGCCTTTTAATTGCGCACGGATGACTTGAGGAGGGGAGGCCATTGCCTCTGCCACTTCTTTGCGAAGTTGGGGGTTTGAAATAACTTCTACTTGCCGAATAATTTCTTTATTGATCTCATTCTCTTCTAATGGCTTTGCAAGTTTCTCAATTGTTTGCAGGTAATTGTCATCAAGCTCTTCAATCTGCTTGCCTAAATTTTCATAAGTTTCAATCCATTTCTCAAGATCCTTCTCAAGAGCAAGTCCAGGATCGCCCTCTTTTTGAATGATGCGATAAGTGGCTTTTCCTGTGTTAATTGTGGTTGTAAGATCTGAAACATCTCGTATCATTCTTCTTAACGCATTGCGCTCATTAGCAAGGAAGGAGGAAGATGTAATGTTCCAATCAGAATACATGAAGTGAATGCAAACATTGGCAAACTTTTCCCGGATATTATCTGCTAAATCAATCGAATTTTGCAGGTATGGAAATAATTCATTGATTCGATTTTGAATTTGACTGCGATGTATTGATGTGTTCGATAAGTTTTGAAGCTCACGTGCGTGGGATGGTTGATAAACTCCTTCTTTTTGAGAGGAAAAACTCTCCCATTGCTTTTTAGATAGCTCTCTAAATTTTTCTAATTGAGTTTCAAGTCTTTGTAGCTCTAATTGTGTTTGTTCCGCCGTTAATTTCTGGACATCGTCATTTTTGCATTCTGGTGGTGTTGAATTTTTTTGAAGCGCATCTGCAACAAGTTTATTTTTTTTACTTCCACCGGCTGCCCGATACCCAAAAGCGATGATTTCAAGGATCTTTTCATCAGGAATTGAAGGAAAAGGATTTTGCTCTTTGACAATTTTCCTTACCTGTTTTGCAATTGCACTTTCATTTTTCGGTGGAGGTGTAGGCGGGGGCCTTGGTACATTACGATGCGACTGACCGTTTTCCTTAAGATGGGGCAGTAGCTGATTTTGGAAAAATTCGTTTAGTTTTTTTGTCTTTTCCTTATTTAATGAGACTTCACCTTTGATAATCTCTCCCCAATCTTGAGCCTCTTGTAAAGGGCTTGCGTTAACAGCTGATGATGTCATAATCCTCTCCTAGGTTTTAGAGGTTGATTCATGTTGCAATTGTAGGCATTCAAAATAATTTATCAAACGATAGTTTATTTTTTTGCCGCAATCCATATCCACTTAATCACAAGATACGAACCAAAAACTAGGGTCGCAGTAAGTAAAGAAGCAAAAAGGCTGTAAAATGGTTCCAAGGTTGTTAGCTGTAAGAAACCAAAGCTTAGTATGATCGTTGCCGTAAAAAGAACGATTCCCGGTTTGTCGATGATTAAATTCATACCTTGATCTTATAGAATAGAAGAAAAATCTTGTAAAATGAAAAGATTAAAGAGTAGCTTATATTAGCCGCAACTGACTGAAGTAGAAGAGGAGGTATTATGTCAGGAATCCATGCCATTGTAAAAGGGTTAACCGCACTTGGAGATATTCTTAAACACCCATTGCTATTGTTTATGCGACTCTTTTGGGGCATTGCTTTTTTCTATGCCGGATGGGGAAAGTTACAAAATATCGATAGCGTGATCAATTTTTTTACTTCAGTCGATATTCCCTTTCCAAACATTTTAGCCTACCTAGTGGCCCTATTTGAAACGCTCGGGGGAGTACTACTTGTGTTCGGCCTTGGTTCAAGGATCATAGCAATTCCGTTAATTGCTATAATGACTGTGGCATATGCAAAGGCTCATTATGCAGTGGTCGAAAACTTTATGCAAAATCCGCAAGGATTCGTTCAAGAGACTCCGTTTTTATATTTGCTAACAGCTCTTTTGGTGCTCTGTTTTGGACCGGGCGCTTTTTCACTGGATGCGATCATTAAACATTTCAAACTGGAAAGACGTTGAAGGAACCTCTGATAACCGTCTGATTTCACTGGAAGGTTTCTTTAGGAACCCCTGATTAACTCAGATTGTTAAATTTTGCGCCTTTTTTCTGAAGTTCGATAAAAACCCAATCGTTTAACCTGGACTGTTATTTCGGATTTTAGAAAAAATTCATGCAAAATTTAATTAACCTGTGTTAATCAGAGATTGCTTTAAGAGACGATGACAAAAGCGATTGCTGTCGATTTTGAATGACTCAAAGAGATCTGTATCTCAGGCGAGCTGAATCGCTCTTTTAACGCATCCGAGATAAAAACTATCGGTTTGCCCAGATCGTTATTGATAATTTCAATATCCAGCCAGGTGATGCCCTCTCTCATTCCCGTTCCAAGTGCTTTTAGCACCGCTTCTTTACCGGCAAATCTCACAGCGTAATGCGAGTAGGGATCTTTGAATGTTTTACAGTAGGTTTGTTCGGCTTGAGTAAACAGGCGATCGATAAAAGGTTGACCTTGTCTCTCTATCGCCTGTTTGATTCGAGGAATCTCGATAATATCGGTGCCGACACCGGTTGGCATGGTGACCTCGCCTCTATTAAAGAGTAAAGTAATCTTTTGGCTGTGAGCCTGAAGCAACTCCGGCCGGTATTCTTTGATCCTCGCTTTCTTCTTGCTCGCTATCTTCAATCGCGTTAGAAAAAATCATTCGCCCCGAGGAGGTGTGTTTGACAGATAGCACTTGCGCGCGAATCGTTTCTCCGATGTACTCAGCTCCTCCATTAATCACAACCATTGTTCCATCCTCAAGATAACCGACGCCTTGGCGCGGTTCTTTTCCGTATCGTTGGACCTTAATTGGGATATTTTCACCTGAATGTGTGAGTGTTTTTAATGTGCGTGAGAGTGAATGGACATTGATTACGCGAATTCCTTGAAGAGAGGACTCTTCAATGCGCGTCATATCGGCAGTGAAGATATTGGCTCCAAAGAATCCCCCGAGTCGCACAAGCTTTTCACTGATGTCGTTGAGTTCATTGAAGTCTTTATCGTGGATGGAAAGGTGAAGATGCGGAAGCTCTTCAAGCGATTTAATCGTTTCAAGACCGCGCTTTCCTTTGATATTATATTCTTCCTTTTTGCTAATAGATAGTTCGCGAAAATGATCGATAATAAAACGTGGAAGAATCAAGCGATCGTCAAGGATTCCGGAGCTTGCAAGATCGACAAGTCGTTGATCTAATAGAATTGTATTGTCAAGGAGGATGTCGCGTTTTTTTTGCGTTGTCGGATGAAGTCTAACTAAGGGAATTGAAAGATATAGCTCTTCAGATGAACGCAGTGTGAGAATAACGCCAAAGTAGGCGGCGACAATAAATACAGCACCCTCTGTAATCGTGGCATATGTTTCGGGGATCATAAAGAGCAGCGGCCCGAATGCCGCGGTCACTGTAAATGCAAAAAGAGCGCCAAGAAAACATCCTAGCATGATAAGGTTAAACGTTCTTAAGTTAGCCTGTTTCATCAGAGATTCAACCACAACAAGCAGTAATCCAAACCCGAGGCCCGCAGCACTTCCGAATGCTAAACTTATCGAATCAACTTGATTGAATAAAAGAAAAGAAGAGCAATAAGCGCCCATAATCATGGAAAGGATAACGGTCAGTGTTCTACAAATGGTCACTGTCTTTTTCATAGTCGATATTACCTATTTTTTGAATGTATTCTGTTTGAATTTTTGCTCAGTCTATTTTGTTTTTTTTTTTAAGTCCAACTCAAATTTGCTTCTTTTTGCTCTTTGTATTAGACTCTCAAGCATGAAAACATTATTTATTATTGCCGGCTCTATATGGGCTATTGTTGGTGCAGGACTGCTCTCTTTGGGTGTGCGTCTTCTAAAACAGGCAAATGAGGGGAGTGTGCTTCTTAGCGCTTTTTCTTCTTATGCGTCTGTTGAAAATACAGTTGTTCTGTTGATCGCCTTTTCTCTTGTATTAGGTTTCTTCAAGGGTAGATTTGTGTTGCGACGTTCAGCAGAACGTGAAATCAGTCGAATTCGGAAGCTGCCGCAGCCATCGCTTAAGCATTTATATAGCTTTAAGCTCATTATTTTAATTGGCGTTATGATGCTGCTAGGTCTCTCTATGCGACTGTTCGGTTTCCCTCAGGATATTCGAGGTGTAATTGATGTTATTGTCGGCTTTGCCCTTTTACAAGGAGCCACGACCTATTTTCGTGCGGCTGTCGTTCAGTAAGAAAAATGACCGGGGGTGTTTTTTTGCCCCCGCATTTCATTCTTTCCTTCATTTATGGTATTTAGAACCTTTTGAAATCTCAAATGCTCGGTAAATCTGTTCAATCAGAAGAAGTGTTGTGATTTGAGATGTAAAGGTCATGGGAGAAAAGCTGATGAGGGGGAACTTTTGTTTGATTTCATCGGAAAGCCCTTCAGGCCCGCCAATAATAAAGGCAACTTTTGCGTTCCCTTCCTTTAAATGTGACTCTAATAACTCGCTAAACGCTTCACTGGACATGGTATTGCCGAGCGCATCTAAACAGTAAACATTTGCTATCTCTTTTGTTTTATCTAGCAGTCCACTCTCTGACTTAACCTGCACCCATTGAAATGAGAGATCGTTTTTTAGCCTTTTTAAATACTTTTGGATCAGTTCTTTGAGCCAATCTTCTCGTATTTTCCCTAATGTGAAAAGAGTGATTGTCTTCACTGATGCTCTTTTTTCGCGCGCTGCATTTGACGTTTTTGATCCCGTTCTTTGATCGTTTGTCTTTTGTCATGCATTTTTTTTCCTTTTCCAAGGGCAATCTGCAGTTTGATTTTCCCTTGTTTTAGGTACATGCCGAGGGGGATCAGGGCAAGACCCCTCTCTTGAAGCTCAGCCTTGAGGCGGAGAATTTCATGCTTATGCATGAGAAGTTTACGTTCGCGGCGCTCTTGATGGTTGTGAATATTTCCATATCGGTAAGGAGGGATCGTACATCCGACAAGCCAAAGCTCACTGCCCATTGTTTTGATATACGCTTCTTGAAGAGAGCCGTGATGCTCTTTTAGGGACTTCACTTCCGTCCCTTGGAGTGCAATTCCTGCCTCAAAAGTCTCAAGAATTTCATAACTGAAAGAGGCTCCGCGGTTGGATACAAGTTGAGAGTTTGATTTTTTCTTTGCCATAGAGCGAGAATCCTTGACTGAAAGCGGTTAAAACGGAATGTAAATCTTAACAAGGTTAGATTACGTTTTGCAATGTTTAACGACTTTATTCTAGGATTATATCACATGAATCTCTAATATCAAATAGAGAAATTCCAAGAGGTCGCTATGAAATTTATTATCTCACGTGAAGAACTAAATTATCTACTTTCCAAGTGCTTGAGTGTGATTTCAGCCAAGCCTGCAATGCCGATTTTATCCCACGTTTTAATCGAAGCTGCGCATGGAGAACTTAAACTGACAGCGACAGATTTAACTGTCGGAATCCAGTGTATGACGGACGTAAAAATATTAGAAGAAGGTAAAGCGTCTTTGCCTGCTAAACGTTTTGCGAATTTGATCAGAGAACTGACAGCATACAATATTGAAATCAGCGTGGATCAAGATCATACAACGCATCTGATATGCGACTCTTCCCACTTTAAATTAAAAGGTATGAATCCTGAGGATTACCCGAGTCTCCCTAACCTGACCGATGCGATTACTTTGAACTTAAAACAAGAAGAGTTGAAAGATACGCTGTATCGCACCGCTTTTTCCGTTTGCAAAGACGGCAGCCGGATTGAACTTTCCGGTGTGGGACTGTCTCTGAATCATGGAAGGGCGACATTTTTCGGAACTGATGGAAAACGCCTCTCACGGACTTTTGTCTCGATTGAAGGCCTTGATACCGATGTCTCAGAGAACTATATTCTTCCGATTAAGGCTGTCGATGAAATTATCAAGAGTATAGGCGGCGATGAGAAAGCAGCTGTTCTTTTAATGGAAGATAAAATTGCCGTTAAAACAGAGAACTTTACTCTTGTTTCTAAGCTGATTACAGAAAAATACCCCGATTTAACGCGTATTATTCCCGATGCAGCTCAGATGCAAGTGCACTTGCATCGAGAAGAGTTAATGACGCTTCTTCGACAAGTCTCTCTTTTTGCAATTGAGTCCGGTGAATCTGTCCGCTTCACATTTGCAGGAGGCGAGGTCAAACTCAAAGTCAACTCTTCTGATGTAGGGGAGGGGAATGTGAGTATGCCGGTGGATTATCACGGAGAACCGATTGATATTGCATTCAACCCAGCGTTTTTCTTAGATATTTTACGCCACAGCAAGCAAGAGAGAATTACACTTGGCTTAACAGACTCGTTTAGCCCAGGCGTTCTTTTGGATGGAGATGAAGGCAAGTCCACAAAGGATGCGTCGCCCCTATTCATTTTGATGCCGCTACGATTAAACCCGACGACATAAGTTTTGTTTCTACAAAAGCTTGTTCTAAACAATTACCGTGTTCATCGCGGTTTATGTTTTGCATTTGATCCCGGCGTTAATTTAATCGTCGGGGAAAATGCAAAGGGAAAAACATCTATTTTAGAGGCGGTCCATTTACTCATATGCGGCCGCCCGTTTCGCCATCAACAACTAAATGATGTCATTCAGATTTCTCAAAAGGAATTCTCCATTGAGGCGCATTTTATCAAAAGCGGATTGGATCATCGCTTAAGTTTAGGATCGGATGGTAAGCGAAAGAAGATTGTCCATAATCGAACAACTCATCAATCCATTGCGCCTTTAATCGGTCTACTCCATGGCGTGGTCATGGCTCCTGACGACACCACCTTAATTAAGGGCGGTCCTGTTGTTCGGCGACGATACTTAGATATTCAACTTTCACAAGCAAACGGTGAGTATTTTAAACAGTTAATGCGCTACACACGCGCTGTCAAGCAACGCAACCAACTGCTGCGAAATAAAGATTTAAGGACGATTGAAATTTGGGAAAAAGAGCTTGTTCAAGCCGGTGAGTACTTGATTAATGAGCGTCTCTTGCTCGTTGAAAAGCTGCGTCCTCTTGTGCAGAGTCATTTTTCTACTATTAGTTGTCTTAAGTGCATTCTTGATATTCAGTATAAGGCACAAGAGAACCTCGCCTCTCTCTACAAAAATCAAAGAGAACGAGAAATTCTACTTGGCTCTACTCTCTTTGGGCCACATAGAGACGATCTGATGATTTCAATCGACGGGAAGCCCGCAAAGCAATTTGCAAGCTTAGGGCAGCTGACACTAACCACTTTAGCGCTCCGCTTTGCAGAGTGGGAGCGGCTTAAATGTGAGGTTACCCACGCGCCGATGCTTCTAATTGACGATTTGGGAATGCATCTTGATCCGATACGGACAAATGGGGTCATCGAACACTTAAAAAATTTACAATCTCAAATTTTTATCACCACCACACGTAGGGAGAGCTTCCCTTCAGAGTGGTCTGCCATTGTTGTAAATTAATAATTTTCTTACAATCAACTTATGGAACCTCTGATTAACTCAGGTTAATTTAATTTTGCATGAATTTTTCCTAAAATTCGATAAAATCGCACTCTATTAACTGTTAAACAGTTAATTTCGATTGATTTTTCGAATTTTAGAAAAAATTCATGCAAAATTAAATTAACCTGAGTTAATCAGCAGTTCCTTAAGAATTAAATTAGATAAATCAATGAAAAAGATAGAAAAGAATCCCTCGCTAGAAGCGCTCGCAGATGCGTTATTAGATGCTTTAAGTCAGAAAAATGCTACACAATTGGAAGAGTGTCTATCAAGACAGAAGCTGCAATTTTTAAAAGAGCAGAGTCTTAAAAGTCATGTGGATAAAGGTTTTCAAGTGCTACTTGACGAGCTTAATAAAAACATGGAAGAAGGGGAGTAATCGCCTCAAATAGATTAAGCCGGCACAAAGTCGATCGGATCGCCTGTTAGACAGTTCAGGTATTCGATCGTAAATGAGTCGTCGCTATTTTTTCTTTTTAATTCCGCTACAGGTAAGTAAATGACTCGAGTGTTTTTGATCGCCAACTGAAACGGTTTAAAATAATCTACTACGAGTCTCTCAACTTGTCTGGTTGTAAATTTCTTAGGAAACATTTCCTTTTGTTGATAGTGCCTTAACACAAGAGGTGTGAGCATGCGTGTACGGGGAGGAATCGACAAGAACGGGTCTTTCATGTGGAGCGTATAGTAGCCGTCTGTTTCTAGTACTAAGTTCTTTTTCTTTAATGAGGAGAGCGCATACGGAAACCGACTTTCCTCTGCTAAAAGAGGAGAGGCGCTTTTCGTTAAGTCTTGTAACGCTGCCACCTCTTCGCCGTTAAGTCCCAGCTGAATCAGTTCCGAAAAACCGTGACTCAGTGTCCATGACTGAGTATTGAGAATCATTTCACCATCGGTCAAGCTCCATAAGATCTGATCTTCCAAGGTGGTTCCATTAAAATTGTACTTCACCTCTAAGAGAAGGCAGGGAAAGTACTTTAAGGAAAGTGTCTCAAAGGGCTCTTCTTGGAGCGTTGCGATTTCATCAAGTGTATACCGAAGCTCAAATGAACGGATTTCTTTATTTTCAACATATCCCTTCAGGAAGTCCCACTCGTTTTCCGGAAAAAAGAAAAAGAGGGAACATCCGATAATCAAGAAGATGAAAAAAAAGAGACCCTTCTTCATTCTAATCTTTCATGGAGAGTAAGAATTCGACATTGCTCTTTGTCTTCTTGAGACGTCCGAGTAACAGTGTCATTGCATCGATTGGCGATAGATCGGCGCAGAGCTGTCTTAATAGGAAAATCTTTTCTAGCTCATCTTCGTGATACAGCAACTCTTCTTTTCTCGTTCCACTCTTGATTAGATCAATCGCAGGATAGAGTCTTCGGTCTGCAAGGCGACGCTCGAGAACAAGCTCCATATTACCCGTTCCCTTAAACTCTTCGAAGATAACCTCGTCCATGCGGGACCCGGTATCAATAAGTGCTGTTGCGATAATCGTTAAGGATCCGCCTTGTTCAATATTTCTTGCTGCCCCAAAGAATCGTTTAGGTTTATGTAGAGCATTTGCATCCACACCACCGGTTAAGATCTTTCCTGAGTGAGGCTGGACTGTGTTGTACGCTCTGGCGAGTCTTGTAATAGAGTCAAGAAGGATGACAACATCCTTTCCGTGCTCGACAAGACGTCTTGCTTTTTCAATTGCCATTTCAGCGATTTGTACGTGGCGCTCAGGCGGCTCATCGAAAGTCGAGGAGATCACCTCTCCTTTTACGATGCGCTGCATATCGGTCACTTCTTCCGGACGTTCGTCGATCAAAAGGACGATTAACGTGATATCCGGGTGATTGACTGCAATTGAGTTGGCAATGTTTTGTAAGATGATCGTTTTTCCCGATCTTGGCGGCGCGACGATAAGGCCACGCTGACCTTTACCAATTGGCGCTGCAAGGTCAAGAACGCGAGTTGAAAGTTTATCGGAGGTGGTTTCCATTACAATTCGCTCTTGCGGATAGAGCGGAGTTAGGTTTTCAAAAAGGATACGCTCTCTTGCTCTTTCAGGGGTTGTGCCGTTGATTGTGTCGACTTTTAGAAGGGCGAAATACTTCTCTTTCTCTCTTGGAGGACGGATGGTTCCGGTCACTGTGTCTCCTTTTTTCAAATCCATACGGCGAATTTGTGCGGGAGAGACGTATATATCTTCAGCTGAGGGTAGGTAGTTGTAGTTAGGGGAGCGTAAAAATCCAAACCCATCCGGAAGGACCTCGAGAACACCTTCACCGTAAAGGACTTCATTTGGTGTTTCGGAAATGGATTTTACAATTTCAAATACCATTTGAGATTTTGTTAAAGACGCAAGGTGTTCGAGGCCGATTTGACGTCCGTATTTGTTCAGCTCGTCGATATTCATCCTTTGGATTTCAGCGATCTTTGTAATTTTTTCCGATTGATTGTCGGCGTGTTGCTGTTTGTCGGTATGTTTATGAATAGGAGGCGGAGTCAGAGGTCCTTTTTTTTCTTGTTTTTCTTTATCATAAACAGGTGCAGATTTTCTATTGTGATTGTTTTCAGAGTCCATTTCTCTCCTGAGGATTGGTTTTTGTTCGAGCGTTCGGGGTTAAAGCATCATTCTTTGAGAATTCAAAATCAGAAATGCTTAAGATCTTTATTAAGAAATACACCGCGAACACATACGTTGTTTTTAATTTGTTAATTGTTGATATGTTTTTTTTACTTGATTGTTTAATTCTTCGATACTGCCGTCGTTTTTGACGATTACATCCGATTTTTTTGCTTTAAGAGCGGGGCTTAGTTGTCTTCTCATTCGGTTATCAAACTCATCTCTTTCATATCCGGATTCTTTACGAAAGCGCTCCCAACTATTTTCATCACTTGCTGTAACGGTAATTGTATAGTCAAACAGTTCCTCCCAGCCCACTTCGTAGAGTAACGGGATTTCCACAACAAAAAGGGGCGCACTTGCCTCTTTAGCTTTTTCAAATTCCTTATTGATCTCTTTGAGAACAATGGGGTGCAAGATCTCTTCAAGCTCTCTAAGTTTCCTTGGATGATTGAACACCAATCGAGAAATGCGCGAACGGTCGATCTGTTTATCGACCATAATTTCAGGTCCAAGTAGATCAATGACCTTTTTTCTGACATCACTATCCGAGGTAAGTAGGTGGTGAACAATTAAGTCGGTTGAAACGACATAGGCGCCTAAGTCTTTTAGAATGCGGCAAACAGTCGTCTTTCCGGAAGCTAGACCGCCTGTTACGGCTACTTTATTTAATTTTAACATTCTTTCCAATTATTTCCAATAGCAACATCTACAATAAGGGGAACCTTAAGTTGCCAAACACTTTCCATTTCTTGTTTAACTAAAGAGTGGAAAGTCTCTATTTCATCTTGAGGGATTTCAAAAATCAATTCATCATGAATTTGTAATATCATATACCCTTTTAGAGATTCTTTTGCTACTCTTTCATCTATCGCAAGCATTGCCTTTTTGATCAAGTCAGCTGCACTTCCTTGGAGAGGCGTATTAATTGCCAGTCGCTCGGCAGCTTGGCGCATGTGACTATTATGACTATCAATTTCCGGAATTTTACGCTCTCTTCCCGTTAAAGTGAACGCTTTTCCCGACTTTTTAGTCGCCTCTTTACATGAAGAAATAAACTCTTTCACATTAGGATACCTGATAAAATAGGTATCGATAAATTTTTGCGCTTCGTCGATACTAATTCCAAGTTCTCTTGAGAGACCAAAGGCTTGCTGTCCATAAATGACACCAAAATTTACTGCCTTGGCGTGATGTCTTTGAAGTTTTGTGACATTTTCTAGGGGAGTTTGGAAAATAATGGAGGCGGTGAATTGATGAATGTCTTCATCATTTTCAAAAGCTTGAATCAGATTGGGATCTTCGCTCAGATGGGCAAGCAGTCGAAGCTCTATTTGAGAATAGTCGGCCGCAAGAAATTTCCAATCCTTTTTTTCAGGGCGAAAAGCCGATCGAATTTTTTGGCCCAGCTCTGAGCGAACGGGTATATTTTGCAGGTTCGGATTTTGGCACGATAATCTTCCTGTTGCAGTCACCCACTGATTAAAGGTGCAATGGATGCGCCCGTCATTAGGAGAAATAGCAGAAGGCAGACTTTCAATGTAGGTTGATCTAAGTTTTTCATATGTACGATATTCAAGAACCTTTTCCACAATAGGGTACTGACCATTCAACTCTTCAAGCACGCTTGCGTTTGTGGAGTAGCCGGTCGAAGTCTTTTTTAGAGCAGGGATTCCAAGTTTTTCAAAGAGAATATATCCGAGTTGCTTTGGCGAGTTGATATTAAAAGGCTCTCCTGCAAGCAAGTGGATCTCGTCTTCTAGCTGTTTAATTAAGCCATTGACATCATTTGCCATCTGTTTGAGCACCTTTTCATCGAGATAGATTCCCGCCTTTTCCATACGCATGAGGATTGGAAGCAGGGGCATCTCTAAGGTATTAAAAAGAGTCTCAAGACCGCGTTCTTTAAGTTCTTTTTGAAGCACTTCTTTCAAACGCCAACAGTAATCAACGTTTTCTGCACAAAACGCGCTAACTGATTGGACACTTGCGCTGCGCATCGTTTTTTGTTGCTTTCCTTTTCCAAGAACGCTTTCAATCGTTGTTTTGATTTTTCCGAAATAGATTAAACAGAGCTGGTCAAGAGAGTGTTGCTTCAGATGTGAATTGAGGAGGTAGGAGGCAATGATGATATCAAAAGAGATATTTTTAACATCAATACCCGCTTTCCATAACGTATGGCAGTCTTGTTTGACATTATGTCCAAAGAAGTTGATATCCGGATTTTCAAAAAGATCTTTTACCTCGACTGGAACATCGTTTTCAATGGGGAGATACCACGCGCATTTGGGGGAAGTGGCAAATGCGATTCCGACAAGTTCAGAGTGGATAAGGTCGCTTGGAGCTGTCTCTGTATCAAAACAGATCTCTTTTTGTTTTGAGAGAAGCTTCACCAGTTCTTTTAACTTCTCCGGGCTGTCAACGATTTGATAGTTGACAGGTTCTTGTGCAATTGGGTCTTCTAGCTCTTTGAGAAATGAATTGAAGTGTTTCTCAATAAAAAATTCCCGAAGTCCTTCAGTATCTGGTTTGGAAAGACGGTAAAACTCAAGGTCTTGAGGAATCTGGACATCTGTCTCAATTGTTACAAGCTGTTTACTTGTCTTTACTAGATCCGTATTTTCAATCAAAACGTCCTTTTTCTTTCCCGGGACAACTTCAGGATGATTGAGAAGCGCATCAAGTGATCCGACCTTTTGTAAGAGGGAGATCGCGGTCTTGGATCCAAAACCGGGTAGCCCCGGAATGTTATCCGAGGCATCTCCGACAATTGCAAGATAGTCAATGATTTGACTCGGAGGTACTCCGTATGTTTTCTCTACCCCATTAGAATCTAAAAGAAGGTTGTCTTTGTGTGTATTGAGTATTGTCACGTTTTCATTGACAAGTTGAGCCATGTCTTTGTCGGATGTACAGAGAAAAACTTGCGTCTCATCATTTGCAAACTGGTAGGCAAGGCTGCCCATACTGTCATCGGCCTCGACGCCTTCAACATCAAGTTTGGCAATTCCTCTAAGGTCGCAAAACTCTTTTGCCCATTCAATTTGATACCGTAAATCGGCCGGCATTTTTTGTCGCTTTGCCTTGTACCCTTCGTAGAGCTTTTTGCGTTTTTCGATCCCGCGAGGTCCATCAAATACACAGACCACATAATCGGGAGAAAAGTCTTTGATTAACTTATTTAATGTGCGGATAAACCCAAAAAGCGCATTTGTCGACTCACCTTGCAGGTTTGTAATGTTTTGAATCGCAAAATAGGAGCGGTAAAGCCAGTTGGAAGCGTCAATGGTATAGATTTTTTTCATGAAAAAGATGATATCCCGATTGCTTAATTATTAAAAGGAGATAGCTTGAATAATCCCGATTTAAATGGTAACTACATTTATATAATCCTAAGGAGGTTCTTTAAATGAGCCTCTGATTATCTGATTGCGTTTTCATCAAATTCCGTCGAAAAAGGCACTGAATTTAAGAGTCTGCGTTAATCAGACCTTCCTAAAGATACATGAAAGGGTTCTTTTCATAAAAGGCTGTGTCTGAACTCTTGCCAATCATTTCTAAAAACCGCTGCGTAAGCAAATGAGGATACCATATTTTACTTTTAAGTTGGACGACTTGGTATTTCTCATCTTCGAGGCCGACCGCTTCAGCAACCTTCTTGATTGTATCAGCAAGGCTCAAATCGTATTGATCTACAAGACCTGCCTCTTTCGCTTGCTCGGCAGTAAAGATTTTTGCGCCATATTGATCGATAAGTGCCTCTTGAGTAATAGGTCTATTTTCGACAATGATGTTGACAAAGTTTTTATAATAACTACGCAAAATATCGCGATGATTTTTATCTTCATCAGGCCTCCACGGGCGGAAAGGGTTCAGATTGTCTTTTCCTTTCCCTTCCGAAAGCGTGAGAGAGTCAACTCCCCATTTATTTAAGGTTTTCGATACATTAAAATAAGGAAAGGAGATAACACCAATACTGCCGATTAGGCTGCTATTACGACAGTAAATCGCATCTGCCGCCGCAGCCACATACATTCCCCCTGAAGCGCAAAGACCATCGACATAGGCGTAGATGGGGACTCCATAACGCTTTTTGTACTCTTTTAAATTTTCGTAAATGGAGTGGGAGTCATTGACTGTTCCTCCCGGGGAATGAATGTTTAGTATGATTGCTTTTACGCGTGCATTCTTAAGCTCGCCTTCGCGAGATTCGATCAGTTGATCCTTAATACTACCCATATTCAGGTGATTTCCTCCAATCACCCCTTCAATATTCACTTGAAGGATGATCGGGGAGTTTGTATCGAGAACCTTTCTTACCCCTTGTGCATCGGGAAGGACGACCGGTTTATAGAGAGACCTCTTTTCAATCGACTTCAAGCGTTTTAGGGCGATTGTAAGAATGAAAAGAGAGGCAATTATGCCGACAGCAAATCCAATGACCGCAAAAAAAGCGGTGAAGAATGCAAGTAAAGACGATGAAACGAGCTCTCTCATATTTTTCTTTAAGGAATGTATAAGTACATAAAGGGATTTCTATCGCTGCAGGGCAAATTTGGCATTAACCAATTTTTTTTCCCATTCAATACCATTTCAAGGGCGCCGCCTTGCTGAAAGAGTCCTGAATACCACAACTTACTTTTGAGTTGAACGACTTGATACTTCTCATTTTCAAGGGATAAATCTTGTGCAATTTTTTCAACCGCTCCGTAAAAAGATAATCCCTTTTCATCCACAAGGCCAATCTCTTGAGCTGTATCAGCGGGAAAGACCTTTGCCCCATACTCCTCGATTAGTTTTTCTTTGTCGATTTTCGGTCTGTTCTCAGTAATGATATTGACAAAGCTATTGTAGTAGTAATCCAAAATTTCACGATAGTTTTCTGACTCTCCCGATTTCCACGTACGGAATGGGTTTAAATTATCTTTCCCTTTTCCTTCAGAGAGTACTAAAGTTTCAATTTCATATTTTTCTAATATTTTGGAAACATTGAAAAAGGGAGGCGACAGAACCCCAATGCTGCCGATCAAGCTGACATCGCTACAGTAGATCTTATCGGCCGCAGCTGCAATATACATTCCGCCCGATGCGCAGAGCCCGTCAACATGAGCATAGATTGGGACATTGTAGCGATTTTTGTACTCTTTTAAGTAGTTATAAATCGAATCGGAATCAATGACCGTCCCTCCGGGGGAGTTAATGCTAAGTAAGATGGCTTTGACGCGATTATCCTTAAAAACTCCCTCTCGAGACTCGGTAAGCTGCTGCTGAATCGTACCCATGCTTAAAAGTTCAGTACCGATTGCCCCTTCAATATCAATTTTAAGAATAATCGGAGCTTCATTATCGAGGATTGTTCTTTCACCTTGTGCATTGGGAATTACAAACGGCTTATAGAAAGTCTTTTTTTCCAGCGAATCTCCTGATTTGATAATGGAGCCGATCATCACAAGCGATAAAATAATACCGACAGTTATGCCGATAATCCCAAAGAGGGCCATGAAAAAAGCACGCATGGAAGAAGAAATTAGGGACATGTCATTTACCTGTTTTTAGTGTTCAAAAACTTAATGGAATCTCAGAAAAGCTTAAGTTTGTTAAATGGAGTACCCTTTTCGAGGGAATTCGATAAAAGCGCACTCAATTAACTGTTAGACAGTTAAAGTCGAATATTTTTTCGAATTTTAGAAAAAATGTATTCAAAATTTAACACACCTGAGTGATTCAGAGACTCCTTAAAAATGCATAGTATCTTAGGGGGATGAAAAGAATCAATGTTCAAAAAAATAACAACATGTTTTATTTGATGTAATCATTGCTTTGGAGGCGTCAAATGATTCTTTCTTTTTTTCTCGCCCAGTTATTTGGTATTTATTTATTGATTGCGGGCTTATACTACATTCTTCGCTATGATCAAATCAAAGAGGTATTGAGCGATTTCTATTCCAGTCCCGCTCTTCGTGTCGTTTCTGCTGTCATTTCGCTGTTACTCGGATTGTTTATCATCCTTTCACATTCTGTTTGGGTTTTGAACTGGCCGGTTTTGATTACATTGATCGGTTACGCTTCGTTTGCTAAAGGGATTGCCAATCTTTTCTTTCCTGAATGGACAAGAGATTGGTTTGAGAAGATGTCTCCTACTGCTTTGAAGTCGATGGGATGGGCCACTATTGGACTTGGTGTGGTTTTGATCTATTGCGGTTTTATTTTATAAAGGAAAATGGATGCGTACGTTTATTTGGATTATTGGAAGTGTATTGCTTTTAGGGACCGCTTACACCGGTTATCAATTTGTCGATAAGTATCGAGTCTCTCAGGAGATGCGGATCCCGATAGAGGAATTGACAGCCACAGACTATCCGGCTGATCCCTCCAGAAGAGGCTCTCATTATGATCAGTATGTGAACCGCTTCCTTCGTCTTGTTAAAAAGGATGAGACTCACTTTGATTTTATTTTTCAATCAGATGAACCCGATGTGGCAACAGTCGTTTTCAAAGATATCGACTTAAGTTTGTTTATCCCTTCCGTTCCTTCGTGGGCAAAGGCAGATCCGCATATGAAAATTATTACTCTTGTTGAAAAAGAGTGGAACCGTCAACAAATTAGCCTAGACAGGAGTTCTCCCAACTTGACGATCGAAGGGGGCGATGGGTTTGAGAAAGAGCACCTTTTTTCAGCTGAAATCTCTCGAAATTGCTTAAATGCAGGTCTTTGGGAAGTGCTTTTTTACAGCAAATCCGATGGCAAAAAACAGCTGTATTACCACGGATGGTTTAAATTTCCACTCGGACATTACAAAGATATTTTCGAAAAGGAAAATGGAGAAAGTTACTGGAGTCACTGGTATCGCTTGGAGCACTGGTGGAGCCCAAAGGGAAGCCCGGTTCATCTGGAGAAGTTTCGCGATGTTGTGCAATCAAATGAAGTCTGGGCGATTGCAACTCCAAACGAGCCTCTTCTTATCAAAGGGGAGCAAGAGAGAAAAAGACGGATTTTAAGCGCAATGGGAGTGAAATGTTTTGGGGATATATGCAAGGGTAAAAATTTGCAATTTGCCTCCTTTGTGCCTCCCGGTCGTTATGATACTAAGAGAATCAGAAGTCACAAACTACATACGATAGCTAAGCTTGATCATGCGCTTTTAAGGAAAGTGAAGTCAAAAGCAGATCATCGTCAATATGATGAGATTGAACTCGTATTTAAAGATTCAAAAGATGGAAATATTAGTCGATTTATTGTAAGCGGAATCGATTTTACCAAGGTCCCAAGACTTCCAAAATCGGAGTACCCGAAAGGATTGTACATGCCGATGGGAATCGCTGTCCCCCCGTTTTATCAATCATATGAGGCATTGAAAAAAACTCCCCCGAAGGAGAGCGTCTATTTCAGTCTCCTGCTTGATAAAGATGGCAAGTGGATTGATCATCATGAGGTTGGAATTGACGGCCCGATTATTCATCGCGACCTGAATAAAAGCGACCTTATTCACATCTATTTTCTCTCGTATGAACGTTTGATGTTGGTGGGTCACTACGTGCTTAAAATTCCGCAAGCCAATTATTAGGGAAGCTCTGAAAAGTTAACTAGCTTAATTAATGTATAGTGGTGCGACATAAGGAACCCCTGATTAATTCAGATTATTAAATTTTGTGCCTTTTCCCAGAAATTCGAGAAAAACGCACTCACTTAACTATCATGTAGTTAATTTCGATTGTTTTTTTGAATTTTAGAAAAAATTCATGCAAAATTTAATCAACCAGCGTTAATCAGACCTTCCTTAAGAATAATGCAGATCCCTTCTAGTTTGCCCTTGGATGCGACTTGTCGTAGACTTCTTTTTTCAGTTGCGGAGAGACTTTTGTGTAAATTGTTGTGGTGGAAAGAGAGCTGTGTCCAAGCAGCGCTTGAATTACCTTGAGATCCATACCATTTTCCAGCCAGTGAGTTGCGATTGTGTGACGGATGGTGTGAGGAGTCACAGATGCAGCAAGCCCGCTACTGATTAAGTATTGATGAAATTTTCTGTCGACAGAGCGAGAAGAGAGTCTTGTTCCTAGTTTGTTTAAAAAAATTGCATCGGGGTTTTCTTCGGCATTATGTCCGTCAATATCGCAGTGTCTTTCGGGGTGCTCGAGATATTCGCGGATCCAGCGACCGGCATTTTCTGTTATCGGAACAATCCTTTCCTTTTTACCCTTCCCTTTCAGTTTAATGAGTTGATTGTGAAAGTCGATGTCTCCTCGATTCAGAGCGACAAGTTCACTGACGCGAAGGCCTGAGCTATAAAAAAGCTCCATTATTGTTCGGTCGCGAAAACCGAGGTAATGGCTTGTGTCCGGCTGATCAAAGAGCGTTTGTATTTGGTTATAATTAAGTGAAACCGGAACTCTTTTTTGTGCTTTTGGCGATTCTAAATCTTCTGTTGGGTTAAAAGAAGTAATTCCCTCTCCAATTGCCCATTTAAAGAATGAACGCAGCGAGGAGATTTTTCGTATAATCGTACTTTTTGATGCTTGATTTGCGTTTAAGAACGCAAGAAAACCGCGAATGGTTTTCCGGTCGATATCGTTTAAACGGAGAATATGGTCATTTAGTTTAAAGCGGTCATGATACTGTTGATCATGACGAATTTTAGGAGGGAGTTTTTCCGGTTTTTCGCTGATACATTGGCTCTTTTCCAAGAAAGTTTTCAGCCCATTAAGATCGATTGCATAATTGCGAATCGTGTGTTCCGAGGCGTTTTTAGATACTTTCAGGTGCTCTATAAAGAGGTAACATGCTTCTATGTACACAGGGAAATCCTTGTTTCTTTAAGATATAAACTTTTGAAAAGAAGATATGTCTTTGCGTGCAATTTGTCAATCTTCTCCCGGAATCCACTAAATCTAATAGTTAAATGTGTGAAGTTTTTATTAAATTTGCTCGAGAAAGGCGCTAAATTTAAGAATATGAGTGATTCTGAGGTTTCTATAAGGTTAGACGAGGGAAATATTATTCCTTTGGAAAGGGAAAGACTTTTAAGTCTTCGGCAACCTCGGTATTAGGAAAGACTTCTCTTGCTTCCTTCTGAAACTCTGTCTCATTAAAGTATCGCGCCGAGAAATGGGTGAGTATGAGTTGCTTGCAGTTTGCCTCTTTTGCGATGGTAGCCGCTTGTTTAGCCGTTAGGTGGAGGTGTTTAGCAGCAAGTTCCTTATGCTCTTCTTGGTAGGTGCTTTCGCAGAGGAGAAGTTTGGCATCTTGGGCAATTTCAATTGCGTTTTGACAAAAACGGGTGTCAAGGACAACGGCTAATCGGTCACCTTTGCGTATTTTACTTACCTCATCTAAGTGAACGGTATTGCCATCAATGGTAAGACTCCCTTTCTTCTCAAGTTCTTTCACAAGAGGTCCTAAGACGCCTTTTGTCTTCAACTTTTCTCTGTCGAATTTTCGGGTATCCGGTTCTGTGATCCGCCAACCGATAGTATCAGCCCCGTGTTCTAGAAATGCAGCTTCTATTTTAAATTTACCATCTTCGTGGACAACCCCATCTTCTTCAACAGGATGTTCGATGACGTTGATTGTTTCATGATACATGGTTCCGTATCGCAGTCTATTGAAATATCTTTTCCCGCTTGCCGGATAGTAACAGTGGATTGGGTGGGTCACGCGGTCTAGATTGAGACGCATTAGCATAGATCCGAGGCCGAGACAGTGATCGCCATGAAAATGTGAAATAAAAATTCGCGTGACACACGGAGGGGCAACATTTGCAAAGATGAACTGTCTTTGTGTACCCTCGCCGGGATCAAAAAGAAGACCTTCATTATTCCAGCGCACTAGATAGGCGCCATGATTGCGAAAGCGGGTCGGCTGCTGGCTTGAACATCCTAAGATAATTAGATCACGTACTGACATAACAGGGGATTATACTACAGGATAGAGAGAAAAGCAACTGAGTTGATGACTAACGAGCGGTAAAGAATTTGATTTTTGAGCATACATAACCAAATAAAGCCCCGCTTAAATGTGCGGTATTGGCAATTCCAGGAGCAAATTGGAAGTTGTAAAAGGTCTCGGTTGCAAAAGAGATTAATTGGAGTAAAGCCATTCCCAGAACAAAAAGTGTAATAAAACCCATTGTCGAAGGAAGCAGTTGATATCCTTCCCAAGGCGCTTTTTGTTGTCTAAACCAAACAAAGACAATCATAGCGCAGACGACTCCTGAAAATCCAAGAAAGTTGGGTCCACTCATCAGATATTGACAGACATTTGAAAACACGGCAGCAGCAAGAATAAACAGAATGTAGCGTACAGAGCGTATTTTCGCTTCCATTTGCCTACCGATCACAAGAAGCCAGATCATATTGAAAAAAAGATGAAAGATTCCACTGTGAAGAATGGCCGGGGTAAACAAACGCCAAATCTCGCCCTCTCGAATTTTTTCAAATAGTGTCGCGTGAACTTGGAGTGCGTTTGGTTCCCCTCTAAAAGCTTGGATCAGCTTTGAATAAAAGCCCTGCCATATGGGAGCTCGCTCAAACTGCTCATAAAGTTCTCTTCCGGCTTGTGGAAGTAGGCGAGGGTTCTCCAGCTGCTTTCTATCATATGTATTTGTCAACTCTTGGAGCGTCTCCATAGAGCTCGGATAATCAAATAATAGCTCTTTTTTGACAGGGCACGCATAAATCATACTGCGTTGAAGGTTTGCGTGGTCTTTGGGAGGAGTCTCTTCTGTTAGATTGCATAGAATAAGAAGGAGCGTACAAATAAAGATAATAGAAAATGTGATTGTTCCATTTTCTGTTGTTTCTATTTGTTTTGGAGGGGGAGGTGGTGGAAGCTTATTCACTCGGACCTCTTCAGTTTTATACTTTGAGTCATTTGGATTTACTTTAAATTCATCGTAGAGGGCATTTGCCTCATCCAGTTGATCCTCGTTAATAATCCAAAGCTGCGTGAGTCGATCTCCATAGTTGTCGCTTCCCCAGTCATTATTAACCTTAACTTCCACTTGATTATCGATTCCCTGACTGCGTAAAAAGGTAGAAAATTTAAGTATCTCTTCTGTCTGATTTGAATGGATGATTAAGCGCACGAGGTGATTCCCTGAATAATGTCTGTTGTTGAGAGACCGTCAATTTTTTGACAAATATGAATTTTTCCCCCATTTTTTATTACAGTATCAGCTTCTAAGCATTCTGCGCCATACTCAGCTCCGTTGATATGGATATCGGGTTTAATGATATTCAAAAGAGCGATCGGGTCTGTTTCGTCAAACCACGTCACATAGTCAACAAATTCAAGCGCAGCTACCATTTGCAAGCGATAGTCCAAGGGGATAATGGGTCTATTTTTGCTTTTATATGTCTTGATAGAATTGTCGGAGTTTAGGGCTAAAATCAATTGGTCTGCCAATTGAGACGCTTCATAGATAATTTGAAGATGACCGGCATGGAGTAGGTCGAACGAGCCATTAAGGGTGGCAATACTCTTTCCGCTTTTTCTTAAATCCAAAACTACTTTTGGAAGCAGGTTCGGAACAATGAGCTTTTTTTTAAAGTCATCTCTCCAAAGCTGCACTATTCGCCTCCTAACGGCGGCTCGAGATCCGGAAAGGCGATAGGGAATAGCTCTGAATAATTAGAAACGAAATGGACTGTTATATTTTCTTTGAGATAATTGGGCAACTCTTCAAAGTCTCTTTTGTTCTCTTTAGGAAATACAATTTGCTCTAACTTTGCGCGTTTAGCTGCGACCAATTTTTCTTTAACACCGCCGATCGGAAGAATTTTTCCGGTTAGGGTCAGCTCGCCTGTCATCCCAAGATTTTCTTTTACAGGTGTATTTGTCAAGAGAGAAAGAAGAGCTGTAACCATTGTTACACCTGCGGAGGGACCATCTTTTGGTGTTGCGCCCTCGGGAATATGTAAGTGCACTTGCGATTTTTCAAAGAAGGTCGAACCGGGGGCAAACTGGGAAATTGCACCGTGGAGATAGCTCCAAGCGATTTCAGACGACTCTTTCATGACATCGCCTGCTTGACCTGTGAGTTTCATGCTCGTTTTTTCCGCCGGGATTTTGATTGCTTCAATGTAAAGGGTAACCCCGCCCATTGCTGTCCATGCAAGACCTGTACAAACCCCGACAGGCGTCTCTTCATAAAAACGCTCTGTGGTAAAGATTGGATTACCAAGGTATTTAACGACAGTTGTTGCTGTTATACGATGGGATTTACTCTCTATTTTTGGTTCGGATTCAGATTCTTCAACAATCTGTAGTGCCACTTTTCTTAGAATCTTTTTAATTTGATTTTCAAGTGAGCGGACACCGGCCTCTCTAGCATACCCTTCGATGATCGTTCGGATGCCTTCTTTTGTAAATGAGACATCGGTCGCTTTGAGTCCCATTTCTTTGCGGTTGCGCGGAATCAAATACTTTGTGGCAATTTCGACTTTTTCTTGCGTAATGTACCCGGAAAGGCGCAGAATTTCCATGCGATCCAAAAGAGGCTCGGGTATCGACTCTAAAACATTGGCAGTGATCACAAATAATACATTGGAGAGATCACAGGGGACATCGAGATAATGGTCGACAAATTCTCTATTTTGCTCCGGATCTAAAACCTCAAGAAGAGCAGATGCGGGATCGCCTTGGTAGCTTTGACCCATTTTGTCCACTTCATCAAGCATAATCACGGGATTCATTGTCTTGCAATATTTAAGCGCTTGCACCGGCTTTCCGGGCATTGCTCCGATATAGGTGCGGCGATGACCTTTGATTTCTGCTTCATCACGCATCCCGCCCACAGAAAAGCGGTAGAAATTTCTATTCAGGGCACGTGCGATACTGCGTCCGACACTTGTTTTTCCAACACCCGGAGGTCCTGCCAAACAGATAATACTGCCTTTGACTCCGCCGGAAAGTTTTCCCACGCTAATAAACTCAAGGATCCGCTTTTTGATGTCCATCAGCCCGTAATGATCATTTTCAAGCACTTTTTTTGCATGGGCAAGATTGTCGTTTTCCTTGCTCATGACTCCCCAAGGCAAATTCGTTAGCCAGTCAAGATAGCTACGGCAGACGCCGTATTCAGCAGATTGGGGGTCGAGTACCTGCATTTTTTCCATTTCATCATTGATGACTGACTCAACTTCTTTGTTGAGTTGTCGCCCCTTGAGACGCTCTTTAAATTTTTCAACATCAACAGACTTATCTTCTTTTTCAACACCAAGTTCTTTTTTTATCGTCTTTAATTGTTCTCTTAAGAAAAAGTCTCTTTGTCCCTTATTTATTGTAGATTCAATTTTTTGATTGATGTTGTGCTGTAGCTTGGTTAGATCCAGTTCTTTTTTGAGAAGGATTAACGCTTTATTAATTCTATCTGAAAGATCTTGAGTCTCAAGGATATCTTGCATCTCTTCTCTTGACGAAGTCGTAAGAGCAACTGCGAAATCTGCAAGCTTTCCGGGTTCTGTGAAGTCGGAGTGGCTTAAGAAAATTTGCAACTCTTCCTTAAACAGGGGGTTGAGTTTTAAAAGCTCTTTGATTGTCGATGTAATACTCATCGCATACGCTTTAAGCTCATTAGTGAGTTTTTTTGTATCCTCAAAATACTCTACTTTGGCACGCAACGGTTTCTTTTTTGAGAGTGGCTCAATAATTTTGAAACGCCTTTCCATATTGAATATGACTTGCGCCCCGCCGGTTTCTACAGGAATAATTTTTAGAAGACGGGCAAGTACCCCATATTCATGGAGACCCTGAAATTTAACTTTGTAAACATCAACGGATTCATCTTTAGTTAAAATGAGCCCCACGCATTTATCTTTCGTTTTAGAAATTTTTTTAAGATAATCGTAGTAAGGACCTTTCTCGATCATAATTGGCGCTGCCATTCCGGGGAAGAAGGGACGCTTGACTACTGGGAAAATAGTCAATTCAGTCGGGAGCTTCTGATTTTTAAATAAAGAATCACCTTCTTGCTCTAGCGCCTCGATTAGTCTAGAATCGAGCTCTAACTCTAACTTATTTTCATCAAATTCATGTTCCATATTGACCATTTTACATCTTTAACTTCTATAAATCAATTGGATATATTTTCTTGTCATTCTACTATTCCTTCTATATACTAAATTGTCCAAATAGATGCTTTATGAAAAATTAAATGATATCAATTATATGTGGTTGATTGATCAGACCTAAGGAAATTCGGGAATTATGCAAATATATCCAGTTAAAGAAGAGTCGAAGATGGATGATTCACTTTTGAACCTCCGAAAGTTGAGGCAAGAAGACGAAAAGAAGATCCTTCACCCAAAAGCTGCGCTCTCAAACGATCATAATCGGTACTTTGGAGCTGAAAACGACCATCGCCTTCCGTACAAAAGAGATGTTGATCGGATCGTGCATTCTAGAGCCTATGCGCGCTATATCGATAAAACTCAAGTTGTATACCTCGTTCAGAACGATCATCTGACACACCGCAGCCTGCATGTGCAGCTTGTGAGTAACTTCGCTCGTGGAATCGCTGAAATTTTGCGTTTGAATCTTGATTTGGTAGAAGCTATCGCACTTGGGCATGATGTGGGTCACTCTCCTTTTGGGCATGAAGGCGAGGAGTATCTCTCTGAACTCTCTCAAGAATTTAATGCCGGATATTTTGCACACAGTTTACAGTCCTGCCGCCTCCTTTTTGATATTGAATCTTTAAATCTCGGTCTGATGGTGTATGACGGTTTTTTATGTCATGACGGAGGACTTAAGTCGCGTAAAATTGTTCCTCAATTTGGTAAGACATGGGATATGCACTTTGAAGAGTGTGCGAATAAAAAGCAAAACCTTGAATTTGAACTTAATCCGGCGACTTTAGAGGGATGTCTTGTGCGCATTTGTGATACAATCAGTTATGTAGGTAAAGATATTGAGGATGCCATAACATTAGGTATCATCACCCGAGACCAAATCCCTGAGACATGTCTTGGAACGACCAATCGCTCCATCCTGAACGTACTAGCCAAAGATCTTATTAAGGAGAGTGAAGGGAGAGATTATATCTCTTTGTCTGAAGAGAAGTTCTTAGCTCTTAAAGAGTTGAGGAAATTTAATTTCAATTCTATTTACACACATTCAACGTTAAAAGAGCAGTCTGAAAAAGTGAAGCGCGGCTTCCGTATTCTTTTTGAAACACTCTTGAATGAATTTCGTAGTCAAGGGGAGCGCAGCTTTTTATACCGCGAATATCTAAAAAATAAGCGTCCCGCATATTTTGAAAACACATCCGATGCGCAAATGGTAATCGATTATCTTTCGGGTATGACAGACAGCTACTTTATTCGCACATTGGAAAGACTTATAGTACCAAGCCAGCTTTCCCTTTCAGTATGACGCTTCTAATTATTGATACAGCTACAGAGCGCGCCATTGTAGCGATAATAAAAGACGGGACTTTGCTTAGTAAAAAAGAGCTTCCCTTCGGCTTAAAAAGCTCAGAGCATTTGCTGCCGATTCTTGAGAGTGAAACTCTGGGTCAAGGGGTTGATGTGCAAACAGATCTTGAGGGGATTATTGTGGGTATTGGACCTGGTTCATATACAGGAACGCGCGTCGGTGTCATGGCAGCAAAAGCCATTTCCTATGCGACATCCACTCCTTTAGTGGGAATACCTACGCTTGCTGCGCTGCTCAATGAAGATGAGCCCACATGCGCTTCAATGATCGATGCAAAATCCCAAGGTGTCTACTTGATGAGGCCGGGTGGCAGTCCCATTCTTGTGCCGATTGAAAAAATTGATGATGCGTTGGATGGAGTCAAAACAATTGTCACACCTAATCTATCGGGCGTTCAATTTAAGGTAACAAGAGAAGTTGAATGGGTGGAGTCTGCTCCTAACCCAATGCGTCTTGCCTCTCTTGGTTTAAGTAAACTTTCCGCCGGCGAGTATTCGATAAATGGCGAGCTTGATATCCTTTACCTCAGATAAATAGATTCCCGGAACTTCAGTCCTGCATTCTTGTCTTGAAAGATATTAGAATTTGCGTTATCCTCTTATCAACGAGTTTTCTTTAAGAGAATTATTTATTTCAAAATCAACGTGAAAAGGATTTAAATTCTATGGTTTTTGTAAAGGTAAGAGCAGGTGAAATGCTTGAAAAGGCATTGCGCTCTTTGAAAAAAAAGATCGATAAAGAAGGTGTGATGAAGTCGGTTAAAGCTCATCGCTACTATATGAAACCTTCAATTAGCAAGCGCGCGAAATCAAAAGCAGCTTTAAAATATAAACGCTGATCGCTTTAATTCTTCATTGAAGAAGGAGCCCTAAAGTTGTTTTAAATAAGGTTAACCAAAGATGACTAATACTATGGCGGATTATTACTCAGTGCTTGGCGTCACTAAAGGCGCTACTAAGGAAGAAGTAAAAAAAGGGTATCGTAAGCAAGCGCTTAAGTATCATCCGGATCGCAATCCGGGAGATGCGGAAGCCGAGCAGAAGTTTAAAGAGATTTCTGAGGCTTATGAAGTGCTGAGCAATGATCAAAAACGCCAGATGTATGATCGCTATGGAAAAGAAGGTTTAGGTGCCGGGATGGGAGCCGCTGGCCAAGGTCAAGGCTTTGAGTCAATGGAAGAGGCACTTCGAACCTTTATGGGTGCTTTCGGCGGAGGAAACTCCGGCGGAGACTCGGTGTTCGATTCATTTTTTGGTGGAATGGGCGGTTCGCGTCAAGGGACGCGAGGCGCTAAACAAGGAGCTAGCAAAAAAGTCAATCTAACGCTTTCATTCGAAGAGGCTGCAAAAGGCGCGGAAAAAGAGCTTGCGATTACTAATAACGTCAGCTGCAAAACGTGTCATGGTAAACGAACAACAGCATCCGACGGAATTAAGACATGTTCGCATTGTCAAGGATCCGGCCAAGTCCTTGAGCAACGTGGTTTCTTTAGTATGGCGATGACTTGCCCTTACTGCAAAGGTGAAGGACAAGAGATTGTAAAGCCATGCGAGACTTGTCACGGTGCAGGTACAGTCAAAGAAAAACAGAACGTGAAAGTGCATATTCCGGCCGGCGTTTCCGATGGAATGCGCATGAAAATGAGCGGATACGGTGATGCAGGGACCGGAGGCGGTCCGTCTGGCGATCTATATGTCTTTATCCATGTCAAACAGCACGAAATATTTGAGCGCGAAGGCGACGATGTGATGCTGGATTTACCCATCACTTTTACCGAAGCGGCCCTAGGTTGCAAAAAGGATGTCCCTTCAATTTTGGGTCATACATGCCGCATTACGATCCCTGAGGGAACACAAAGCGGTAAAACATTCCGCGTACGAAAAGAAGGTTTTCCTAATGTCCATGGTCATGGCACAGGGGACATGCTAGTTCGTGTCTATGTAGAGACGCCTACTCGCTTAACGAAAGAGCAAAAAGATCTTTTAGCGCACTTCCATAAACTTGAAGGCCCTCATAATTCGCCGAGACGTGAAGGATTTTTAGATAAACTAAAAGGCCTTTTCACTCGTTAGAACCTCAATTGAGTACGTGCAGAGATCTTAAAAGGATCACCTGAAAAACTCACGTTCTTAAATTCAGCAACGTTTTCGCGGAAAAAAAGCGCACTCAATTTACTTTTAGATAGTTAAGTTCGATTGTTTTTTTGAATTTTAGAAAAAATTCATGCAAAATTTAATTAACCTGCGTTAATCAGACCTTCCTTAAAGTGGCATCATATCTCAGTTAAGAATTTGTTAAAAATTTCTTTTATATATGTCGTTGCTTTTACTAGCAGATGAGTCATTGAAATCTAAAGAGATAGAATTCATTTTTTTCATTGCCGGTACAAACTTCTGATTGTTTTTTTTAAAAATTGACGATGCCTTAGAATTTGACGCTTCATCCGGAAGCTCTTTCCCTTCAGATATTAAATGCCAGACGTGGTTTTCACCATTAGGATTGACTTTCATAAGTTACCTCCCTATATCTGCATTATACTATAATCTTTAATTTAAATCTCACAGGCAAATCTAGTGGCTTTAGAGCGCAAATGGCCCCACCTATCATGAGTCCGGATAGGATGAATATCTGCGTTCAAGCTCTTTAAAATCAGTTGTTTTTACTGTTTTTGAGCGTTAGATTAGAGGGAGATTTGCTGGCTTATTCGATCTTGCCATGCAATCGATAGATTCAATTCAATTCCGGCTTTTGACAAGGTGGAGGTAATTTCATCTTTTGCTTTATCAGGGTGATTGCATTCGCTTGAAAGATGAGCGAGATGTACGTGTTTAAGACCGGGATGGGCAATCTCTCTAAGAAGCTCTGCACATTGCATATTTGAAAGGTGTCCTTGTCGGCTCAATACACGCTGTTTATAAACCATTGGACGAGGGCACGATTTGACTAATTCAGGACAATGATTCGCTTCAAGGTAAAGATAATCACAATTTTCTAGCTGCTTGTGGACTAAGGAGGTCGCAAATCCAAGGTCTGCGCAGATTCCAATTTTCTTTCCGTCAAATTGAATCGTAAAGGCGACAGGGTCAAGGGTGTCATGCATAATGCTAAAAGGATGGATTTCAAGATCGGCAAAAGAAAACGTTTCACCTGTTGAAAATATCTTAAACTTTGGGCACTTTCCGAATGTGTTGACGATCCCTTTAGCCGTTTCGTTATTTGCAAAGACAGGGATCCCCATGCGAAAGGCTGCTACTCGCAAGCCCTGAATATGGTCGGTGTGATCATGGGTCACTAAGATGGCATCGATATCAGCAAGGTTTACGCCGATTTCAGCTAAGCGAAGACCAATTGCCCGCGTGCTGATGCCGGCATCAATGAGAATTTTTGCATGCTCTGTTTCTAGATAAATTGAGTTTCCTTTTGATCCCGAAGCGAGGGGACAAAATCTGGGTAGATGCGTCATTTGACGACAGTTGTACCAAAACTATGTAGAAAAGATCAATTCCCTTTTTGCTTCCTCTCGGAGATTTTTTTCAATCGTCTCTTTTCTCTCCAAGTTAAAGAGTCTTCTCCCTCTTTAGATATCTTGCTGAGCATTTTATCGACAAACTCCTCATCCTTCAGAATTTTCTCTTTATTGGGAAAGTTAATGATTTTTCCCTCTGTTTTGCTTGATCGGAACAGATTGGAGATACGATTTCCAAAGGCGTTTAGTCTGTCATCGACAGCGCGTGTTTGAGGAAATGGACTATTTCGGTTCCAAGCAATTGCGCCATAAAGATAGCCGTAAACAGCAGCTGAAAAGACAAGGATTGCCTGGGTCCATGGACCTTGAGAAAGCGTAATTAAGAAGTAAGCGCCGAGGCCCCCGAAAATTAGCCATCTGGCCTTAATCGGGAAAATCATAAAAATGAAGATCTCCGCATCAGGGAAGAACATGACGTAGACAACAGCAAGTGCGATCAATGAACCTGCCGGACCGGAAAAGACACCCGATTGGGTGAATAAAACAGCCGTGAGGCCTGCCAAAATCCCGGTAATCAAATAGAAGATCACAAATGATTTATCTCCAATCAGATTGATTAGGGAGCTGCCAAGCCACCAGAGAACATACATTTGAAACAAAAGTGAGAAAAAGTAGGAAAATGTAAATCCATACGGAAAGCTGTAGTAGGTAAAGAGATAGGTGAGCGGCTGAAAGAGATAGCCACTTGCAAGACCGCTTCTTGATAAACTGAACCAGTATTCAGGGCCTATAAATCCTGTGAGTTGACGATAGATTAAGGTCACTAAAGTTGATGCGATGCTCATGACACAAGTCATCAGAATTAACCGACGAATTGTGGTCGGAGTGTGACTGGGTCCAATGTGAAAGTCGGTCATTGTGCGAAACATAAGGTCTATTCTACCAAATCTCTTGAATTTTTTCCTAATTCTAGGTTATATTAAATCGTCGCATTCGATCGCGTAATCTGATAGAGTCTTTGAAAGCCTTTACAGTTTGCATCGAAAGCCCGTAAATATTTAATTAAACGACTACTTGTTTGGAGTAAAGAAATGAAAAAGGATGGAACTCACCCTGAATATCGAGATGTTCTATTTATTGATTCCTCAACAGGACATAAATTTGTGATTGGATCAACATTGAAATCCGATGAAACAGAAGTTTTCGAAGGAAAAGAGTATCCTCTTTGCCGCGTTTCGACCTCTTCTGCATCACACCCTATTTATACAGGAGATACTAACAAACTTCTTGATACCGAAGGAAGAGTTGGTAAGTTCCGTAAACGATACGAAAGATCTAAGCAACAAGAAGCAGAGTGACCTCACGCATCGAAAAACTTCTAGCTAGATTTTCGGAAGTTGAGGGGATGCTCGGACAGCCTGATATTTTTTCCGATCAAAAAAAATATCGGGAATTATCTCAAGAGCATTCCTATCTTAATGATGTAAAAAACACTTGGGAGCTTCTGCAAGAATCCAATCGTCAATTTAAGGAAAATCAGGGTCTTTTAAAAACAGAAACAGATCCTGAGTTTTTGACAGTTCTTGAAGAAGATCAGACTAGCCTGAAAAATCAAATTCAAACTCTTGATGAAAAACTGAAAAACCTACTCATTCCACCCGACCCGAATGATAATCGCAATACAATCATAGAGTTGCGTGCGGGAACGGGAGGTGATGAAGCGGCTCTTTTTGTCGGTGACTGTGTCCGCATGTATAAGATGTATGCCGAACGAATGGGGTGGCGTTTTGATGAACTCTCATCTACCTCCTCCGATATCGGAGGGTATAAAGAGTTTATCATGGTTATTTCAGGAAAGAATGTTTGGCGCTATCTTAAATATGAAGGCGGGACGCATCGCGTCCAACGCGTACCTGAAACGGAAACCCAGGGACGAGTCCACACCTCTGCCATTACTGTTGCTGCTATGATGGAGCCTGAAGAAGACTCTGAAATTAAGATCGATGAAAAAGAACTTAGAATCGATACGATGCGCTCATCCGGTGCCGGGGGTCAGCACGTAAACACAACAGATAGCGCAGTTAGAATTACACACCTTCCAACAGGACTGGTGACTCAATGTCAACAAGGTCGCAGCCAGCATAAAAATAAAGAAATCGCGATGCGTCTTTTGGTGGCAAAAATTGCTGAACACGAAGCTGAGAAAAAGCAAGCAGGCTTAAGAGCCGATCGCGCCCTTCAAGTGGGTACAGGCGATCGTTCTGAAAGGATACGCACCTATAATTTCCCTCAAAACCGAGTCACAGATCACCGCATTAATCTCACGCGTTACTCCCTTGAGTACGTCATGCAAGGCGACTTGGAAGAGTTCTCTTTAGCGCTTGATGCTGAAGCTCACAAAGACAAGCTCGATAAATAGAAATTTTTATCAATCATGAAAGATTTAATCAAAAAAGCTACTCAGTACTTGCAGGAGTCAGCCATTCATGAGCCAAGGCTTCAGGCAGAGGAAATTCTTGCCTCAGTTCTTGGGATTCCAAGGCTAAATTTAAATCTATATTTTGATCGACCACTTACAGAGGCTGAAAAAGCGACATTCAAGCGCCGGCTACTTCTTCGGTCGCTTCGTTTACCTATACAGCGAATTGAGAATTCAGTCTCTTTTTACGGAATCGATATTCACCTTACAGATGATGTCTTAATTCCGAGACAAGAAACAGAAATTTTAGCCGATAAAATTGCAAGTTGTCTGAAAGATCAACCACTGGATGATAAAGAGTTTTGGGATGTTTGTACAGGATCGGGCTGTCTGGGCCTCTCTATAAAGAATCGTTTCCCAGGCCTTAATGTGACTCTTTCTGACCTGTCGGAACGCGCGCTTGACCAGGCAAAACAAAACGCAAAGATCAACGGACTTTCCGTCAATTTTTTAGAAGGAGACATGCTTGCACCGTTTTTGGGTAAAAAAGCGGACTTCATTGTTTGCAATCCACCCTATATTTCTTCTGACGAATATAAAAGTCTTGATCCGGAAGTGCGACTATTTGACCCAAAGAGTGCATTAGTGTCAGGATCGACTGGACTTGAATGTTACATGACTTTACGTGAACAACTCCCTCTAGTTCTTAATCCTTCCGGAAAGGTCTTTCTTGAGATCGGTTGGAATCAAGGCGAGGCACTTGTGGAACTGTTTTCCGCCCCTTTTTGGAAAACAAAGAGAGTGATTAAAGACTGGTCTTCACATGATCGATTTTTTTTCCTTGAAATTGAATGATTTTTTGAGTAAAATTTCCCTGCTATGTTTGGTATTGTTACAGAAAAATTCCAGGACCTCTTCTCCAAAATTGCCGGAAAGAAGAAGTTGACCGAAGAAAATATTCGGGAAGCGGTGAGTGAAGTGCGCCTTGCACTCCTTGAAGCCGATGTGAATTATCGCGTCGTCAAGGGGTTTGTGAAAAAGGTGAAAGAGCGTGCTGAGGGTGCTGATGTCATTAAATCAGTCTCTCCGGGTCAGCAGTTTATCAAAATCGTTCATGACGAGCTTGTAGAATTGATGGGGGGAGAAGCACCTGAAGTCAAGCTGAAACACAAGCCGACAGTGATTATGATGTGTGGATTGCAAGGGTCGGGAAAGACAACGAATACAGCTAAGCTTGCAAACTATTTTGTGAAAAACAAAAAGGCAAAGCAGCCATATTTAATTGCGTGTGATTTACAAAGACCGGCAGCCATCGAACAGTTGCAAATCCTTGGAAAGCAATTAAATATCCCGGTTTATGCAAATACTGCGGCAACAGATCCTGTACGCGTGGCGCGCGAAGGTTTGGAAGCGGCAAAAGCAATGGGCGCTGATTGTGTCATCGTCGATACCGCGGGCAGACTGCATATAGACGAGTCGTTAATGGATCAGTTGCAATTGATTAAAGACGCTGTGCAGCCAAATGAAATTCTTTTTGTGGCTAACGCAGCAACGGGACAAGATGCTGTTAATGTAGCAAAGAGTTTCCATGATCGCATGGAGATTACCGGAACCATTCTTACGATGCTAGATGGTAGCACCCGGGGAGGAGCTGCAATTTCTATACGAGAAGTTACCGGGAAACCATTGCTTTTTGAAGGGGTTGGTGAGAAGATCGATGACATCCAACCGTTTAATCCTGCCTCGATGGCTGATCGCATACTTGGAATGGGTGATACCATTAATTTGGTGCGTAAAGCGAAAGAGCACATGGATGAAGGGGAAGCAAAAGATTTAGAAAAGAAAATTCGAACGGCAACATTTACCTTTGAAGATTATTTGAGTCAAATTCAGATGGTAAAAAAGATGGGATCGCTAAAAGGGTTGTTCAGTATGCTCCCCGGCGCTTCCAAATTAAATGAATTAAATATAGATGATAAAGAGTTTTTTAAAATAGAGTCGATCATCTTATCAATGACACCATCAGAGAGAACATGTGATGTCGAACTAACCGTTCCACGTCGCAAACGCATATCAGATGGAAGCGGTACTAAGCTTGATGATGTCAATCGATTAGTGAAATCGTTTAAACAATCAAAACAATTTTTTAAGAAAATGCCCAATATGAAGAGCATAGAAAAAATGATGGGAGGAAAACTATGGCGCTAACTATTCGCCTTCGGCGACAGGGCCGAACCAATCGTCCTTTCTACCGCGTCGTCCTTACCGATAGCCGCAATCCAAGAGAAGGACGATATGTAGAGACACTCGGTTGGTACAACCCGGTCGAAACTGAGCAAGAAAAGACACTCTCTTTGAAGGAAGAACGAATCCTCCATTGGGTAGAGCAAGGGGCAACAGTAAGCGATAAAGCGCTTTATCTTGTCGCTCGTGGTGCGCCAGCTGCGTATCAACGTAAAAAAGAGAAGGAAGAAGCTGCTCGTGCAAAAAAGAGAACAAAACAAAAGGCGCGAAGAAAGGCAGCTGCTTAAGATCGATATCCTTTCTCTTTTTCCCGGATATTTTCGGGGGCCTTTTGATGAAAGCATATTGAAAAGAGCACAAGAAAAGGGATTAATCGAACTTAACCTTATTGATATTCGCGATTTTGCGAAAGGAAAGCATTCCCGTGTCGATGACCGACCGTACGGTGGAGGGCCGGGAATGGTTTTAATGGCAGAGCCGGTAACAAACGCAATTCAAGCAAGCCGCAGAGAAAATTCGCATGTGGTTTGTCTTTCGCCGCAAGGAACACCCTTGACGGCAAGAAAGTGCGAGGAACTTGCAAGCTTTGAACATTTAATCCTCCTCTGCGGTCATTATGAAGGTATTGATCAGCGCGTTTTAGATGCGGAAGTGGATGAAGAAATTAGTATTGGCGATTATGTCCTTACAAATGGATGTTTACCAGCCATGGTCCTTGTTGATGGTGTCTCTCGATTTGTTCCGGGAGTGCTTGGGCATCATGAAGCGGCAGCCTCCGACTCATTCCAAGAGGGTGGGTTTGATTGGCCGCACTATACAAGACCGGAAGAATTTAACGGAAGACGCGTTCCTGAAGTTCTCTTGAGTGGAAACCATCAAAAGATTGCCGCTTGGAGAAAAGAGAAGGCGCAAGAAAAAACTAAACAGATCCGCCCGGATTTAAGCTTGGGCGAGGAGACTATACGATGAATAAATTACCTATTGTTCTTAAACTAGAACAAAAACAGCTGAAGACAGATATCCCGGAATTCTGCGTAGGTGACACAGTGCGTGTTCACATTCGCATTACAGAGGGAAGTAAAGAGCGTACACAAGCATTTGTGGGGACTGTAATTGCTCGTAAAGGAGCTGGTATTTCAGAAACCTTTACCCTACATCGCGTTGCCTTCGGCGAAGGGATGGAGAGAGTTTTCTTGCTTCACAGCCCAGGCGTTACTGAAATTGAGTTAGTACGTGAAGGAAAAGTGCGTCGCAGCAAGCTTTATTATCTCCGTGGGACAAAAGGAAAGGCATCTAAAGTTAAAGGTCGTATTGTTTCTCGTCGTAAAAATGTCGAGACTTCACCTGCGCCTAAAGCTGCAGAGCCAGTTCAGGCAACTGAAGAGTCAACTGAAGAAGTAAACGCTTAAGCTGATGTTAAGGGCGGAAGAGAAATTATCCGCCCTTCTTGCATTCGACAAGAAGCATCGAGTCCCTGAAAATTTACAATTGGCAGGCGCTGATGAGGCCGGCCGTGGTCCTCTTGCCGGTCCTGTTGTGGCAGCTTGCTGTTATGCAGGACCTGATATCGCCATTCCGGGAGTTTTTGATAGTAAAAAACTGACCCCCCTGCAACGAAACGCTCTTTTCAAAAAAATCCAATCAAACGTCAAGTATGCCGTGGGCATTGTGCATCACGATGTGATTGATCAAATCAACATATTGGAAGCAACTAAGCTTGCGACACTTCAAGCCATTGGGCAAGTCAACCCTGATTTCACACTCATTGATGGATTTAGTCTAAGTGGAATCCCATGTCAAAAGGTGATCAAAGGCGACCAACTCTCATTTTTGATCGCGTGCGCCTCAATTGTAGCAAAGTGTGTGAGAGACAAGCTAATGGTCGAGAAGTATCACGCGCTTTACCCGCAATACGGATTTGATCGCCATAAAGGCTATGGGACAAAAATGCATCGAGAGGCGCTAAAGTTACACGGCCCGTGTCCAATTCACCGTCTCTCTTTTAATTTTGGTTTAGAGTCCATAGAACTCTCTGAAAAAGTCTAAAATCGACACCTTACTTCTGAAGCTACTGAAAATATCCACTTGTTAAATCGAGTCCTTTTTTTGAAGTTCGATATATACACACATAATTAACTACTTGAAGACTAAGGTCGATTCTGTTTTTTGGATTTTTCAAATATTCAAGTGAAATTTAACTGTAATTTACGTTTCTAGGGTTTCCTTCTATTCACTAATAACGAAAAAATTTCATACCTTAGACTTATTTTTAAATGGAGCCACCTTCACCTGAGTTATTGTGGTATAGGTATTGTTATTTGTCGTGGATTCGTATATACTGCTTACAATATTACTCTTCTTATGTATACCTGATGTTACACAGCATGACAGCTTATGCCGAGTCGTCCTTGGAGTTTTCTTGGGGACAAGGCTTAATAAAAATTCAATCGGTTAATCGCAGGTTTTTGGATGTTCACCTAGATTTACCAAGTGAATTAAAGTCGCATGAAGGAGCAATACGTAAAATTATCTCAAGCCGAGTGTTTCGCGGGAAAGTAAAGGTACAGATCTACCTCGAAAGAGCGGGATCTGCTCTTGAGACTATTCAAGTGGATATCTCCTTGGCTAAGGAGTTGAAACAAGCGGCGTCAATCCTCGCACAGCAACTGGGAGTTGAACCGAAAGATGTCATACTCTCTCTGCTTCCAAGAAATGACTGTTTAGTGCGCAATGAAGAAAAGTTTGAAGATGAAGCCATTTATGAAGATGTTTTGCAGCTAGTGGATACGGCTTTAAACCACTTTATTGAAATGAAGGCTAAGGAAGGGGAGTATCTTGCTAAGGATATGTTATCTCGAATCCAGAAGATTAAAACGAGTATTGTACAAATCCAAAAGTACGCTCCGAATGTTGTAAAAAAGACCCGAGAGCGACTGCTGGCAGTTTTAAATGAGCTTATTCCCGGAGGGGTCGCAAATGAAGAGCGGTTGCTTAGGGAAGTCGCTCTCTTTGCCGATCGTGTGGATATTGAAGAGGAACTAACGAGGTTACATTCACACGTGATCCAGTTTGAAGATAAAATGAATGAAGCAAGTGAGAGCGTTGGAAAGACGCTTGAGTTTTTACTGCAGGAAATGCTTCGTGAGACAAATACTGTTGGATCTAAAGCGCAAGAGGTCGAGGTGTCATCAGAGGTCGTATCTATAAAAACAGAACTTGAACGTATTCGGGAACAGCTACAAAATGTCGAGTGAACGGGAAAAAGGAAACCTTATAGTGATCAGCGCCCCTTCCGGAACAGGGAAAACGACTTTGGCCGATCGACTTACAGTTGAATTTCCTGATTTTATACGAAGTCTTTTTTGGATAACGCGAGAGGTCAGAGAAGATGAAGCATATAGCATTGATTACGTTTTTGCTACTGAACTTGAACGCATTCGGGAACAGCTACAAAATGTCGAGTGAACGGGAAAAAGGAAACCTTATAGTGATCAGCGCCCCTTCCGGAACAGGGAAAACGACTTTGGCCGATCGACTTACAGTTGAATTTCCTGATTTTATACGAAGTCTTTCTTGGACGACCCGAGAGGCAAGAGAGGGTGAAACAGATGGCGTTGATTACGTTTTTGTTACTGAAGAGCAGTTTCTGAAAGGAATCAAAGAGGGTGAGTTTCTTGAGTATGCAAAGATTTATGGATACTACTATGGAACAAGTCAAAAATGGGTTGAAGAGCGATTAAATCAAGGTCAACACGTACTTCTTGTAATCGACACGCAAGGTGCCATGCAGGTAAGAGAGAAGACCGACGCTGTTTTGATTTTTATACAACCCCCCTCGCTTGAAGAGCTGGAAAGGCGCCTTCGAGGAAGAGAGACCGAAGAGGAAGAGGCTATTCAAAAACGCCTCAAATTGGCAAAACATGAACTTAAACTCGCAAGCGAGTATGACTATTATATCGTCAATGACGATCTAGAAGTTGCGTATCAAGAACTTAAAAAAATCCTCACTTTAGAAGGGAGACAATAATGAGCGAAGTAGAAAAATACTTAACGAATGAACGGTTAAGAGAGAAGGCGACGAATCAATTTCAACTTGTGAACGCTTTAATAAAAAAAGTGCAGCACAATTTGAGATCCGGTAGAGAAGAGAGTCGAAGTCATCACGAAAATCCGGTCCTCGATGTTCTTGACGAGGCGTTAAGCGAGCGCTTTTCTTTGAATGGAGAGCTGGATCAAACAGAAGAATAGAAGCGTAAGGGAAAATGATTGCAGTCACTCAGGGCGAGATTGCCGCGTTTCTTGTCGCCATTTTTTTGGTTATATCAGCGCTTTTTGTTTATTTTCTTTTTAATCTTTGGGCTGAGCGCGAGTTAAAAGGCGCGCTTTCACCTTATACTAAAAAGCCATTAAGACGCGCAAGAGAACTGCATTATTTAACAAAAGAAAAAGTTTATCAGTTTTTGTTTAAACGATATGAGTATCACAATCAAATCATTGATTTAGATATGGCAGCATTTTGTCGACCGACTGGAAGAATCTTCCCTAACTGCATTACGTTTTGGGAGACAATCAGAGTCGACTGGAGTTTTTTGAAGAAGCGCCATCCGGGAAATTGGGTCTCTTGGGGAAGTTTAGCTGCGGATCAGAAACTTTTAATAGAAGATAAGCATGGATCTTTAGAAGGATTCCAAACAGAAAAATCTTGCCCGAACCCATCCCCGTTGGCGATTACAGAACCTTATATTTCCGCAAAACCGGGTCCACTTTACGTCGATTTGGAGAGTAACATCATCATGGGGTGGCAAGTTGTCCCTGATACAGAAGTTGAAGTCTTGATTGTTCAAAAGCCGCTCCGAGAGTATAGGCCGGATATAAACCAACTAGATAAAGAAGAGAGACGTTAAGACCACTCTTTTTTAAGGACTATAATGAGTAAAATATTAATTACATCTGCCCTACCTTACGCTAACGGCCCGCTCCATTTTGGTCACATTGCAGGTGCCTATCTACCCGGAGACTGCTACGCGCGCTTTTGTCGGTTAAAAGGAGATGATGTCCTCTATCTTTCCGGCTCTGATGAATACGGTGTCGCCATCACCCTCAGTGCTGAAATTGCTGGCCGCACTCCCAAAGCGCACGTGGATATCTTTCACCAGATGAATAAAGAGCTCTTTGAGCAGTTGAATTTTTCGTTTGATCATTACTCGCGTACAACTTGGGATGGCCATAAAGAGCCAGTCCAGAGATTCTTTCTCGATTTACTAGAAAACGGTTACATTGAGGAAAAGATCACCGATCAACTCTACTCGGAAACTGAAAAGCGTTTTCTTGCAGATCGTTATGTGATAGGTGTTTGTCCTTCATGTGGATTTGAAAGTGCCCGTGGGGATGAATGCCCAAAATGCAGTGCCAGCTTCGAGGCAACCGATCTGATCCACCCAAGATCCAAACTTACAAACTCTCCCCTTGTTCTTAAGGCGACAAAGCATTGGTTTTTAAAACTGGATATGTTTAAAGACCGGCTTTTAGATTGGCTTAAAACAAAGGAGTGGAAACCCAATGTTGTGAATTTTGTCCATGAGTATATAAAAAAGCTGCGTCCAAGAGCCATTACGAGAGATTCTGAGTGGGGTATCCCTGTGCCCTTGCCCAATACGGAAGGGAAAGTGCTCTATGTGTGGTTTGATGCTCCTATAGGTTATATATCTGCTGCAATGGAGTGGTCCGAGCGTTGGAAAGAGTACTGGTGCGATCCTGAAACAAAATTGGTACATTTTATTGGAAAGGACAATATTCCTTTTCATGCCGTCATTTTTCCGGCAATGACAATGGGGCAAAAATTGCCCTATAAACTTGTCGATGAACTGCCGGCAAATGAATTCCTTATGCTAGAGGGGCGTCAATTTAGTAAGTCCGATGGTTGGTATATCGATTTTAAAGAGTTTTTCTTAAATTACAGCAGCGACCAGATTCGTTATGTGATTGCAGCCAATGCGCCTGAGACACAAGATTCTGAGTTTACCTGGAAGGACTTCCAAAGACGATGCAATAGCGAGCTTCTCGGAAAACTCGGCAACCTTGTCAATCGTGTCATGGTTTTTGCAAATAGGCAGTGCGAGGGCAAAGTACCCGCATGTAATCTAAGACCGGAAGATGAGAAGTTCAGGCAAGAGATGGATCGGATCGTTTGCAAAATTGAAGCTGACTATCGTAGATTTTCTCTTCGACGAGCTTGTCATGATATTATGGAGCTTGCCCAGCTAGGAAATACGTACTTTGATAACAATACTCCTTGGAAGAAAGGGGAGACCATGCCAACGACCATTGCGCTTTGTTTAGAATGCATTAAACGCCTTGCGCTTGTCACCTCACCGATTATCCCGGAGACAGCTCAAAAGATCTGGGAAATGATAGGCGAGAATGGGCAGCTTGAGAAATTAAGCTGGGATACAATCAGAGAAAGTACGCTTACACCCGGCCAATCCCTGCGAGAACCTCAGATTCTTTTTCAAAAAATAGAAGACAGCCAAATTCAAACAGAAATCGATAAACTTAAGCCAAAAGAGAAGGAAAAGCCCATGAACCATAAAGAAGAGACTATGCTTGAAAACCCGGAGCCATTAAAAGATCTTATCGAATACCCCGATTTTGATAAACTTGACTTCCGCGTTGCAAAAATTTCTCATGCTGAGCCTGTTCCTAAGAGTAAAAAGCTATTAAAAGTCACCTGTGACCTTGGATTTGAAACAAGACAAGTCGTTGCTGGAATTCAGAAAAACTATACACCTGAAGAATTGATCGGAAAAAAAGTTGTTCTCCTTGCTAATCTAAAACCGGCTAAATTAGCTGGAGTAGAGAGTCAAGGTATGCTTCTTTGCGCCGGGGACGGAAACAGTTTAGAAATTCTTGAAATTGAGACGCAGCCTCTAGGAAGTGTCGTTAGCTAAGTGGTTTTAAAATAAATTCTTGCATCTAAACTTTTAGTCTAGTAATACCTGATGTTAATACAATGGGTGTTGAAAGAGATGCAAGTAAATGAATTAAGAGCCTTAACTTTTGAAGATATATGTCCACTACTGACGATTCCTGAGGAAGAAGGGTTTCTTCCCGAATCAAGTCTTAACAACCTCAAAAGAAAGTATCAATTTTTAAAGTTCAAAGAGACTGCGACAAGATTAAAGCACCTTGATCAACAGATAAGACTTACTTCCTGTACAGTTGAAAAAAGCAAGGAGTTGATTGTAAGTGCGGAAAATTCCTCATTAAAAAATACAGATTTTTATCGAAATTTCGTATTTAAAGTGTGCCGTTTAATGGAAATTCAGCAAAAAAGCATAAAAGTCTCTAAGTCTTGGTCAAAAGAGTCAAAGGAACTAGAGCTAAAACTTAAAAAAAATGCCTACTTTGAAAGAATTAACAATATACTTGAAAAATTTAACGATGAGTTCAAACAGCGTATTGAAGGTGTAGAGGCGCCCAAAAAGATTTTTGAGTTAATCGCAAGGTTTCCCTATCAACTTCAAACTAAACTGGAAAGAGAGCATATTTTAAAAAATGGAGCAGGAATCACAGCTCAAGAATATACTGCCATTTTAACCGACCTCCTCTCGCATTTAGATATTTATAACTTACATAAAGTTAATGACTGCATGCAGCAATCATTGCAATCTAAAGACGCCCAAACAAGGTACTACGCCACACAAATCGATCAAGTACTGACCTACTTATCCTTAAAGCCTATAGTGGTTGAAGAACTCCCTGAAGAAGAGCATCTAAATGACCAGAAAAATAGTTTGAAATGCCCTCTACTGAGTGACTATTCTTAATTTAAGCTAGATATCCCTTACTCAAAGGAATCTCTGACTAACGCAGCTTATTAAATTTTGTGCCTTTTCCAAGGGAATTCGAGAAAAACGCACTCAATTAACTATCAAGTAGTTAAGTTCGGTTGTTTTTGAATTTTAGAAAAAATTCAGTCAAAATTTAATTAACCTGAGTTTGGTTAGAGGTACCTAAATAACTCTATTTCATTAAATTGCATTAATATTTTTCATTTTATTTACTATTAAATAATTAATTTAATAATTATGCTATAATTAAGGAAAGTATTTAGTTTAGTATAGGTGTTAATATGAGAAAGGTGGGTGGCTATAGTCAAATTCCATCTGGTGATTTCAGTTATAATGATTATAAAA
>JBBDJA010000016.1:0-24117 GCA_040880105.1 Waddliaceae bacterium | reverse complement strand
TGACGAGGTAGTCACCGTTCTGTTCTCTGGAGGAGACTCCGCTTAAGTTTTGAGGAGCAGAAGGCGCTTCCGGCTGAACAGTGACTTCATTAGTTGCAGGCGCTGAATCGAGTCCCTCTTCTACAGCGATGACTTCGTAGTCATACACGCCATTGACAACGACATTAGTATCTTCAAACTCGGTAGCAGTGGTTGTTGTACCGATCTCGACACTGTCTCTTAAGATTCTGTAGCTGTCGGGTGCTCCTGTTTCCGGTGCAGTCCATGTGAGTGTAACGAGGTAGTCTCCGTTCTGTTCTCTGGAGGAGACTCCGTTTAAATTCTGAGGAGCGGAAGGAGCTTCTGCATTAACGGTGACCATATCAGTCGCAGGCGTTGAATCGAGTCCCTCTTCTACAGCGATGACTTCGTAGTCATACACGCCATTGACAACGACATTAGTATCTTCAAATTCAGTAGCAGTAGTTGTTGTACCAATCTCAACACTATCTCTCAAGATTCTGTAACTATCGGGTGCTCCTGTTTCCGGTGCTGTCCATGTGAGTGAGACGATGTAGTCGCCGTTGGGTTCTCTGGAGGAGATTCCCTCTAAGTTTTGAGGGGCGGACGGTGCGATTGGATCGATAGTCACAATTGCTGGATCTGAAGGGACGGAATCTACATCGTTTTGAACTGCAACTACTGTGTAGTCATAGGTTTCACCTAGGACAACGGTATCGTCTATGTAATTTAAAGTGGCTGAAGTGCCTATTTCTGTATTGCTTACACCATCGTCTCTAAATATCTTGTAGAGATCCGGACTGCCAGTCTCAGGCGCATCCCAATCCAGTGTGACAAGGTAGCCGTTTTCATTTCTGTCGGGTGTTGCTATTAAGTTTTGTGGTGCTGATGGAGGGGTTTGTTCAACATCGATTTCCATTGATAAAGCAGCAGTCTCGCCGCCATTATTTGTGAGAGATGTGACGTTGAATTTGTTATCAATATTTATACAGCTATTTACTAAGAAAGTTTGTTCTGTTGAGACCCCAAGTGTATTCGTTACTGTTAATGAAACACTATATGTGCCAGGCTCTGTAAAAGTAACTTCCTTAATCCCATCATTTGCAGTTGGATCAACAGTGATACTCTCATCTGAAAAAACCCATTCATAATCTGTAATATTAAATGTAGGAGATACCGAGTCTGTACCATCAAAAGTGTATGTAACCCCGGTCCTAATTGGCATCTCACCTGAAATGCTCAACCTTGACAAAGGGGCTTGATTCGGAGTTATCGTTAATGTACTTGCTTGTCTAAGTAATCGATTACTGAGGTTTGGGTAGTTGCCTGGAGGTAACGGATTTACACTGGAAGAAGGGAAGGCGTTTACAGAGAAAAAGTAAAAATTTGATCTGTCGTCAGCAGTATTTGCCAAGGCAAAATAGCCCCCAACTCCGTTTGGATTAACAACCATCCCGCGAATAAAATCAAATTCCTTATTAAAATCACTAAGTGAACCAACATTAAAACTTGAAAGCGAATAGTTGTTTACTGTATTGATCTGAAAAACTTTAAGAGGTACAAAGTCTCGATCACTGCCATCCGGTGGACGACAGCCAACAAAAACTTTAGACCCATTAGGGGTGCATGTTGCAGATTGTGGCACGAATGAGTCAGTCATTTGGATTTCAACAGGTGATTCAACACCATCTAAGTCGATTGCAAATACAGATGCACTCCCTTGACATGGAACATAAGCTTGATTATCTGAAGCGATTACAACCCCGATGGGGTCGCCTCCTACTGTAACTTCCGAAACATCCAGATAGTTGGCTGTATTTATGATAAAAATGGTTCCACTATCTAAAACAAGCACTGCTTTAGAACCGTCCGAATTTAATGCGAATGCAGTAGGAGAACCTAAACTAGGTGCAAATAATATTTCTTCAACATCGTTATAATTATCAGTATTCACAACATAAATAATAGGGGTGTTGCTTACCGCATAGACTGCAAAGAGTTTTGGCTCAGTAGGGGAAATTGCGGGAATTACCGGAAGTTTTTCATCTACTTCTTCTGTCAGAGAAATGGTTTGATATGTTTGGTTCTTTAAGTCTAAGGCAATGGCTGATGGATTGAAAGGGGTAGACTCATTTAACAAGTAAGCGGTATTTCCATCTAGAGAGATCGTAATAGCTTTAAAGGTTTCACCGTTTGTAAACGTAGTCTCATATGGATATGTATCTGTTAGGGGTCCGATATTGACCTGCGGTAAGTTATCGGTGCTTTCTCTAGTTGAAATTGAATATTGTCCATCTGGTGATGAAAATATAGATGATAAATCTGGAGATGTTGGATCCAGTGGGTTGACTGGTTCAGTGAAATTGGTTGCGGTATCAATTACTGCAATTCCTTCCCCCCCCATATTAATATTAAGAAAGCTAAATCCCTGAAAAACAAAGTGATCCATGTGATCATCTCGTTTCACGTTGCTCTCAAATACTCCCATAGGATCTTCAACTGTCACTTGAACAAATACAGCACCGGGCACATGAAGAGGAGTGTTGACTGTAATTTGCGTATCTGAAACCACTGTGAAGCTACTTGCCGGAATATCGCCAAAAAGCACTTCTGTTACAATTGGGTCATCGTTAATATCCCAGAATCCGCTTCCTGTTATAGTGACGGATGTGGAAGATGATCTTGCGGGTCCAAAGTAAGGGGAGAGGTCTTCAACTGTAGGAGCTGAAAAAAGAGGCTGGGATATCCCTGAAAAGAGGATAAAAAATGCCGATAGTAACGTCTTTAACTTCATAGAATCTTCTTTTTTGTAGCGATTTTGGAGTTATCATGTCTTGGTAGCAAATGGGGAACAGAAATTTAGACCTGATTTTTCCAAAAACAAATTTGTATTAAATGGATTATATAAACCGTTAAGGGCTGTTTGTCAAATATTCATTTGGAAAAAACTCTATCTGAGAAATCAGAAAAAAAGACTCAAAAGCTGATCTGAGTGGATATTAATGAATTTACGCTTGTGTTGAGAGACTCTCTATAAGATCTTATCTTAAGGCAATAATTATATGTGGGTCAGATTTCAATTTTAGTAGTGGCGTCTTTGCTTCAATACTACTCTTCTTTCAAGCGATACCCAACGCCTCGAACGGTCTCGATCCATTTGAAGTTAGGGCCGAGCTTTTTTCGAAGAGAGGCGATATGAACATCGATGTTTCGATCGACAATAAATGCCTCGTCATTTTGGACATCATCGAGGAGTTGATTTCGGGTCATGACTTTTCCGCGGTTGGCAAGTAGGCGTCGAATAATGCCAAACTCTGAGAGGGTCAGGCTGACAGGCTCTCCTCTTTTAGTGAGCACATATTTGGTAACGTCGAGGGAAAAGTCGCCAAATGCAAGAACTTTATCGATATGCTCTTCTTCTTGACCTCGGCGCATGACGGCTCGAATGCGTGAAAAAAGGATCTTTGGGGAGAAAGGTTTGGTCACATAATCGTCAGCTCCGAGTTCAAGGCCGAGAACAATGTCCATCTCTTCTGATCGAGCAGATATCATGATAATGGGAATGTGTTTGAGATCTGGATCGTTTTTCACTTTTCGGCAGACATCAAGGCCGCTTTGCCCGGGTAGCATGATATCGAGTATGACTAGGTCGGGCTTCTCTCTTTTGATGGCGGTAAATCCGTTAAGGCCGTCTGTTTCGACGTGGAGCTTGAAACCGGAGATCTCAGCTTGCAATTTAATTAATGCTGCAATGTCCTCTTCATCCTCAATGAGGATTAATCTTTGTTTTTCCATATGCGACTACATTTAAAATTTCTTTATAAATTTCATTATACAATTTTTTTTATTTTATTTCATCTAAGGGTTAGATGGCTCGAAATAAATAGAATGAGAACGTTGTAATTAAAGCGGGGATAAGGGCTCCGATTAAAAGGCCGGTGGCTGAAATGCCCCCATGGAAATATTTTCCAAGGATCGCCTGGCCGGAAGGGTTCGGGGCGTTGGCAATGACGGTAAGGCCGCCGCCAGTTACTGCTCCGGCTAAGACTGAGTATTTCATCGTATCTGAGAATTGCGGAATGAGCGTCGCTAGGAAGGTAATTTCGGCGTTGTCATTGAAGGAGGTGAGGAACATAGAGAGAAAGAGAAGGGTTCCCTCGCTGACGCTGCTAAGTAGTGGCTCAATCCACCATCCCTGCAAACTTCCATGAATGACAAGCCCGGCCAAAAAGAATCCGACCAGTATGGGCGTACGTAGGGAAAGGTGGCTTTGATACGGTCTTGTGGCTTGGTAAAATCCGATGAAGAGTAAAAAAGAGCCGATGAAGATAATCGGGTGGTGCGCATTGACAACTGTCCATGCCATGAATAAAACGTGCATTACATTAATCCATAGCGGGGTGGAGAGGTCGTTTTTATCTCTGAGTTCATTCTCGCGATGGTGCAGCTGTCGCTTTTGCTCCATTTCATTGAACTCTTTGCGGAAGACAAAAAAGTAGAGACTGGTGGAAAGTAGCATACCAAGGAGGGATTTCCATCCGAAGTGGAAGAACATATAGGGGGTATCCCATTCCCAGACTTGACTGACCATAAGTACAGGGGGTGCTGCAAAGTTAGTGAAGACGCCGCCGACGGAGATGTTTGTGAAGAGGAGTCCAAGGGTTGCGTAGCCTAGTTTTGTCGAGGGCTTGTGGTCATAGAATTGTTTGGCGAGTAAAACAGCTGAAATGGTCATAGCTCCGGGCTCTGTAATCAAGGAGCCGGAAAGAGGGCCTAAGATCAGTAGCACCCACCACCAAGAACGGATGGTACCGCCGCTTAGTTTGGCGACAAATTGGCAGCAGTCTTCTGCAAGCGTTATGATGGGCTTTGTGGAGGCAAGGGTCATGATTACAACGACAAATATCGGCTCGATATAACTTCTGGTCTCTATGTAATGAACAGCGGATTGCCAATTATAAAAATAGGTAATGGCAGCCATTAACGGGATCACCCAAATACCAAATACAACTTCTACTTCGCCTAAAAATCGCAGGACTTCGACGTCGAAGGTATCGACAATGCGCTTTTTCTCTTGAATGTTTTTTTCGCGCCTATTTTGAGACCAAAGGGTGAATTGATGGGCAAAAAAGGTGTGCAAAATGGCCAGAACAAAAATAATGAGGGCAACTAAATTAAACGGCTGCAAATGGAGTCGATAATCTAAGATATTGACAGCTCCCTGAAGATGATCGTCGCCGTACCCCTCAACATCGATGATCAAAGGGCTTTGCTGCGGGAAACAGTTCAGTTCACCGCAAATAGTAGAGATGAGATAGGAAAAACCAAAAACGAGAACGGCGTAGAAAAGTAGGAGGTAGTAGGATCGTTTCATGTATGGCCTATTCAAATCTCATTTTTTGCCCTTTATCTTATACGATTTTAGATTAAAGGCCATAGCTTTGGGATAAGGAAAGTGGCTATCGTTAAAAAGATGAGGTCCATCCAAATCCCGGTTTTAATGAAATCGGTGAATTGGTACCCCCCGGGACCATACACAATCATATGCGTTTGATAGCCGGTCGGGATCGCATAACCGCAAGAGGCGCCAATGGCAACGGCAATCCCGACTGCCTTTATGGCCATTGGAGAGGTGTAGCCTGCAAGTCCGGCGGTTTGAAATGCAATGGGAAAAAGAATGAGCGCTGTTGCGTTATTTGTCATAAATTCGGTGGATAAAATTGTGATCAACAAAATCCCACCGATCAGCATATAGGGGTTGGTTCCAACGATGGAAAGGACGATCTGAGCAAAATAGCTTGCAACGCCGGTTGTTTCCATTGCGCGGGCCAGTGCAAATGAGCAGCCGATGAGAAGGAGAACGTTCCAAATGACGCTGTTTTGCGCCTCTCTTAGATTGATGGAGCGGGTGACGAGCAGGGCAAAAACAGCTATCATGCTGGCAATTAAAATGGGTATCCCCATTGCTGCGGCCACAATCATTCCTCCAAGTACGGAAAGAACAAAGAGGGCTCTCACAGGGTGAAAGACCATCAGCTTTTCATGGTGGCGGATATAGTAAAAGTCTTTATTATTAAATTTTGCCTCGCTCCAAGGCTCCCCGGAAAGTAGCATGAGGGTGTCGCCTGAGTGCAGGACAATGTCGCGCACATTTCCCATCACGCGCCAACCTTGCCTGTAGACAGCAAGAACGGAGGCTCCGTATGTTTTTCGAAAATTAATTTGGCGAAGGGTCTTCCCGACAAGAAAGGAGGTGGTCGGGATGACGATCTCGGCAAAGTGGGAAGAGCTGATATCAAGTGAGAAATGGGGATCGGCAATGGATTTGAGTCCTTTAATTGCGTGAAGTTCGGCAATTTGGTGGATATCTCCGGCAAAGACGAGCCGATCACCCACAAAGAGGGTAAAGTCTGGTCCCGGTGAATCGATGATGTCGTTATTGCGCTCAATTTGTATGAGGATCTCTCTTGGAAAGTATCTGCCGCTTACATCTCTGATTTTTTTATTGGCAATGGGGCTCTCCTCATCGACCATAAACTCTCCGGTAAACTCTCTTGTTTCTTCAGAGACGGCACTGGCCGGATCGATGCGCTCCGGTAAAAGTTTTTGACCAAATAGCATAAGAAAGAGAAGGCCGGCAATGCAACAGGGGACTCCCACCCATGCAAGCTCAAAAAAAGAGAAGGCCGCTTCCGGCATTTCTCGCATTAGGGCGCCGTAGACAATTAAATTCGTGGAACTGCCGATCAGTGTGCAAGCGCCTCCCATCACGGCGGCATAAGAAAGGGGAATTAAAAATTTTGAGGGGGCATCTTTATTCTTGAGCGCCCATTTTCTCACAATCGGGGTCATTAGAAGGACAATTGGCGTGTTGTTCAAAAAGGCAGATGAGAAGGAGACAGGGACGCATAGAGAGAGAATCTGCTTCCAAAAGAGTTTAGAGCTAGTCAGGATCTGTTTTCCAACTCTCTCAATGATCCCGTTGACCTCTAAAGTTCTGACAACGATGCAAAGCATCGCAATGGTCATCAGAATTTGGCTTGAAAACCCTTCGAGAAACTGGTTTGGCGTTAAGATTCCTACAATAACTAAAAACCCTGTACCCATTAGCATTACAATATCCGGGGGTCGAAACTCGGTCACAAGTCCTGTAAATATTAGAAGAAAAACCGCGATTGTAACCCATCCTTCCCAGGTTAGCGCCTCTTTGGCCATTTTAATATTTGACGGTTGATCCCACGGAAATTGCTTGACTTCGCAAAAAATGCTAGTGGCAAAAAGCACGAAAAAAAAGAGCAGGTAAAGTGATTTTCTGTTCATGAATATTGACATATCGGGCATCGTATCAAATATGATGGATCGTATACAACTTTTTAGCACAATTACACATTCTACTAAGAAGAAAATTTTGAAACGGGGCGTTTTCCTAGCTGCGATTGGCGCGCTTTTTTGGATTTTCGGCCATAATTTTTTTCATTTTATGATCGGTGCGCTATTGATGGGCGTTGGAATGGTGCCGTATCGTAAAATTACTGCGCTTGAGGTAAAGCCGTCGGTGATCACTTTAGTTGAAGATAAGGGGGAGAAGACGCTCTTTTATGCTTCGGGAAGAAAAAAGATTTTGCTTCCGGTGTCCGATATTCACAAAATCTCTTACGAAGATGAGAGTATCTTGGTCGAAGCAAAAAAGGGGAAGTTGATCTTTCCGTACTTCTCAGAAAGAAGCTTTCAGCGCCTAAATTCCTGCCTGCAAGATGTCGTGGAGCTTGATTAGTCCGGTGAGTTTTTTCTCTGCATTCACAACCGGCATGACGGTAATTGCGCATTTTTGATTTTCTTCCATCTTGCGAATCGCATCGCGAGCGAGGCTGTTTTCAGAAATCGTGCGCGGGCCTTTCGTCATTAACTCTTCGACAGGTTTTTCAAGAGCCTGCGGCCCATGTTTTAGCAGTGAGCGTCGGAGGTCTCCGTCTGTAAAAATTCCCTGTAGAACATTTTCGGGGGAAACCACAAGTAGACAGCCGCACTGCTTACTGGAGAGTTCGACTAAGGTTTCAATGATGCGGTCGTCTTTAGAACAAATGGGAACGCGATCGCCTTTGACCATGAGGTCGTTGACGGAGAGGGTTGCCTTTTTTCCAATGTTTCCGGCGGGATGGGAGAGTGCATATTGATCAAGTGTGACACCTTTTTGACGCATAAGGGCGACTGTTAAGATGTCGCCGACAATTGTCTGGATTGTTGTCGATGTTGTCGGCGCCATGTCATAGGGGCAAAGCTCTCTTTCTAGGGGCAGATATAGCGCGCAGTCGACAGCTTTAGCCAGACGACTGTTTGGCTTGGAGAGAAAAGCGATGATTGTGACATTGCGGCTTCGAAGGTAGGGGATTAGGTTCAAAAGTTCTGCTGTCTCTCCGCTTTTACTCAAGATGACAAAGACATCTCCCTCTTTCACAATGCCGATATCACCATGAAGGGCGTCGGTGGGCGAGAGGAAAAAGGCGCGCGTTCCTGTCGATGTCATCGATTGGGCGATTTTTTTTCCGACAAGCCCGCTTTTTCCGACTCCCGTGAAAATGACCATGCCTTCACACTTCAGAAGAATGGAGAGCGCCTCCTCTAATTTTTCGAGGGGAAAGTCAGCAAAAAATTGATTGAGAAATTTTTGCTTAGTGAGTAGGAGTTCTTGCAACAGCTCTTTCACGATAATGAAAACGATAGTTTTTTAATCGCATCAAGAAGTTCATCGACCTTATCGGTGTTTTCCCAAGGGAATTCCTCATCTTCACGGCCAAAATGTCCTCCAAAAGCTGTTTTCTGATAAATCGGACGCTTCAAATCTAGCATTTCAATAATGCCTTTTGGTGATAAATCAAAAATTTGGTGAATTGCTTTTGAAAGAAGCTCTTCATTTGTGGTCGCTGTTCCGAATGTATCGATTTTAATGGAGAGCGGATTGGCAACACCAATGGCGTAGCTAAGTTGCACTTCGCACCGTTTAGCAAGCTTTGCGGCGACGATGTTCTTTGCGACATAGCGAGCGGCGTAGCAAGCGGAGCGATCGACTTTTGAGGGGTCTTTACCGGAGAAGGCGCCTCCGCCGTGGCGTCCCATCCCACCGTAGGTGTCGACAATGATTTTGCGTCCTGTCAGGCCGCAGTCGGCTACTGGTCCACCGACCACAAAACGTCCGGTCGGATTAATGTAGTATAGAGTGTTCTCATCGAGCATTTTTTTCGGGAAAAGTTCATGGATCAGCGCCTTCATATCTCTTTCAATGGTCTCATTGTCAATGTCCATGCTGTGCTGAGTGGAGATAACGACTGTGTGAATGCGAGTTGGAATGTGGTTCTCGTCGTACTCAACGGTGACTTGCGCCTTTGCGTCCGGTCTTAGGTAGGGAAGTTTGCCTGAAATTCTTAAGTGGTAGAGTTCCCGTACGATTCTGTGCGACATCATAATTGGCATTGGCATCAACTCAACGGTCTCGTCCGATGCGTAACCGAACATGATCCCTTGGTCACCGGCGCCTTGCTCTTTAAATCGTCCGACACCTTCTTCTACTCCTTGAGCAATGTCCGGAGACTGCTTATTGATGGCGATAATCACCCCGCACGACCGAAAGTCAAATCCAAGAGAGCTGTCGTCATAGCCGATTTTGTGGATGGTCTCTCTTGCAATTTCTTGGTAGTTGATTCTTGCTTGCGTTGTAATCTCTCCGGCTAATATGACAAGTCCGGAGCTGACCATTGTTTCGCATGCGACTTTAGAGTCGGGGTCTTGTTCTAAGCACGCATCCAAAATGGCATCGGAAATTTGGTCGGCAATTTTATCGGGGTGCCCAATTGCTACAGATTCGGAGGTAAATAGAAAGTGTCCCATAATATGTATATTCCTTATTATTACTTTTGAAAAGTTTACCTGATTTTGATGAAAATTGACAATTCATAATTTCTTGTATATATCATCCAAATAAACGATCCTTATACGACTATGGCATACACACAAAAAGAGATTGTCGATTATTACAATAGTTGTGAAAGCGATTATAAATGGTTTTGGAATCTTGGGGACAGCATGGCGATGCATGCGGGATTTTGGGATCATACAACGCGCACACTTCCCGAGGCTTTAAATCGAGAAAATCAGATTCTTTCCGAACTTGCGAAAGTGACCTCGAACGATCACGTGCTCGATGCCGGATGCGGGGTGGGTGGAAGCAGTATTTATCTTGCAAAGAGATATAATTGCCGCGTGACCGGTATTACGTTATCCTCGCATCAGGTCGAAAAAGCAAAACAATTTGCAGCCGGACACGGCGTCTGCGACCAAACGGAATTTAAGGTGATGGATTTTTGCCATACTGATTTTCCCGATCAAAGTTTTGATGTGGTCTGGGCAATTGAAAGCGTTTGCCATGCAGAGAATTTCACAGATTTTCTCAAAGAGGCGCACCGAATACTCAAGCCAAAGGGGCGCCTTGTGATTGCCGATGGGTTCCTTGCCGACCGCACCCTTAAGTCAAAAGAGAATAGAGATTTGAATCGATGGCTTTCCGGCTGGAAAGTGGGATCTCTCCCTCCTGTCTCGGAATTCCTCTTGGGCCTGAAGACAAATGGATTTACAGATACAACTTTTCAAGATGTGACAAAAAATATCATGCCGTCCTCAAGGCGCCTTTTTTATTTGTCGATCCCAATCCTTTGTTTTTCCAAGATAGGCGAGTTTTTGAATTTGCGTAAAAGTGCGCAGACAGACAACATCATGAGCGCATTTTATCAACATTTGACGCTGAAAAGGCGGATTTGGAAATACGGAATTGCAGTTGCGGAAAAAAAATGCGATCTATGAAGAGAAGAAAAAATCTTGGCTGGTGCAGAGCTTCTTAAATTTTGTCGGCGCACGTGTCGATCTACGGCCGATCAAATAGCCAAGCGCCTTGACACTTGTTTGTAAAAGAGCGTAGGGAATTTGACTTGGATTTTCTTTCCAAAGCGCCTGCATGAGGGATTTAGTATATTGCTGGCCGCGCTTGATGTCTTTGCCGGCGTATTTTAGCACGCTTTGCAGCTCTTTTCTTCCCAGTCCGGTATCAAATGCCCTTTGAAACTCTTGCTTGAGAGTGTAGGTGTGCGAGTGTTTGACAACGGCATCTGCCACATAGGCAACAGACTTTCCGGCTAAGAGAAGGCGGGCGCACGCGTAGGCGTCTTCTCCAAGAAGCAGGTGTGGGAACCCCCCAATCTCATCAAGAGCTGCGTTTAGGTAGGCAGAGGCGGAATTAGAACAGAAATTCGTATAGGCGCCCCATTTGCCCGCGTCTTCAATTGAGCGGATATGGCTCTCTTTCGGGTAGTTGTATTCTCTTGGAAATCGCTCAAAAAAATCGGCGCCATCGTGGGGGATCTGCCTTGCGTAGGCAAGACTTGCCTGTTTCTTTTGGATCGGCAAGACGAGCTTTTCGAGCATATCATCAGCTGCGTAGGCATCAGGGGTCACCATAGCGACAATTTTTGTATTTAATTTTTTTCGCGCCCATTCCCGTGTGGTGCCGTGGTTAAATTCTCGTCTGGGGATCACCATGACCTCTGCGCCAAGTTCTAGGGCACACTCAACTGTTCCATCTTGAGAAGAGGAGTTAACCACAAGCACGCGTGGGCGGAGTTTTGAGTTGAGAAGAGGCGGCAGGCAGTGCGGAAGGTGCTCTTTGGCAAAGTGGGTGATCACGGCAACGCCGACTTCAGTTTCCATAGCGCTTTTGGTAAAAGGTTGCAAGCTCATCAAAAGACTTGGCTTCATTCCAGTCGATATCTAATGGATGGGTATTGGTTCTTTTGAGGGGCTCAAAGAAGTGAGTTTGTTTACATAGGGTAAAGTGGCAGGGTAGACCCCACCGTTTTGAAAACTCTTGAGAGAGCTTTTGCGTAAATTCTCCTTGAGTGCCACGTGCGCCGCTCGGATTTTTTTTAACGAATTTTTTTGTTGTATGCGCCATTTCCCACGCAAAGAGCGCATACCCTTTTGCAAGCAGTTCGACGTGGATGTTGTCTCGAATGTATTCCGGGGTTTTCACTTCGGCAACTGCATGTTTTAGCCAAGTCTTGGCAAGATAGGTAGAAAATCGATCCTCTTCAAAGGGGCCGTAGGGGTTTGGGATGACAAATTTCCCTAGTTGAATATCCAGTATGTGGCACCAATAGCGAAAGATTTCGCAGGTGATTCCCTTTGAAAGGCCGTAAGGAGAGACTGCGCATGCAGAGCCCGTTCCCTCTTCCGGCTCAAAAACAGACCCTGTGAGAAGCACCCTTTGAATACCGGTTTCCAGGACTTTTTTGATATTGTGTGTATTATTTTGTGCCGCTTTTAAGTAGTCAAAGTCAGGGCTGCGGTAATTTTCAACATCGGCGCCATGGTGGCATAAGAGATCAAAAGAGCCGGTTTTTAAAAGGTCGATAAATTTCTCATCACCAAATGCGCACTCCCAGATCGGATCGCAGTGCTCTTTGACAATCGCAATCCGCTCTTGCCGCATGCCGGAGTACTCTCTTCTTCGGAAAGTGGCGGTGACTGTATGACCCGCTGCCTTAAGCGCCTTGACAAACCACATCCCGGTAAAAGAACTTGCGCCGGTAAATAGAATCTTCATAGAAAATCGGGGTGGTTTTGGTCTTTTTCAGAGACAATGAGCGGAAGCTCCGGCCACTGAATAGAAAAGCTTGGATCGTTCCATCGAATGCCTCGCTCATGCTCTTTAGAGTAGGGGGCGGTAACAAGATAGATCACCTCAGAGTGATCTGTCAGAGTTAAAAATCCGTGCGCAAACCCTTCCGGCACAAACATCATGCGGCGGTTTTCTTGAGTGAGCTTCGCACCAAAGCTTTGCTTGTAGGTTGCTGAATCCGGTCTGATATCGATGATCACATCGTAAATTTCACCGGCGATGCACCTGACAAGTTTTGTTTCGGCAAACGGGGGGATCTGGTAGTGCATGCCTCTAAGGGTGCCTTTTTTTGCGCTGTACGAGTCGTTTGCCTGGAAGACTTCGGATTTAAGGCCGCGTTTGGCAAACTCCTCTCTGCAAAAAAGTCGCGCAAAAAAGCCGCGTTCATCGCCGTGTGTGTCGAGATCGATTAAAAATGCGCCTTCCAAGGGGGCTTTTTCAAATTTCATATTCTTTTATCTGGTTTAAACACGTCTCTTGCGCGCTTTTATCTTCGTAGATGGCTTTATACCATGAGACCGTTTTTTCAACAGCCTCTTCCCAAGAGTATTTAGGCTCCCAGCGTAGATAGTGGGCCGCCTTTTCCCAATTTAATTTTAAAGTAGGCATCTCTTTGGGTGCAGAGGTTGAGCCGGTATCGACCCATCTGCCCTCTCCCCATTTTTCTATCGTTTTTTCAACGACTTGAGCAGTTGTGATGCCCACTTGCTCTTTCGGTCCGAAGTTCCAGGGCTGGGCGTAAAAAGCGTCATCGGCAAGCAGTCTCTTTCCAAGCGTTAAATAGCCGCTAAGAGAGTCCAGAACGTGCAGCCAAGGGCGCACGCTTTTTGGGTTGCGAACCTCAATCGGCTCTTTTTTTATGAGCGCCTTCACAGAGTCGGGAAGGAGTCTATAGGGTGAATAGTCTCCTCCGCCGATCACATTTCCGGCTCTTGCGGTTGCAATAAGGGGCGTTTTAAAGCTACTTCTATAGGCGCCGGCCGCAAGTTCTGCCATCGCTTTACTTGCGCTATAGGGATCGGATCCCCCCAGATGATCATGCTCTCGATATCCAAAAATTGAGCCTTTATTGTCGTAGCATTTATCCGTCGTAACGACAACGACGCCTCTGACAGAGGGACTGTTTCTTGCCGCTTCGAGAAGGTTAACAGTACCTGAGGCATTAATGTCGAATGTCTCTTTCGGCTTTTTGAAAGAATCTAAGACGATCGGTTGAGCCGCAAGGTGAAAGATCAGCTCGGGTCGGCTGGAATGTATTGTCTCTTCTAGCTTGGAAATATCGCGAATATCTCCTCGAATGTCGAGAATCTCATCACCTAACTGTATCAATTCAAATAGGCTAGGTTTTGTGGAAGGGGGGAGGCTATATCCAACCACTTTTGCTCCCATGGAAAGTAGCCAAAGCGAAAGCCAAGATCCTTTAAAGCCGGTATGCCCGGTCACAAGAACGGTTTTTCCTCTATAGCTCACACATAACCTTTTCTTTGATAGGGGGAAACGTCGGAGCCCATGGGGCATTGCCGCTTTCCCATAAATGATTTAACTGATCGCGGTCGCGCTGGGTGTCCATGCATGCCCAGAAGCCGGCGTGCTTAAAAAGGTTCAGCTGATGATCTAAAGCAAGGCGGCTTAACGGCTCCTTTTCAAGTACACAGGATGGGTCTTCTGAAAGATAGCGAGAAAAAAATGAGCGCTCAAAGAAAAAATACCCTCCGTTGATCCACTTGTCTTTAAATTCGGGTTTCTCATCAAATTGCATGACTTCGTTGCCATTTAAGACAATCTCTCCAAATCGAGAGGGGGGATTGACACCTAGAACCGTGCCGATTTTTCCGTGCGAGAGGTGAAATTCCATCTCTGCACTTAAATTGGCATTGCAAAGGCCATCGCCGTAAGTGACTGCGGCGTGGGTAGCGTCTTGTAAATATTTATCTGCGGCAATCGCAAGTCTTGCCCCTGTCATCGTCTCAATCCCTGTGTCTGCGACAGTGACTTCCCAATCTTCATCATGGTCGATCGAATGGACTTTTAAATGGTTATTCTTGAGATTCACCGTGAAGTCGCTGTTGTGGGCGGCGTAGTTCAAAAAATAGGATTTAATGACCTCGGCTCTAAAACCCGCGCAGATGATAAATTTTCGAAAGCCATAGGCGTGGTAGCTTCGCATCACGTGCCAAAGAATCGGATAGTTGCCGATCGGCACCATCGGTTTGGGTCGAAATTCCGTCTCTTCTTTAATCCGCGTCCCAAGTCCGCCGCATAAAATAAAAACAGGGATCTCTTTATTCATTTTGAAGCCTTTTTTCCAAAACTTTACCAAAGAGAAAGTTTTTAAACTAGAAGCATTCTTTTGCCCTATATTTCAAGATTCGATAGGATCGCAATTAAAATAATTGATTGCAGTCATATGAATATTATCATTATTGGTGCCGGGGGCATCGGCAGATTTGTGGCAAAGACGCTGTCTGAAAACGAACACAATGTCATTTTAATTGATAATGACCCCCAAAAACTTGAGCTTGCCACTTGGGATATCGATGTCGCAGTACGGAAAGGCTCCGGCACTGACTGGGAGCTACTGGATGATTTGCTTGATCTCTCGCCTGAGTACTTAATTGCGCTCACAAATAATGATGAAGTGAATTTTGTCTCCTGCTCGATCGCAAAACATCTCGGCTATCCAAATACGATCGCCCGCGTACGGGATAATAGATTTCTTAACAAACTTCGCTTGGACTTCGGCAGTATTTTTAATGTCGACCACTTCATCGGGCCGGAAGTACTTGTCTCCAATGAGATCTTGAAGTTTATCGACGCCCCTGGAACGTTTCAAATCAATTATTTTGCTCATGGGGGAGTGCAGCTGACGACATTTAAAATCCCAAGTACTTGGCGCAAATCTGAGATCTCGTTAAAAGAGCTCGACCTTCCAAAGGGGATCATGGTCGGAGTGATTGCCCGCAGCACCGGAAAAAAGCAAAGTATGATTTTTCCCCGTGGAAGTGATACCCTCCAGAAGGGAGATGAGGTGACATTTATCGGTGAGTCAGAGATAATGATGGATCTGCATCACTATTTGGGAATAGAAAAGAAATCCATAAAAAAAGCTGTAATCATCGGCGGTTCTTTAGTCGCGATGAACCTTGCCAAGCTCCTGGATGAAAGAAATGTTGACACTCGGATTATTGAAAAGGATTATCATCGCTGCCACTGGCTATCGGAGCGGCTTCCCAATACAACCATTTTGCATCATAGCGGGACTGACCTCGATTATTTTCGAGCTGAGAAGGTGGGCGATGCAGATGTCTTTGTTGCATGTACAGAAAGCGATGAGGCAAATCTTGTCTCCGCTCTTTTTGGAAAAAAGCTTGGAGTCGATCAGGTCATCACCACACTTTCTAATCCGAGCTTTGCGACAGTTGCCAAAGAAAATGGCATCGATTTTAATATATTCCCAAGAGTCACGATTGCAAACTACGTAAACACGCAAGTCATGTCCGGAACAGTCTCCTCGCTTGTCACACTGTACCCGGATAAAGCCGAGGTGATTGAAGTTGTCGTCTCCAATCGCTCTAAGCTAACCGGGATTCCTCTTGCCGAGCTCGGTCCGTTATTTCCGAAAAATATGTTAATTTCGATGATCGAGAGCCGAGGCCGTGTCATGGTCGCACATGGCAGCCGTATCATCTCCCCGGGTGACACTGTAATTATTATTACCGATCCCAAACATGTGAGTGAAGTCGAGGCGATTTTTTAAATGTACTATCGTGAAATATCAAAAGTTTTAGGCTACTATCTCTTTGGCATCGCACTTGTTCTTTTGATACCATTTGGGTTGGCCGCGTATTTTCAATTTATTTCCGACCCTCTTTTGCATCCACAGCCCCACACCACAATTGACTTTATCTATACGATCGCTTTAGCACTTGGAATGGGCTCTCTTTTTTATTTTTTCGGGAGATCTGCCGGGGGACATCTCTATCGAAGAGAGGGGATTACGATTGTTGTCGCCATCTGGGTTTTAACTCCCTTGATTGCAGCTGTTCCCTTTTATACAAGCGGGACCTTGGAAAATCCTTTTATAGCGCTCTTTGAAGCGACCTCCGGGTTCTCCACAACAGGTGCGACGACGCTGCAGGCGAAAAAGTTCGATCCCACAGGACAGGAAGTGCCCTATGAAATCGAATTTTGCGGAGTGAGCCCCGTGCATTACTCTTACTACGGTACTATTAGCCCCGTACGAGATCAAGATGGCAATATTTTATTCGAGGGAATGGATGCAGTCAGCCGAGCGCTTTTGTTCTGGAGGGGAATGACCCAGTGGTTTGGAGGCATGGGGATTGTTGTTTTATTTGTCGCCATTCTTCCCGCGCTTGGAGTCGGAGGCAAGATGCTGTTTCGATCTGAAGTACCAGGTCCATTGCAAGAGAGCTTGACCCCACGCATTAAAGAGACTGCCCTTCGGCTCTGGAAGATTTACGTTGGACTCTCTCTACTAGAGGTTGTGATTTTGTTATGGACCGATGGGGAGATGTCTCTTTTTCAAGCAGTCACGATTACATTTACAAACGCTTCAACAGGTGGATTCACCCCGGTTAACGGAAGTATTGGGTACTTTGCAAACCCTATGACCGAATGGGTGATCATGACCTTTATGTTCTTAGGAGGCGTCAATTACGCGCTGTATTTCTATGCTTTACAGGGGAAATTCTATCGATTTTTTGAGCCTGAGTTTTTTCTCTATATCATTCTCCTCCTTCTAGGTGGTGGATTTGCCTCGTGGTTTATCATTGGCCGCACAAAGGTCTTAACCACCGGAATGACAGAAGGGGTCTACTCGGTGCCTGAGGCGATCCGATACGGATTTTTTCAAGTGGTCAGTGTGATGACAACAACAGGATATACTACAGTTGATTATGATCGATGGCCATATGCCGTACAGGTGCTCTTATTGATTCTTATGTATGTCGGCGGTATGTCCGGATCCACATCCGGTGGATTTAAGGTCATTCGCCATTACATGCTCTTTCGCATCGGACAAAACCACGCAGAAACCCTTTTTCAACCCGAGACTGTCCAGACATTTCGGATCGGCAATCGCGAAGTGGACAAAAGAGCAATTACAACTGTTCTTAACTTTTTTTTAATAGCAATTGCGGTTGCGGTTTTCTCGACCTTTATCTTTTGTATCGATGGGGTGGACCCGGAGACCTCTCTTTCCCTTTCCAGCCTGTTTGTTAACAATATCGGAATTGGGTTTCGCATGGCATCCCCCATGCACTCATGCGCCTTTTTATCGGATTTTAGCCTCATCTTTTCTTGCTTCTTGATGATTCTCGGACGACTCGAGTTCCTAGTGGTTCTTGCGATTTTAGTGCCGAATTTTTGGCGTAATTTATAATGCAAAGAGTCGGATTATGCTGCCTCTTTATTGAAGAGCCCATTTGCTTTCGCACCACAACCGCTCGTTATCTCTCAAAGATTGAGGAGCAAGGCTCAAGTCGCCTAGAATATCTTGCCCCCATTATTGAGAGCAACCTGCAGAACCTCTATCTCGCCATACAGTATTGCGCCAATAACGGAATCGGAGCCTTTCGGATTAATAGCGGACTTTTGCCCATCTATACCCATCCCGAATGGGGCTACACTCTTGAGGATCTTCCGAATATCGATTGTCTTAAAACGCACTTTCAAAAGATCAAACAACTCTCCCGCGATCGTAACATTCGCCTGTCTTTTCATCCCGATCAGTACGTAGTCTTGAACTCTCCTAAAGAAGACGTGGTAGAAAAATCGATTGCAGACCTTGAGTACCATGGATATCTTGCAAAGCTTCTTGGCGCCGATGTCATTAATATCCACGGCGGGGGAGGCTATGGTGATAAGGCTGCTGCGATTCAGCGTTTTGCTCAAAACTTCAAACGACTTTCAGATGAGGTTCAAAAGCGATTGACAGTAGAAAATGACGACAAAACTTTTACACCAAGCGATTTAATTCCTCTTTGCAAGGAGCTAAATATTCCACTTGTCTATGATGTTCATCACCATCGCTGCTTGCCAGATAGACTCACCATTGAGCAAGCCACTAAAAAGGCGCTGGAGACCTGGAACCGAGAGCCTCTGTTTCATCTATCAAGTCCGAAAAATGGATGGAGAGGTTTAACTCCTAGACTGCATCACGACTTTATCGATCCGCAAGATATGCCAAAAGAATGGAAAGAGATAGATCCCTTAACGATTGATATTGAAGCCAAAGCTAAAGAAATTGCCGTGCTTCGCCTCAAAAATCAGCTAATAAAAAACGGCTGGGATCTCAACTAGAAAGAGACATGCGGCTGCTTGAAAAGATACCCCGCTTTTTTTATTTTCGCATTTGAAACAGTTGCATTTGTAGAGCACGTGTCGCCCCCTTCCCAGACAGGAGGCGGAAGGTGCATTTTCTTGCATAATGTGCTATACAGCAGCTCTCGACTCGGGTGATCGTCATTGACCAGGTTGTAAACTCCACTTAGCCGATTCTCCACACAAAATGCAATCGCACTTGTGATATCATCCAGATGAATATGGTTTGTGACCTCTTTTCCGGAGCCGTTCATCGTCTTTTTTGAAACTCTTTCCGCTCGCATTTCCAAGCTTCGCATCGAACCATAAATTCCCCCTAAGCGAAGAATACACACCTGAATTTGGTCATTTTGGCATGAAAGAAATACATCTTCCACCTCCGATAGAATGTCACTTCTTTCAGATGCGCAAGCTAGGCTAGACTCCTCATCGACCCCTGCCCCTTCTTGATTTCCATAAACAGCTGTGCTTCCTGTGTACAGTACAAAAAGCGGCTCGCTTCTCTTTTTTAAACCCTCTTTTAAACATAAAGCTGTATTCAAATATATCTCTCTGTATCCACCCCCACGCTTTGGCGCCACCGTCACAATGACCGCCTCACACCCCTCTAAAAGTGGCTCGATGTCTGTACCGTTTTTGATTTCGAGAATGATAGATTTCATAACGCTTTTCTGAGACGCAATCATCTCAAGCTTTGATGCGGTAGTTGTTGTGGCAAGGAAATGATCGCTCGGGTTTTCCCATGAGGCAGTCAAAGCCATTCCGACATAACCTGTGCCGATTAATAGTATGCGCATGTTGATACAAACTCTTTTTTTACTCGAATCTTATCTGGACTATTTTGGTTTCCCTCTACCTTAAAAGCAAGAACGAAAGAAGATGCTATGGAATGCTCTACCCATTAGTGTATGCGAAAATTGATCGACAAATCTAACGCCTAGTTGGAAGAGTATTTAACTTTGGAACACTTCTAACCTTTACGTTAGCCCAATCAAGGAGTAATGTGCCACCATATGTTTAATGGTAAAGATTATCTTAAATGTGACCTTGATCCAATGAACGGTTTAGGGAGCTATGTTAACACAAAAAGTAACCGACAGTATAGAATGGATCCGAAAAATGTTGGACGGTATCGAGAACCAAATCACGTGGATGTAATGAGAACTGATGGTTATAAAGGGCCTTTAAAAAAAAGATTTAGGTATGCAGATGACTAAAGAAGTAACGCCTCAAAGACTAACAAGGCAAATGAATATATTTAGAGAATTTTTAATCGTAGCTTTGCCTCATCTTGATAACGTCATGGAAGAGCACGATTGGGATGATGACCCAGGTTTAAGTGATGACTGGGAACAAATGAACTGGGAAATGCTTGTAGAAAGAGAATTATTTGGTTCGGATGCTCAACTGTCTCCTTTATCTATTTGGATGGATAAAAGTTACTTCAATGATGAAAAAAAACACTTTATTGTTGTTACTAAATTAAATTCAGAATTTTTAGATGTAAGAACTCAAAAAATTCTTCCCACAGGTGTCCCTTTGCGTTTCACAGGGTTTAGAGGACCATCTAAACTTGGAGGGTTTGGGTTTTACTCCCCATTTAATGCTGTATCACTTTACGATAAAGAGAAAAAAGATTTTTACACTATAATTAATGAGGGTTTAGAGTTTTATTTAATTGATTGGGATTCGTATATATCTGTTTCAAAATAATTAAATTCAATTTGTGTAATTTTTAAAAAGTAGGTTTATGTATGCAGTTCGTTGAAGAAGTTACCCCAGAAAGGTTAACGAAACAAATTGAAAAATTCAGAGAATATTTAATGAATGTCTGGTTTTTTGTTGATAAAGCAACGGAAAAACACAATTGGGAAGATGATGGAAGTTTTATTGATGATTGGGTCCAATCAAATTGGGAATTGCTCGTAGAAAGAGAGTTACTCGGTGTAGATAATCACCTGTCACCATTGTCTGTTTTATTAAAAGAACGTCCTACTGAGAATTTTTACGCTGTTGTGACTAAAATGACCTCGCAAGTTTCGGATATAGAAACAGGAGAAACTCTTCCTATTGACGTCCCATTGCGATTCACAGGATTTCTTAAACCTCTTAAAAGCTGGGCTACTGAGTTGTATGCTCCATTTGAGATGGTTTCCCTTTACAATGAAAAAACGAAAAATAGTTATCTTATAAAAAATAAAGATTTGGAGTTCTATTTACTTGAATGGGATTCGTATGTCCCTAGTTTTAGTTTCAGGAAAAAAATATTTAGGTTTCCATTTGGTCGCTTCAGTCGCTAAAGCCGATGAAATTCCTTACCAAGTAGATTATTCAAGATTCTAGATGTTTAGTGAATTCAACATCGATGATGAGCGCAGTGTTCGGCTCAAATAAACTGGAGTCGTTGTAGGCTAGTGAGGGGTGGATGTACAATACTCTTCTTTCATTCTCATACATACCTTTGACACCAAGAGCAGAACCAGGTATTGCCTGGTCAAGATCTTGGAAGACAGCGATATTATTCAGACGAGTATTGATTAACGTATTCCCATGCACTGTTTTGCATGTGATATGAAACATGCCTTGATCGGTCAGTTGTTTCCCCGGGTTTTCATTCGGAAAATTTTTTACATACAGTGTATTTGGAATAACCTCTATGACTCCTGTCTCACTTTTGATATTTCTTAGAAGATCCTCTGATGCACTTAATGAACTTTGTGCATCTCTCTCCATTTGTTTGATGATAAACTCATCATAAAGAAGGTGAAGCTCACTTTCAGTCAGTTGAGGTGTCTTGTTTGATTGATAGTTTTTGATGCCTTTGATGATATCATTAGAATCGATATCCTCATCCTCAAAGTACTTTGCAATGACATAACCGAGATGCTCTCCCACTTTTTGGTTTGCACTAAAAAGAGAGAGGGATAGTGAGAGTATTAAAAAAGTAAAAGTTGTCTTCATAACTCCTCGCATAATTTATCTAAAACGATTTCTAAAAAATTCGGCTGCTTAAGGATGTGAAAGAGTTGAGCCCTTGTCTTTGAATAATCATCAAAGAGTCTCTTAGTCTCTTCGTGTTCTTTATCTGCTTTTAATACAGGGAGGCGAACTGGGTTAAGGCGGTTTTCCGAGCGATAGCTTGAAAAAGAGATCCACTGTTTTTCCATTTTAAGATAGTTCTCTACAATAAGAGCCTGGTCAATACATTCCGGATTTTTTATAACGGGTGTATCGGGATCTGTGATATCCAGTGTTTTAAATTTAAACTCAAATAGATTCGATCTCTGAATGGCCTCTATTGATTGAGAAGATTTTTTGGGAGGCATAGGAAGGTGGGAGATACAATCCTGGAGTTCACACATTTTTATATATGAATCTGTATTGTGTAGACCATATCCAAATAATAGACCGAGTTTTTGATAGCCATTCCCTTTGTGACGAATAAGGTTTTCTTCAGGTGAAAGACCATCCGAAAAGATCTCCGGATATTTTTTGTATAATTCATCACAGAGCTTTTTATTGATCAGGTAAACCTCATAAAACCACTCCTCTGTTGTTTCTAATTGAAACATCCGGTCAGAGAAAATAAAGTTTTTAATAGGAAAGAGGTGTGAGTATTTTTTCCACGTTGACATTGAAGACTTAAGTTTCGCTGAATGAGGAAAGGGCGAAAATAGGTGGGCGGGGCAAAAACCACTAGAGAATTCATTTGCCGTGATTGGTTTATTGCCCCAGAGTGTATAGCCCATATGCTCATTACAAATAAGGTATCGAAAAAGACGCTCTAACTTTTGTTGATCTTCCTTTGGGATCTGCGACAAGCGATCTTTAACTGAGCCTTCGCAAAAAGAGAAAAAAATTAAAAGTAGAAAAGAGAGCTTTTTAACGATAGTCATTTTGTAGAGTATATTTAATCATCGTTTTCTCAATCTGGCCAATTGCCCAGCTGAGTAACAGAGTTATTTTTATGATTTAAATTTTGATTGCAGAGAGAATAATTCAGTGAAACTCTATCGTCAAATAGTTTTGGACCCTCTGAATAACTCAGCTCAATTAAATTTTGCATGAATTTACCTTAAAGGTGCAAAATTTAACAATCTGATTTATCCAGAGAGTTTTGACTCCCCATTAGTGGGTTTAACCAAATCGACTGTAATTCATCATTGTACAAACCCAGAACACAATTTGGGGCAAATTCAGTATATTTTACCTTTTGTAAAAAGGGATTTCCAAGACATATCCACTGAAGACTTTTGTTTATGTAAGTTGGCCATCTTTCTTCAGGATTGACTAGGGTCGAAATTCCAGGGATAAATCCTTCTGTATCAACTGTAATAGTATTCTTTTTGTAGTTTGAAGGTGCTATGTCTATTTCTTCTGCATAGTGAAGTCCACAGAGACCCCAAGGGTAAAGTAAATGTCCAGCCTCATTAATTTCAATTAACAGATCATTGATCTGTAAAGATGAATAACCCCTCTCTTGTTGCGGGTGGATATCAAAAGAGTGCTCATCTAGTCGATAAATTAAATTGAATTTATCTTCTAATTTTTTATTGGATATTAAAAATTTCATATTAGTTTACCAAGAATTGTTTCTACTAAAAAATCGAAAGTTCGTCTGTAGTAGTCTTTATTTTTTTTAATTTTCATACCCTAATGAGAGGTAGAGATTTACTTCGGGAGTATTCATGGAGGTTAAGTTGCCGTTTAGATCATAGGTGTATGGTGAGTCATCCAACTTTTTGGAGTTTTGAGATTCTAAACAAAAAAAGTTAAAAGGAGATGACTCATATAAAGGATTTTCTTAAACATGTTTCAGAGATTTTTTTAAGTGTACTTTGTACACCTAACTAAATCAAATTTTATATCTATGATTATTTATTTTTTTTTAAATATTCAATAATAAAAATCCAGAGTGCAAACAGAAGCAAACGCCAGTTATTTTTGAATTTCTCTTTTAAGAAATTTTTCACGATGATTCTCTTTTTCTTATCATTCCTAGTCAAGTCCTAATTCTTGTGTACTTTCCTTTTGTCAGTTTTAAATTCACTTCC
>JBBDJA010000015.1:0-27703 GCA_040880105.1 Waddliaceae bacterium | reverse complement strand
TCGAATCCTTTTTCTAAAGAGGAGTGCCAAAAAGCTCAGATTGAAATCAACCCAAGAATTACAGAAGCCGAATATAAAGGGGATTGAGTTTGACGTTCTTGGAGTTTATCCCAAGCTATACGGTTCTGTTTTAACAGCGCCCACACCTTATCGTTGATGGCATAACCCTCGTCTTTATGTGTAGGATGTCAGTTATTTTTTTGTTTATTTCTTTCTATTTAATACCCAATCAATCTAAATTATTTTTACCTTTTAAGGTCTAACCGAGGGGCACTCGGGATGTAAAGCCTTTGGAGGGAGAGTAGAGTCGGAGGGCATGAGTTGCAAAACGCGTAGAAGTCTTCTTTCGAATTTTTGCGAAAACAAGCTTTGTTCTCTTTGAGTCAGGAGCCCCCTAGATTTAGCGATGGAGAGCTGTCACTTCCCTATAAATGCTCAAGGTTGGTGCTGTAATTTGTTTTAATACAAGAGTTGATAAAGATAAGGTGAAAGATTTGCATTTAATATCGAGACAAACACTTAATGATCCTGTGAAAAATGATGAGGAAGACAATGGAAGCTGATCAAGTTAGAGTAGTCTTTTACACCTTGAAATTATTGACACTCATGGGCTTCTTTTTTGCATTAGCTCAACTTTTGTCTATGCTCATTGAGAACATGATCAACATCAATAATCTTTCAAAAGATTTCACAATAAAGGAAAGAAAACAATGCAGAACAATTATGTTCCAAATATTTCTAGCGTGCTATGTAGTTTTCTCATTCTCCAAAGTTCTTTTCTTGATGCTCACGTAAGCGATAGATATAAACAAGAGTTCTATTTAGAGCAGGGGTTTGATTACTTTTCTAAAAAAATCAGAGGGGAAATTAAGCACAAAACACGCGAAAACATTCATTTAAAGATTGAGATACTACAAAATGAACAAGCTAGCTAAACCAAAAAAATCCAATAATTTCAGTAAAGTAATGACCATTGGAAGCATGGATGAGGATGAAGAAATTCCACTCAGTGTCGCAATGGGATTAGTTACTTGCTTCTGTGGACGCTCGATCTGTTGCTTGCCTTATTTTCAGCCTGTCGGTGTCGCATTAATCACTACAGGTTTAACAATGATAGGCAATGATTACGTTGAGCAAGATAGGGAAGTGAGGAGGCAACGTGGCTGATTATCGTTTTTCTATTTTTGTTGTTGTTGTGATTGTTTTAGCTGTCTTCAGCATAATCAGTAACTTGTATGAGTTGATTTTTAGGTGTGTGAGTCACTTAAAAGTTGATACAAGTTTTTACAAAAAAAAACAGAAATTAATATTCATTTTCTGGATTACTTCAGCTCTAATGGTGTTCTCGCTGATACTTTTGTTAGCATTGATTGAAAATATTAAACAATCTTTTTACTGAACGTGATCTGACGCCTATGAATCGATCCAAGTAATATTAGAGGTTTGTGTAGACTATTAACTACAAAAGAGGATCACAAGCCATGAAGAAGAGAGTTACAGAAGAATAAATATTCAATGTCTTCAATCAGATCAAAGCATGTCTTAAGAATGGATGAACGTTTTTTGATCTCTAGAAATCTTAAAAATACTTGGGTTATAAAGTACTTTTTTATAGCTGAAAACTCCCAATAATCCTCGAGCAGTCTCTTTGGACAAAAGGACGGGCGGGGCAGTCTCTTTCTAGTTTACTGATTTTAGGTTTGGTCAAATGTGATTAAGAGAGTTCAGTCTCAGCGTTGAGTTATATAGAAGTCTTTAGATGAATTTGAAGGGGTGAGAGTCACCCCTTCTAAGGATAGGTTGCTAGGGGATTAGAATCCGCCCATACCACCCATTCCGCCCATACCAGGCATACCACCCATTCCAGGCATACCACCCATGCCGGGCATTCCGCCTTCAGGCATCGCACTCTTTTTCACGGGCTTTTCCACCATGACAGCTGCTGTCGTGAGGAGCGTTGAGGCAATCGATGCCGCGTTAATCATGGCTGTTTTAGTGACCAAGACGGGGTCAATGACTCCTGCTTTAATAAGGTCTGTCATTTCGTCTTTTAGTCCGTGGTAACCAATGGGTCCTTTCTGTTCGGCAACTTTCTCGGCGATCAGGTTGCCTTGACGTCCGCAGTTGTTGGCAATGGTAATGAGTGGCTGCATGGCAGCTTTTTTGACGATCTCAGCGCCGATTGCTTCTTCTCCGGTAAGATTTAGGGAGTCTATGGCATCGCGAGCTCTGATGAGCGCAACGCCTCCTCCGGGAACAATCCCTTGAGCAACAGCGGCTCTTGTCGCGTGAAGCGCATCGTCTACACGTGCCTTCTTCTCGTTCATCTCGGTTTCAGTGGCAGCTCCGACATTGATGACTCCGACTCCGCCTGAAAGGTGAGCGAGGCGTTTTTCAAGTGACTCGCGCTCATAGTCTGAGGTGGCGGGGTTGGCAAGCTGGGATTTGAGTTGATCGGCACGTTTTTTAACGTTTTTAGGGTCACCCTTTCCATCGACTAGAGTAGTCTCTTCCTTGGTAATCTTGACTGTCTTTGCAGAGCCGATTACTTCAAGGCCGACCTCTTCGATTTTAAGACCGACTTGTTCGGAAACGACAGTCGCTCCGGTGAGGACGGCAAGATCTTCAAGGAGGGCTTTTCTCTTGTCACCAAATCCCGGGGCTTTGACAGCGCAAAGTTGGAATCCGGCTTGGAGTTTATTAACCACAAGTGTTGCAAGTGCATCGCTCTCAATGTCTTCTGCAATGATGAGTAGGGGCTTTGATGCTTGCTCCATGATTTTTTCAAGGATGGGGGCGATCTCTTTGACTGATGAGAGCTTTTTCTCAACGATCAAGATGTGTGGATTCTCAAGCTCAACAGACATGGTTTCAGGGTTAGTGATGAAGTAAGGGGAGAGATATCCTTTATCAAAGCGCATCCCTTCAACAATATCAACAGTGGTTTCAATGCCACTGCTTTCACCGACTGTAATGACGCCGTCTTTTCCGACTGTTTTCATTGCGCGGGCGATCATTTTACCGATCTCCGGATCGTTATTTGCAGAGATGGTTGCGATTTGCTCGATCTCTTCATCGGTCTTGATTTGGATGGCGAGTTGGTCTAGTGCTTTGGCTATGGCTCTAACTGCCTTGTCAATTCCGTGTTTGAGTGTCATCGGGTTGACGCCGGCGATGACGTTTTTTAAGCCTTCGGAATAGATCGCTTCGGCAAGCACGGTCGCTGTAGTGGTGCCGTCTCCTGAGACATCGGACGTTCTGGAGGCGACTTCTTTAATGAGTTTGGCACCGACATTTTCAAATGGGTCTTTTAAAACGATCTCTTTTGCAACAGTAACACCGTCTTTAGTTGAGATCGGAGCGCCGAAATTTTTATTGATAAAGACGTTTCGACCTTTGGGTCCAAGTGTGACTTTAACCGCTTTGGATAGGGTGCGGGCGCCCTTTAGCATCGATTTTAATCCGTCTTCTTGGAATTTTAATAGCTTTGTCATTTTTGTTCTCCTTAATTTACAATTCCAAGAATATCATCTTCCGAGAGAATCAGAAGCTCTTCTTCAGAGTCTCCTTTCTCAATTTCTGTTCCTGAATAAGAAGCAAACAGTACGCGATCTCCAATCTTGACATGAAGCGGATGGATTTTGCCTTGTTCATCGGATTTTCCGGGTCCAACAGCAATGATTTCACCCTCTTTTGGCTTCTCTTGCGCGCTATCGGGAATTATAATCTTCCCTTTCTGGTTCAAGGCTTTAGAACGCTTAATCACCACTCTATTTCCTAAAGGTTTTATATTTATCATTGCCATTCTCCTGTCAATTTAGTATTAAAGAGTTTAGCTGTTTAAACAGGTTTCTGTCAAGATGAGCACTGTCTCAAGAAGCTTCTGTTCGTTACCTAAATCTTTATTCTTTGTTTCTCGTTCCCGTTATTCTCTCATCTACGATTGCAGGTTAAAGCAGCCGGCGTTTGTGATTGAAGTTTTGAGAAAAGAGGCGTTCGAGGGATTCGTCTCAAGAAAAAATATGAACTTTAGAAGAGATCCGGACCTTCCTGAAGAGGTCAGCGCCTCTCTTGATGACTACAAACATTCGGGGTACACTCGGGGGCATTTGTCCGCGGCGGCTAATCACAAATGCTCCCGTGAATCAATGAAAGAGAGTTTCTATCTCTCCAATGTCTCTCCTCAAGCGATGAGGCTGAATTGCGGACTCTGGGGTGATCTGGAAGAGCGGACACGGAAGTTGGCAATGGAACATTTAAAAGTCACTGTGATATCAGGTCCGCTCTTTGTTCCGGTAAAGGCAAAAAATGGAAAAAAAGTAGTGATCTATGAAGTGATCGGTGAAAATAATGTCGCCGTTCCGACCCATTTCTTTAAGGTGATTTTCGTCGGCAAGAAAATAGAGGCGTATATTTTACCCAACCGTGACTCTATTCCTAAAAAGTCTCTTGACGATTTCCAGACAACATTCGAAAAAGTTAAAAAGCTATCGGGCCTTCACTTTGGGAAGTTTTGAATCCCTTGCGCCCCTTTAATACTGAGGGTTAAGATACTTCTTTCGAATCGGGAGGAAGTTTTCACGCTCTTGCTTATGTAAAGAGCGCAGCGGCCAGGCGATATACGGTGAGTTTGCAATAATGTGGGTCACTTGATCTGTGCCGCATATGCGCGCAATGGAGGCTTCTTGTTCCTTGGCAGCTTTGATTGCGTCTTGAAAATGTTTGGGATATAGCGACTTTAACATGCCGAGGATGAGGAACTGGGTGCTTACCGGCTTAAAGGTCAGCGGGTCTGTGACGATTAAGTAGATGCCTTCGCACTCTTCTTTGAGATACCGTCCAAAGTAGGGGGTAAAGTGGAAGGGTTGAAAATGGATTCCCGGGTAGTTTTGACTGTTCAGATTGTCGGCAAGCTCCTTCCCGTTGATCCAAGGGGCGCCGATGAGACGGAAGGGGGTTGAGTACCAGACGCCGGTGTTGACGAGTTTCAAAGAGCCGATAATTCCGGTCATTGGGTAGTAAAATGCGGTTTTAGCTTCGGGGATATGCGGACTTGTCGGAATCCAAGGAAGCCCTGTTTGATCAAATGTCATCTCCCTTTTCCAGCCTGTCATTGAGATGACATGTAGCTTGCAGCCGACATTTTCCTCTTGGTTAAAGAGGGTGGCAAGTTCGCCGGCTGTCATTCCGTGGCAATAGGGAATATCCACGTAGCCGATAATAGAACGATGTTTCTTCTAGGGTAATTCCAATACACACAAGAAATGCTTTACTGATACCCGTCCGCCCTCTCGTACCTTCTCGTAGCGTGCATCTACAATTAGATATTCGTAGTTCTTTTCTGTTCTTTGGTTTTTCTATATTACTATATCCTCCTCCAATCGAGAGGAAATATCGTTAATCTGATTTTTTGAGGCTTCAAATCCGCAAAAAGTTTCTATCATTCCTTCAACCTTTCTCATTACCACTGGATTAAGATACGATTTTTCATTGTTTTACCTTTCCTTATTTTTACACTTGTGCAATATAATAGTAATTTGTCGAAATTAAGTGAATTTATGACAACATACCTTCCAAAAAAAGTCCTATTAAAATGCGATAAAGAAATTGTCGTTCGTCATTTAGAGCCGGCTGATGCAGATATTTATGCAAGCTTCTCGGACCAAATATCCAGTGAAACAACACATACATTACACTATCCGGGACAATTTGCAGATGTTACTTTTTTGAAAGAGAAATGGAAGGATGCAAAAAAATCAGCATGGCAGATAGAGTTAGGGGGATTTGATGAAAATAAACTCGTCTCACATTTAAGTTTTTATAAACCTCGTCCATTTCATCCTTACGAAAAGCACACCGCAGAATTTGGTATAAGAATACTAAATGAATACTGCTCTATTGGTCTTGGTACTCAGAAGCTGTTTATAGTGGAAAATCTTGCAAAGGAAATGGGGGTTAAAAGGATACAAGCTAAAGTAAGAGTGTCAAATCACATAGGAATCAGTTTTTATCAAAAATATGGATATGAAGTTGAAGGTGTTAAGAAATCTGCTGTGCTTATCAATGGGAATTATGAAAATGAATTCTATGTCTCAAAAATATTAGATTAACTTTGAAAATCATAAACAAGGAGTTTAAAAATGGAGAAAAATACACTAGCAACTTTAGTTGCAACATCTATGCTTTCAGCATTGAGCGCAAATGATTCGATTATTCAGGATCAAAACAACGACTCAAGCATACATGAGACAGTCACACCCTTTAAGGATGTGCTTACCTGTGGCCAGTGCAAAGGACCTTATAGACCTACAACTTCATACTCTGTAAATGATGACGATAGGTCATCTCAATAGTATAAAGAAAAGTTGCATTTAGCTTGATTTGTAAAAAATAACGATCATTACCTATCCTGTAGCTAATGATCGTAAAAGTTGCAAAATCGAGTTATACTATTAAAATTACATTTACCAAACACATATTTTTATGACTGAAAAATCACTTGGAATTAAAAAGCCAATCCCAAATTTAGGAATTGGCATTGGATTCAGAAACGAGTATTACGATGAAATTTGTAATTTAAAACCCGATGTTGACTGGTTTGAAATTATCAGTGAAAATTTTATGGTTGATGGAGGTAAACAGATTGAGTGTCTTGAAAAAATTTTGGAAAGGTATACTGTTGTTCAACATGGTGTTTCATTGGCTATAGGAAGTCCTGCACCTTTAGATTTTGACTATTTAACGAGATTAAAAAGACTTTCTAGAAAGACTAAAACACCATGGATCTCGGATCACCTTTGTTGGGGACATTTACCAGGAGCTCATTTTCATGATTTGTTGCCACTTCCTTATACTAAGGGGGTAATTGACTATGTTTCTGAAAGAGCTAGGATAGTTCAAGACTTTCTAGAAATACCATTTGCCCTTGAAAATTTATCATCATATGCTTCTTTCAATCTAGATGAAATGAGTGAATGGGAATTTTACTCTGAGGTAGTAGAGCGTGCAGGAATTTATATGATGTTGGATGTAAATAATATTTATGTTTCAAGTCGAAATCATGGATTTGATCCTCAAGATTATTATAGAAATATACCAATTGAAAAAGTGATTCAAATTCATTTAGCTGGTCATAATGATATGGGAAACTATGTTTTAGATACTCATGATCAACCTATATGCGATGAAGTTTGGAAGCTATACAGCGAAATCTATCCGCTTACGGGCGGCGTTTCGACCTTGATCGAGTGGGATGACAACTTTTTACCTTTTCAAGAGACGTGGGCCGAGGCTTTGAGGGCTAAAGAATTTCAGTATAATTTTAATTAATTTTCTTAAAGAGGCTTTTAGCTTATTCATGAATGAAAATAAATTTTCCGATAAATTAGGTGAAATTCCAACTGAGGTAAAGAATCTACAAGAGTGGTTTGCAAGTGTTATTATAAGGCCTGTCACTGAAAATGAAGAGGTTAATCCCATCTCTCCAAGAGGAAATCCCATAAAAAAAGAAGCAGAATATTATATATCACCAAGCAATTCATTAAAACCTCATCAAAGAATTGAAATATATAATAAACAATATTGGTGGCGTTTAATTAATTTTATGCAAAAAAACTTTCCATTGACCTTAAGCCTTCTCGGCTATACGAAATTTGAAAAAATTACCATTCAATATTTAATGAAATACCCACCTGATTACTGGTCTTTAACAGTGCTTGGAAGGAATTATCCTGAGTGGATTAAAGAAAACAATGAATTAACAGATGGGAAACTTATATTTGATGCAGCTCAAACCGACTTATATTTTTATTTAAGTTCAATCACCACACACTTTCCTTCTATATCAAAAGAAGCTGTAATAGAGGAGAATTTTTTAAATAAAAATATTAAATTGCAGCCTCATGTTTTTTTATTAAAATCTTCATATGATTTGCTCAACATAAGAGAAATAATAATAAATAATGATCCTGAGTATTCAAAAAAACACAGTTCTTCCATGTGTCAAAAAAATAATTTATATTATGTCATTTTTAGAAACATGAATAATAATATTTCATGGAAAAAAGTCAGGCAGGCAGAATACCTCCTTTTAGGGTACTTTAAAGAAGGAGTAAATATTTTAGAGGCTTGTGACTGGATTAAATCTCAAGACAGTCAAGTTCAGGAAACTATGATGAATAAATTCCATATCTGGATTCAATCATGGACACAACTGGGTTGGCTCACTTTATCTCCAGTGGTTCGGGGGCAGACATGACCCTGTACTTGTCTTTGGTATGCTCTTTATTTTAGAACCTGCTTAAGGAGTCCTTTATCATTATCTCTCATTTAGTACTGTAGAAGTTAAAACACGCCAAGTACCGAGGTAACAGGAAGCCTCTCCCATAAACTGAGGACCATGGTAATTCCTAATTTGAAGTGAATGTATGAAGACATTGTCTGTTCAATCCGCCTTGAACGAAGCTAAAGTTCCTTTCCAAGGATATCAATACAAGGGGTAGAAAAGCTTCCTTGTGAGCTTAATGAACAAATAGCAGAAGTCAAATTTACCTATCTTCGAAAAGGTCATAAGGTTTAACGACTCTGAAATTATAAAGGAGGAGAAATGTTTATTACCCCTCCACCAATAAACATATCTACTCCTGTCATATAGCTTGAGTCATCAGGCGCTAGAAAAACAGCAGTTTTTTCGATTCCACTTGGTTGTTTAAATCGTTTCAGTGGAATTGAATTCTCACATTGCGTGATAATTTCCTTTGAAACTTCTAATTTATGGGAAGTATGAATAAAGCTTGGGAAGGTAGAATTAACAAGGATATTGTGTGGTTTTAACAACAGTCGAGAAAGTTGAAAAAACTGTCGGGTCTTCGCTTCAATACTGAGGGTTAAGGTACTTCTTTCGAATCGGGAGGAAGTTTTCACGCTCTTGCTTATGTAAAGAGCGCAGCGGCCAGGCGATATACGGTGAGTTTGCAATAATGTGGGTCACTTGATCTGTGCCGCATATGCGCGCAATGGAGGCTTCTTGTTCCTTGGCAGCTTTGATTGCGTCTTGAAAATGTTTGGGATATAGCGACTTTAACATGCCGAGGATGAGGAACTGGGTGCTTACCGGCTTAAAGGTCAGCGGGTCTGTGACGATTAAGTAGATGCCTTCGCACTCTTCTTTGAGATACCGTCCAAAGTAGGGGGTAAAGTGGAAGGGTTGAAAATGGATTCCCGGGTAGTTTTGACTGTTCAGATTGTCGGCAAGCTCCTTCCCGTTGATCCAAGGGGCGCCGATGAGACGGAAGGGGGTTGAGTACCAGACGCCGGTGTTGACGAGTTTCAAAGAGCCGATAATTCCGGTCATTGGGTAGTAAAATGCGGTTTTAGCTTCGGGGATATGCGGACTTGTCGGAATCCAAGGAAGCCCTGTTTGATCAAATGTCATCTCCCTTTTCCAGCCTGTCATTGAGATGACATGTAGCTTGCAGCCGACATTTTCCTCTTGGTTAAAGAGGGTGGCAAGTTCGCCGGCTGTCATTCCGTGGCAATAGGGAATATCCACATAGCCGATAATGGAGCGATGTTTCTTCTCGACCATGGGCCCGTCGACAACAATGCCGTTAATCGGATTGGGTCTATCGCAGACAATCACCTCTACATTTTTCTTTGCGGCCTCTTCCATGGTAAGAAAAAGGGTGTTGAGATAGGTGTAGGTGCGCGAACCGAGGTCTTGGATGTCGTAGACAATCACATCGACTGTCTCAAGTGCCTTGGGGGTCGGACGGTAATGTTTTCCGTGCAAGCCGTAAATGGGAATTCCGTCAGGGTCCACGCAGTTGTTAATCGCCTGCTCTGCATATTTACTTCCGTTCAGTCCGTGTTCGGGCGCAAAAAGGGCGGTGACTTTATAGGAGCCTCTTGTTTGATTCTCTTTCAGTAGATCGATTGTGGAGCGGCAACGGCTGTTAATTCCGGTGTGGTTGGTCAGGATCCCGACGCGCTTTCCTTTTAAGAGGTGAAGCGACTGCTCGATGAGTTGATCAATTCCCGGCTTTACCCTTAAGTCTCCGTGAGTTAGGGCGGTAGTAAAAACGGCAATACAGAAGATGAAACGGAGCATGAAATTCGCTTTTTGGAAAGAAGAATATATGCTACGCTCTTTCTCTGTCTATATAAAAAGGAAATACAAATTATGGACCATTCTCAGTATGTCGTCAAAGCAGAGAAAATGATTCAATCGGTGAAAGGAACGCCGCTTTCAACGGAAGAACGTCGCGAAAAATCCATTGAGCTTGCCTCATATCTGCTTCAAGAAGCAAGGCGTGTACAGACTCATAAAGAAAGAAAGATTCAAAACCAAGTCGGTCGCATGTTGAAAGACCCAAAGGGAAAGGTCTTTACTGTTCGTATGGCAGACCAATGTTTCCGCAGCTCCAATTACGCTAGGGTCTTCGATCAATGCCTCTACCTCCTTAACAAATATGGAGTGCCCTCATTTTTAAGCTATTCCAAGCAGCTGCAGCTTTCAAGTCTCAAGTGGATGAACAAGGGGATGGCAAGTTTAATTGTGCCTCTCATCCGTCGAGGGATTCGCCAGGAGACTAAGTCTGTGATTATTCCGGGTGATCCAAGTGCTCTTAGCTCGCATATTCACAAGCGCAGAAAAGACGATGTGCGCCTAAATATCAACCATATCGGCGAGGCGATTCTTGGGGAAGAAGAGGCGATGAGTCGTCTGAGGATCTATTTAAAAGATCTTGAGAACCCCGATATCAACTACGTTTCGGTTAAAATTTCAACGATCGCAAGCCAGCTCAACTTACTTGCATGGGACGAGACTCTTTCTGTTTTGGAAGAGCGGTTAAAACAGCTCTATCGCGCCGCGAAGAAAAATACCTTTGTGCGGCCGGACGGCAAGCGGGTGGCAAAGTTTGTCAATCTGGATATGGAAGAGTACCGCGACTTGCATCTAACGGTTGACCTCTTTCGCCGCGTGCTTGACCAGCCGGAATTTTTCCAATACTCAGCCGGAATTGTTCTTCAAAGTTACCTGCCCGATTCCCACCTTATCCAGCAGGAGTTAACGGTCTGGGCAATGAAACGCGTGGCTAATGGCGGCGCTCCTGTGAGTATGCGTCTTGTCAAGGGCGCGAACCTGGCGATGGAAAAGGTCGACGCGTCTATTCACAATTGGCCGCAAGCGCCTTATAAAACGAAGGCCGATGTCGACTCCAATTTCAAACGAATGATCAATTACGGTTTTAAAAAAGAACACGCTAAGGCTGTTAGAATCGGTGTGGCCAGCCACAACTTATTTGATATTGCCTATGCAATGCTACTTCGCGCTGAAAATGAAGTGGAGCCGTATGTTGGGTTTGAGATGCTTGAGGGCATGGCCGATCATATGCGCCGTGTTGTTCAGGATCTTGCCGGCGACTTGCTACTCTATTGCCCTGTTTCGACAAAGCAAGAGTTTCAGTACGCATTTGCCTATCTTGTGAGACGGCTTGATGAAAATACGCAAAAAGAGAACTTCCTTTGCCACCTATTTGATATGCTTCCCGGAACAAGTGAATGGCAGACGCAGGCGAACTACTTTTCATTCGCATGTCACGCCTCCGATGCTGTGAGCGTCAGTCCGAGACGGACCCAAAATCGATTTTTAGATATTGAAATGCCGGAAATTCAGTCGCCTTTTGTAAACGAACCGGATACCGATTTTGGTTTGGAGCAAAACCGCAAGTGGGCAGTTTCCATTTTAAAAGAGTGGAAAGAGAGAGAATTCGATCAGATCCCACTTGTGATAGGTAGCAAAGAATACCGCACCGAAGAGAGGTCTGCCGTTGAAAAAGATCCTTCAAGACCGAATCACGACCTATACCGCTATACGTTAGCAACACCTGAGCAAGCCGATCAAGCGATTACTGTGGCAACAGAGGCGCAAGAGAGCTGGGGGAGTGTCTCTTTGCAAGAGCGCTCTAAGATCCTTGCCGATGTGGCGCAGGAGATGCGCCTTCATAGGGGCGAGCTGATTGGGGCGATGATTGCCGATACCGGAAAACTGATTCCGGAAGCCGATACTGAAATATCAGAGGCTATCGACTTCCTTGAGTATTACAGACGATCCGCAGAAGAGTTCCATGCAATGAATGATCTTAACTGGTCGCCGATTGGCCCTGTGGTGATCACTCCGCCTTGGAATTTCCCATGTGCGATTCCTGTCGGAGGCATCGCTGCCGCACTTGCCGCCGGAAACACAGTGATCTTTAAACCTTCAAGAGAGGCGATCTTAGTCGGATGGACTCTTGTGCAAAGATTTTGGGAAGCGGGCGTTCCGAAGAATGTCTTGCAATTTGTGACCGGGAAGGGAAGTGAGATTGGCGATAATCTGATTAAAGATGAGCGCGTGAAGTGCATCATTCTAACCGGAGCGACAGAGACTGCCAAGATGATGCTGAAAAAAAGGCCAAGTCTTCACTTGATGGCAGAGACCGGGGGTAAGAATGCGATCATCGTGACAAGTCTTTCTGACCGCGATCTTGCTGTTAACCATATTTTGCAGTCCGCCTTTTTCCATGGCGGTCAAAAGTGCAGCGCATGTAGCTTGCTCATTCTTGAAAAAGAGGTGTATGAAGACCCGCATTTCCGTGGGCAGCTGTATGATGGGCTTTCCAGTTTGAAAGTGGGGTCTGCATGGGATTTACAATCTAAGATCAACCCCTTGATCCATATACCGGATGAAACCTTGGCGCGTGGACTTACCACCCTTGATGAGGGAGAAAAGTGGCTCATTCAACCGAAACAAGATGATAACAATCCAAACCTTTGGACCCCGGGCATTAAATTCGGTGTCACCGAGAAAAGCTTCACCTACCACAATGAGCTATTTGGCCCTGTCCTTTCTGTGATGTGCGCAAATAACCTTGAGCATGCGATTCAGCTGGCAAATGGAACAAAGTATGGACTAACCTCCGGGATTTTTTCACTTGATCAAAGAGAGATCGAGCAGTGGGAAAAATCAATCGAGGTCGGCAATGCCTACATCAACCGCGGAGTTACAGGCGCAATTGTGCGCAGGCAGCCGTTTGGTGGCTGTAAGGAGAGTAGTTTTGGCCGTACCACGAAAGCCGGCGGACCGAATTACTTGCTCTCTCTTATGGACCCAACCGAAAAGACGTTGCCAAAAGAGCATGCGGAAATTACAAGCCCGCTTAAAATTTTGTCACTAGAGCTAAAGAAGACCGGCGTCACAACCGAGTGTTTTGAAAAGTGGGAAGCTTCAATCAAAAGCTATCTCTATCACTATGCGCATTACTTTAGCAAAGATCACGATCCGAGCCAAGTGGTCGGACAAGATAACATTTTACGCTATCTTCCAAGAAAACGCATGGGATTCCGTGTGCAGGAAGACGACTCGCTTTCAGACATCATGCGCGTTCTTGCCGCAAGCAAGGTCTGCAATACACCCATTGTTGTGAGTGGCAATTTAGAGCAAGTCGAGTTGATCGCAAGCGCCGACTGGCTCTCTGTCTTCTCAAATGTCACGGTCATTGCCGAGTCAGAGTCGGAATTTGTCGATCGCCTTAAGTCTTGCGGTTTAACACATATCCGTTTGATCTCAGAGCCGTCCGACGCTCTTCTTTCAGGGCTTGCGGAAAATAGCGTCAATGCCATTTTGACACCGGTCTGTTCAAACGGACGGGTGGAGCTTGTGCATTATTTACGAGAGATGGCAATTAGTCGCGATTACCACCGCTACGGCAACTTGGGGGTAAGAGAAGACGAGGAGAGAAGTCCTGTCTTATGAGCGCTTGGTTAAGTCAACTTAACGAGGAGCAGCGTGATGCAATTACGACACTTGACGGCCCTCTTTTAGTCATTGCAGGCGCCGGCTCCGGAAAGACGCGAGTGGTGACTTGTCGGATTGCCTACCTCATCGAACAGGGGATCTCACCCTCTCAAATCTTAGGTGTGACTTTTACCAATAAAGCTGCAGATGAGATGCAAGAGAGGGTGCGAAGCCTTGTAAAAGCAGATGTATTAATTTGCACCTTCCACAGGCTCGGCGCGAGACTGCTGCGGGAGTCGGCGGCCTTCCTTGGGTACAAAAGCGACTTTACGATTTATGACGAAGAAGACGTCATTAAAATCTTAAAAACCTGCGTGCCCTCTAAGCAATGCGATGTGAAAAAATTGCGCAACTTGATCTCTAAAGCAAAAAATGCCCTTGAAGGTCCGCAAGACCTCTCGTTAGTCGCAACCTCTCCGGAAGAGAAGATGCTCCCGGGTGTGTATCGAGAGTATATGGAAAAAATGAAAAGCTATAACGCTTTTGACTTTGACGATCTTCTCTACTGTACCGTTCGCCTTTTGAAGGAAAACCCCGAAGTATTGGCCTATTACCAAGAGCGTTTTTCCCATTTAATGGTCGATGAGTATCAAGATACCAATCCCACGCAGTATGAAATTGTCCGCCTATTGACTGCCAAATCGAGAAACCTCTGCGTTGTTGGAGATCCCGATCAGTCGATTTATTCGTGGCGCGGAGCGAATATTCAGAACATTTTGAACTTTGAAAATGACTTTCCAGGCGCCAAGGTCATCCGCCTTGAGCAAAATTACAGAAGCCGCAGCAATATCCTCAATGCCGCAAATGAGCTTATTCAACTCAACACCGGCCGGTATGATAAGCATCTCTGGAGCGATTGGGAAGGCGGTGTAATTAAGAGATGGACAGGCGATCAAGAGCGCGATGAAGCGCGTTTTATCGCCGAAACTGCCCTTGACTACCATTACAGATATCATATCCCCTTAAAGGAGATCGCCGTCTTTTACCGCACAAACGCTCAGTCCCGCTCTTTGGAAGATCAATTTTTGATCAATCGCATCCCCCATGTCCTTGTGGGAGGGATCTCTTTCTATCAGAGAAAGGAGATCAAGGATATTTTGGCGTTTTTACGCATGGTCTACTCGGAAAATGATTACATCTCATTTCTTCGAACGATCAATCTCCCCAAGCGCGGCATCGGAGCGACCACTCTTACAAAGATCGAGAAGGCCGCAAACGATGAAATGTATCCTCTTCTTACCTACTGCCGAAAACTCCTTTCCGATAGCGACACGCTAACACACCGCGTGCGGTTGACTGCAAATCAAAAGCAAGGGCTGAAAGAGTATCTGCAACTGATCAATAACCTAAGTTTAATTGAGCAGCAGTGCTCGCTGAAAAAACTCATTGAGGAGACAATCGAACTGAGCGGCTACCTTAAGGAAATTCAAAAAGACTCGGAGACCTTTGAAGATCGCAGAGCCAACCTAGGGGAATTGATCGCAAAAGCCGCCGAGTGGGAATTTTCTGAAGATGCGCCGTCCCTTGGCCTTTTCTTAGAAGAGCTCTCCTTGAGAACAACGCTTGACGAGGCAAAAGGCGATGACTGCGTGCAGCTAATGACCTTGCACAACAGCAAAGGCCTTGAGTTTACGCTTGTTTTCCTTGCCGGCCTTGAAGAAAACCTTTTGCCACACGCCAATAGTTTAAATTGCGAGACCGCTCTTGAAGAGGAGAGACGCCTTTGCTATGTGGGGATGACGCGCGCAAAAGAGCATCTTTTTCTTACCCGTTGCCGCTTTCGCTACATTTGGGGCAATCTCAACTTTCAGAAACCGAGTCGATTTTTAAAAGAAATTCCGGAAAATTTGACATTTTCTTCCCGATAAGAATTAATAGACAGTAAATCAGGAGCCCACAATGACAAAAAATATACCGATCGCATACGCGGAAGGGGATGGAATCGGACCGGAAATCATGGCCGAAACCCTTAAAATTCTAAAAGCGGCTAACGCCCCGCTTGAATACATTCAAGTTGAGGTGGGCGAGAAGGTATATTTACAAGGCGAAGAGACGGGAATCAGCGAGAAGAGTTGGAAGACGATACGGGACACCGAGGCGTTTTTGAAGGCTCCGATTACAACACCACAAGGCGGGGGATTCCGCAGCTTAAATGTCACCATCCGTGGAAAGCTTGGACTCTATGCCAATGTGCGCCCGTGCGCCTCTTACTATCCATATATCGAGACCAAGCATCCGGAAATGGATATCGTGGTCATTCGAGAGAACGAAGAGGATTTGTATACCGGCATTGAGTATCGTCAATCTCAAGATGTCGTGCATGCGTTAAAAGTGAACTCCAGGCCCGGAAGCGAGAAGATTATACGGTATGCATTTGAGTATGCGCGCGCAAACGGTCGGAAGAAAGTGACCTGCTTTACCAAAGACAATATTCTAAAAATGTCAGACGGATTATTCCATAAAGTCTTTGATGAAGTGGCTAAAGAGTATGAAGACATCGAAAATGAGCACTGGATCATCGACATCGGCACTGCTAAAGTCGCAGCTAACCCTGAACTTTTTGATGTACTTGTGTTACCCAATCTTTACGGCGATATCATCTCCGATGTGACAGCGCAGATTACAGGCTCTGTCGGACTTGCCGGATCTGCTAATATCGGCGATCACGGCGCGATGTTTGAGGCGATTCACGGATCGGCTCCGAAGCGCGCAGGGGAGAACATGGCAAACCCATCGGGGCTTCTGCTCGGAGCTGTGCAGATGCTACTCTACCTTGGAATGCCGCAGGTAGCCGAGACGATTCACAACGCCTGGCTTAAGACCATTGAAGATGGAATCCATACGTATGATATCTACAAGCAAGGAACCAGTAAGGAGCTTGTCAAAACCGATGCATTTGGCGATGCCATTGTAAAGAGGCTTGGGCAAGTGCCAAAGCACTTAAAAGCTGTTGAATATAATCATAAAGAGCGCTTTTCAGGAGTGCCGACACATTCTGCTCATCAAGAAAAAGAGACAGTTGGAGTTGATGTCTTTATCGATCACACAGGCAACCTTGAGGAGCTTTTAGAGCAACTAGAAAAAGTAAAAAGCGATAAATGGCAGCTTCAGATGGTCGCAAACCGCGGCGTTCAAGTGTGGCCCAACCCGATGCCTGAAACTTTTTGCGTTGACTCTTGGCGTTGTCGCTTTATGTTTCAAAATGAGCGTGATCCCCACCAAACGGTGATTGAACTTCTGCGGGCGCTTGCCGAGTACAAAATGGATTTTACTCATACAGAAAATCTTTGTACATTCGATGGAGCAGCGGGATTTTCCACTCGTGAAGGGAAGTAGGTGCAAAAAATCTATTATCATGTAAATATGTGTTTTTCATTTAAAATGCGTGTATACGAAGATGTCTAAAGAACGCTCCTACTTTACTTTTATAATCATTGCCGCCTTGTTTTTGATTATTTGGACATTTATTCCCGGGAATACACAAAATGACCAATCCAATCAAAGCGAAGAGATTGCGCGCGCCTCCCTTCTGCTTTCGCAAAATCATACGGAAAGTGCACTTGATATTATTGAAAAGCAGAGCGGATCGATTGACCCCCAGTCAATTACCGGTCGGAAATGGTTCCATCTGACGGTGATTGCAAAGGAGAAGCAAAAAGATATCGAGGGGCTTGTTGCGCTATATGAACAGTACCCTCAGCAGTTTTCCCAACTTGAAAATCCAGCCCTCCTAGTTGCCAAACATTACCTCATCGCAGGTTCGTCCTCACAATATCACACCCTTCGCAATCACTGGAAAGGCAAAGAGATTCAAAAACCTGCTTGGACACTTTTGGATGCTGATCTGTTGATGTACAAGGGGAAAACAAAAGAGGCTAAAGAGCTACTGGACAAAACTGCAATGACAGGGGATTTAAATCTGGAAAAACAGATTCGACTTGCCCACCTAAACCAAGACCAGCCCAAAAAGGCGTGGGACCACTTATCCAAGGCGCTTAAGCAAAATTCTACAGATCCAAAGACACGTCTATGGCGCGCTGCTCTTCTTGAGAGCGCCGGCAAGATCCAGATGGCCCAAACAGAGTATCTTGCCGCCGTCGATCTAGACACCTACAACCCCTATCTTCAAGATCAGTTGGCAAAGTTCTATGTGAGACAAAGGCAGTTTGATCAAGCGATCGACGTTTGGCAAGAGGCAATTGCAAAAGAGAATCTCCCCTTTCTTTGGGATCAACTTCTTTTTTGGGAACACGTTGCCGAACCTACCACAATTAAGGTCGAAAAGATTCCCGAAGGTGAACTCAGCGACTATCACCGCTATCTAGCCTCCCTTCCCGAGGGACTCTATTGGGATCAAGGCGCTTTTGAGCAGATTAAAGGCTACGCGATGATTCAAGAAGAGGAGTCATCTGTATTTTGGCTTCAAATTTTAGATGCGCTTCAAAGAGAAGAGGCGGAAAAGGCATGGAACCTCCTTCTATTTAACCCCTTCCCCACCCAATCGTTAGACCCCGATCTTCAACTTGGAATGCTACGCATTTTGCAGTATCAGATTGAGGGAAATTTCGATCTTCCGGCCCACTATCCTCAAGATTTGAATATCTCTTATAACCGCCACCCGCTCTTTCTTCAACTTGAGCAGAAGAATGCAAGCGACGATCTGCAATTGCGTGCCCTACTTGAGAGCAAGATCGCCTACTCCGCTGCGCTTCTCGCTTCCGGCTGGAAAAAGGCTGCCTACGCGCTATTTTCAAAGAGAGAGAAGTTGCAAGAGAACTACCCCTCCTGGGTCGCACCTGAATTTACCGCCCTAATTGAAGAAGTCGAGGGAACAGAGTCTGCCGTGCAGTACGCCGAAAATCAGCCGCCTCATCCCGAACTTGCCATCTATCTCTCGGAGTATTATCTAAGCCGAGGAGATAAAGAGAGAGCGCTTTCGCATCTTCTCTTAGCGTCCCGCTTTGAAACCCCGACCGGACTCAATGCAGCTAAAAAAGCGGCCGCTCTTTTGATGAAAGAAAACAAGCATGAAAAAGTCAAAACCGTCATAGAGGAAAACCCTTCATTTGTATCGGACCCGGAAGCTGTCGCTTTGCTTGCCCGCAGCGCGCTCGCAGAGGATAACACTGATCTTGCAGTCTCTCTTTACCGCATGATTCAGGATCGCTCAAGTGAGGCAAAGTCCTATCTTGCAAAGAAGGCGTATCTGGATAAAGACTTTGAGACAGCAATTGCTTTGACCGAAGAGCTGATCCGGGAAAATCCTGAAAATGGCGTCCTTAAATCCAATTTAAATCGCATTAAAAAAGCTGCCTCAAAAGATTAATATTGATTAAGCTTAAAGATGTTAGCTACTCCTTTTGAAAAGCCTCGTTCAAGATGATTTATTAGGCCTATTCTTAACTAGACCTTCTTTAATTTACAGACTCAGTGAATTAGGTCTTTTTTTAACCGTAAGGTCATAACCTAATGCGTGCATAAGTTTTAACACAGTTCCAATTTCTGCATGCCCCTGACCATTTATTATCCTATAGACTGTTCCTCGGCTTACATCAGCCTCTTTTGCTAAGTCGGTGATGTTACCGCGTATGCGAATAATATCTTTTAAAGACATTGTGAATGCATCAACATCTTCATCCGCCAACGCTTGATTAAGAAACTTGATTGCGAATTTTGGATTCTGAAGATATTCTTCTAAAAGATCATCATAAGAACGAAGTTTATTTTTCATTTTGATTACTCCTATATTCTTCCAAGTATTTTTTGGCCTGATTGATATCTCGATTTTGAGTTCTTTTTATTCCACCACCGAGGATTAAAATAATTTTCTCACCGCTTCGGTTGTAATATATTCTCAATCCGGAATTACTATGGATACGAAACTCCCAAAGTCCTGAAGCAATAGGTTTACAGTCTCCAAAATTACCAGATTTAATTCTTTGCAGTCTCTGAAGAACCAAAGCCTGAGTGTTAACATCTAAAGTTTCCAGCCATTGAACAAAAGGTTCTTTTCCATTTGATTTAGCGAAGATCTCGATTTCATATCCCATATTTAAATTGTATCATATTCACAACAATTGTTCAACATATGAAACATTTACTCTTAGACGAATAGTGGAAAATACATGCATAAAATTCCTAAGAATGTAACAACCATTTAAATATCTCATTGGTGAGATTATTCTAACATTTCCTAATAATTTAGATTTACTCTTGATACTTAGAGTATTAAAAGATTAATTCTAAACGTAAAAGAGGTCGTATGAGTGCTGCCCCCATTCCATCCTCAGTACAGTCTGAAGTTAAGGAGGAGGTTAAAATACACCTCTTACCATTCCAGACAAGGACCACTTATCCGAAAATGTTAAGAATACTAAAGGGGGTGAAGGAGGCTGCAGACATTGAGGGTGTATACCACATATTCCGTCGCTTTCATCATTGTGACGATCAAAACGCAAGACTCATCACTCGAGTCATGATGCAATTTCATCATATTATCGAAAAGAATGAAAGGCTCTCTGAAATTGCCCTTTTTAATGAATCGGCTCAAAACGTTCATAAACTGATGGAAGCAAAACCCTTTCCCTTCATCATAGAAAAGGGTGATGAAGCTATAGAAATTTTCGATCTTAAAAGAATCATTTACGACTATCTCTCGACAGAAGATCTAAAAGAGCGAGCCGAAGAGCTTTCGACCCGCGCGATTGTCGAGCTGCTAAACGAAGGAAAGCTCAATTTTAAAGAGATCGGGTGCAAAGATCCAAGCGAGGCCATTATTTTTATTGAGAGTCTCTTTTCACGCTATGCGCTCAGACGTGTGAACCTTGGATGCTATCGCCATACGATCAGAGATCATCATGTGAGAATTCTCTCTTACCTGACCCCTGAAGTGGAGGAGTTTCGGACGGTGTCAAGAAATGTCACGTTCCGCTCTTTTGGGTATGTGAGAAATTTGCGACTATTAGGTGAACTTGAACTGCGCATCTGTCATTTTATTAAGGATTTAGAAATTAGTTATTTGAGCGAATTGTCTGTGCTTCACACCCTCTTTTTAGGCAATTGCCAAGGCGTGACGAATAAGGGAATCAATAGGCTTGCTCAATTGAAAAATTTAAAGGTACTATACCTTTCTCAGTGCACACAAGTGGATGCGGCCGGATACAGCCATCTTTCAACCCTTCCAAATATTGAGCAGCTCCACTTTTCATGGTGTTCCAATCTGAACGAACGCGCACTCGCCTCTTTTTCCGAACTCAAACAGTTGCACACGATCAGTTTTTGGACCTGTCCCGACCTTACAGATGATGCGCTTACCCTTTTAGAAGGGATTCCAAGTCTTCGAAAGGTGAGAGTGTTAAATTGCCGAAGGGTTACAGAAGAAAATGTCCATGCGCTTATTGAGAATTTAAAGACAAGGGATGAAAAGGAGGAGCTTTAAACAATTCGCTTTTTTCCTTTAAAGCATTTTCTGTTATCATCTTCAGAATGAAAAAACAAACGCTTGCACTCTTTGATTTTGACAAGACAATCACCACATGCGACACCTTCCGCTCTTTTTTGCTTTATTCAGAAGGAAAACTAAAAGGGGTTATCAACCTATTTTTGCTTCTTCCCTATTTTATTGGATTTCTTTTGGGTTTCAAAACGCGGCAAGAGACAAAAGAGAAAGTGCTCACACGTTTTTTTTCCGGTGAGTCGATCGATAAGATGAGACTGCTTGGGCGCGCGTTTGCAAAGAACAAAATTCCAAAGATGATTAAACCCGAAGCGTTAAAACGATTGGAATGGCACAAAAAAAGAGGGGATCGCATCGTGATTGTGAGCGCCTCTTTGAATCTATATCTTGAGCCATGGGCGCAGTCGCTTGGAATTGAAGACCTTATCTGCACGCATCTGGAAAAAGACGCAATGAGAAAAGTGACAGGAAAGCTTGAGGGAATCAACTGCTGGGGTCAAGAAAAAGTCAGACGCTTGCAAGCGGGGATTCCCAACTATCAAGAGATGACAATTTACGCCTATGGAGACAGTCGAGGAGATCAAGAGATGCTCGCAATTGCCGATCATGCATTTTATAGGGAGATCCCATGACAAATAAACCGTTTCTTACTGTATTTGCAAGTGTTCTTCTGGCTATCCTCTTCTATCTTATTGCCGGTATTTGGGCCGGATGGGACAAGGTGCTCTATGCGTTTGGCTCGCTTGGGTTCAGTGGTTTTGCTTTTGTTTGCGCCCTTTCATTTTGTTGCTACGCCTTTCGATTTCTCCGCTGGCATTACTATTTAACGCTTTTGGGGTACCACATTCCCATCTTTTCCAATTTTCGGATCTATCTAGCCGGGTTTGCTCTATCGGCAACGCCCGCTAAATCAGGTGAGGGCATTCGCAGCGTCTTGCTGCGTAACCACGGCGTTAAATACCAAGAGAGCGTAGCGGTGTTTATCTCCGAGCGCCTCTTTGATATGATGACTGTTTTTCTTATCACGGCATGCGGCCTGATTCAGTACCCGAGTCTTCGCCCCATTGCCTCTGTTGCCTTTGGGCTTATTATTTTTATGATGGTTTTGATTCAAAGCGAGAAGCTGCTTAGCGTCATCAAACGCCTCTGCGACCGCTTTTTGCCGGAAAAGTTTTCCAAACCGATCGATTTTATTTTTGAGATGTTTACCACCTTTCGCATCTGCTTTTCCCTTAAAACAATTGGACTTAGCCTCATTATGGGATTTATCAGCTGGGGGTTTGAGGTGGTCGGACTCTTTTTTATTGCGAACGTCATTGCCGGCGGGCCCCACTTTTTTGCTATCTTGCTCACTCTTGGCGCCTCGCTTCTTGCCGGCTCGCTTACATTTCTGCCCGGCGGCATTGGCGGGACAGAGGCGACAATGGTGCATTTATTGACCACCTACTCCCTCTCTTTTGCCGATGCGATCGCAATCACCCTTGCTTTTCGCCTCTGCACTTTATGGTTTGCGACAATTGTGGGTTTATTTTCTTTTCCCTACAGAAAACTGCGTTTTTCTTCTTGAGTCGCAACCGATTTTCTGATAATTTTTTACTTCATGTTATTAGATAAGATTAAACTTAAATCATTGACAGTCGGCATTATCGGTCTTGGATATGTCGGGTTTCCCCTTTCTCTTGTGTTTGCAGAATCTAACATTAAAGTGATGGGGTTCGATATAGATCCCGAGAAGATCAAGTCGATCAGTAACGGTGAGAGCTATATTCGCCATATCAATCACGGAAGACTCGGAAAGGCAAAGCCGTTTTTTACCGCGACAACAGATATGAAGAGAATTTCTGAATGCGATGCTGTGATCATTTGTGTGCCGACACCTGTTAGCGACTATCTTGAGCCTGACTTATCCTACATTGAAAACACCTGCCACTCAATTGCCCCTTTTTTGCAGCCAAATACCCTCGTCTCTCTAGAAAGCACCACTTGGCCGGGAACAACCGAGGAGATCATGCAGCCGATTCTAGAGAAAAATAGTCAACTGCAAGTCGGCAAAGACCTCTTTTTATCGTTTAGCCCCGAAAGAGAAGACCCCGGCAATCAAGCCTTCGGCACCAAGAGCATTCCCAAGCTTGTCGGCGGCGTCGATGAGAAAAGTCTTGAGATTGCCGTCGCCCTTTACTCGCTTGCCATTGACAATGTGATTCCGGTCTCGAGCGCAAAAGTTGCCGAATGCGCAAAGATCTTTGAAAACATCTTCCGCAGCGTCAATATCGCCCTCTCTAATGAAATGAAGATCATCTGCGACACGATGGGTATTGATGTATGGGAAGTCATTGAAGCTGCCAAAACCAAGCCATTTGGATTTATGCCGTTTTGGCCGGGACCCGGACTTGGCGGCCACTGCATTCCGATTGATCCGTTCTACCTAAGCTGGAAGGCAAAAGAGTTCGGCATTCATACACGCTTTATTGAGCTTGCGGGAGAAATCAACCGCGCCATGCCGAAATATGTAGTGGATAAAGTGCAAGACTGCCTTAACACTTTTGGAAAGCCCCTAAATGGCGCGCGCATCTTAATGCTTGGCCTTGCGTATAAAAAAGACATTGATGACTACCGAGAGAGCCCAAGCTTTGAGCTGATCCATCTACTTGAAAAAAAAGGGGCAAAGGTCGACTTTCACGACCCAATGATCCCCATCATCGGTAAAACGAGAAAATATGCCGACCTTGAAGGCCGCACAAGCCAGCCGCTCTCCTCCGGTTACGACTGCTTTGTGCTTGCAACCGCGCACAGTCAATTTTCTCCCGACGAAATCCTTTCTTATAAAATTCCCGTGGTAGATTCACGCAATTTTCTACCACATGGCGATCTTGTATTCGCCGCATAAAAATAGGTATTAAAAATGCGATTTATTGATATTCAACAGCAGTACCAATCTTACAAAACAGAGATTGATGAAGCCATCGCGCGCGTTCTGGAAAAAGGTAACTTCATCCTTGGCGAAGAGGTCGCTGAACTTGAAGAAAAGCTCGCCGCATTTGTCGGTGTGAAACACTGCTTAACTGTCTCAAGTGGAACAGACAGCCTCCTTATTGCCTTAATGGCACTTGGAATTGGTCCCGGCGATGAGGTTATCACAACACCCTTTACCTTCTTTGCAACAGCTGAGGTGATTGCACTTATCGGTGCCAAGCCTGTCTTTGTTGACATTGAGCCTAATACTTATAATATCGATATCGATCAAATCGAGTCCGCCATTACCCCGCGTACCAAAGCCATCATGCCGGTCAGCCTTTTTGGCCAGATGCCTAACTACACGAGAATCAATGCAATCGCAGCAAAATATAATCTACCTGTCATCGAAGATGGCGCTCAAAGCTTTGGAGCGACCCAAAACGGGAAGCGCAGCTGTGGGGTTACCACGATCGGATCGACCTCCTTTTTTCCCGCCAAGCCCTTTGGCTGCTACGGAGATGGAGGCGCGCTCTTTACCGATGATGCAGAGCTTGCAGATAAAATGCGCTACATCCGCACCCATGGAAGTCAAAAGAGAGACTACCACCCCGTGATCGGAATTAATGGTAGGTGCGACACTCTTCAAGCGGCGATCATGCTTGCTAAACTTCCGTTTTTTCCTCAAGAGATCGAAGCACGTCAAAAAGTTGCTTCTGCATATTCAGAAAGATTAAAAGAATACTGTACAGTGCCTTTTGTCGCGCAGGGAAATACAAGTGTGTACAGCCCATATACAATTCGCACTCCAAATCGTGATCAGTGGATGAAAACTTTCTCTGAGAAAGATATCCCTGTCGGTGTCTATTACTCCAAATGCGTTTATGAGCAACCGGCATTTTCATATTTAGGTATATCAAAGGGCAGTTTCGCTCAAGCCGATTTTGCGTGTAGTGAAGTTTTAAGTTTACCTTTGCATCCTTGGATATCAGAAGAAGAAATAGATCGAGTCGTGCTTGCTGTAAAAGAGGCATATCTTGGCAATACAGTAGGAGTTACAAAGTGAAACACAGTCAAAAAGTCGGTATTATTGGAATCGGGAGTTGGGGTAAAAATTTAGCTCGCAACTTTTTTGCTCTAGGCGCGTTGCATACACTTTGCGATCGAAATGAAGAAAATTTAAAACAACTCGCCACTCTTTATCCCGGCGTTTTAGTTACTACTGATGAGATTTCACTTTTAGAAGATCCAACGATTCAAAGTGTTGTGATTGCAACCCCTCCGTTTACTCATTTTCAGTTAGCAAAAAAAGCGCTGGAAAACGGGAAAGATGTCTATGTAGAAAAGCCACTCTGCATGTCCATTAGCGAAGGAAATGAGTTAATTGCACTTGCGGAAAACGCACAATCGATTTTAATGGTGGGTCATCTTTTGCAATATCACCCCCACTTTATTCACCTTTTAGAGTTTGTCAATCAGGGCAGTCTTGGTGAGATACAATACGTCTCCTCTAATCGGATGAACTTAGGCCCCTATCGCACCGAAGAAAATGCGCTTTGGGATTTAGCGCCTCATGATATCTCTATGATACTTTCTCTTTATGGAAATAATCTCCCTCACAAGGTGACTGCTCAGGAAAATGGATTTATATCAGAAGGTGTCACTGGAATTTCCCTTACATCTCTTGAATTTGCTTCCGGCATGAATGCACATATTTACTCTAGTTGGCTACATCCCTTTAAAGAACAGAAATTGACTGTTGTCGGTTCAAAGGGGATTGCAGTTTTTGATGATACAAAACCTTGGGAAGAAAAACTTTCAGTGATACTTAATCATATTGTAGCAGATGAGAAGAAAGTTCCTCGCATAGGAAATAATCAGCCAACTTATCTAAAAGTTCCTCAGAAAGAACCTCTCAAAGAAGAGTGTCTTCATTTTCTCACATGTTGTGAAAACCGCATATCCTCTCGCACAAATGGACAAGAGGGATTAAGGGTCTTAAAAGTTTTAGCTGCCGCACAAGAAAGTCTAAAATTAAAAGAGTCTGTGCTGCTTAATGAAGAGACGACTCCAGAAAAATATTTCGCAACGAAGCAGACAAGCTCTAACTTAAAGGGAAATCCGGTCTAATAACTTAAGTGCGATAGTTTTTCTGTGATATTTTTCAAGTAACTTTGTATCTATATTGACTTTGAGTCTTTTTTCAGAACAAAGCTGGCATTTTAAGAAACTGACGACCGTTTCGACGTTGTGAAAGCTCTCACCCGCTTTGGCTTCCATAATTAATTTTTGTGAATCATCAAGCGACTTTGCTCCAATGCAGATGATGGGTGTTTGAGAATATAGATACTCATAAATCTTAGCTGGCAGTACTTCTTTACGTTTAGGATCATTCCAAGGAAGAAAAAGAAGAAGGTCGCTCTCCTTTTGTATGCGTACGCTTTCTAGGAAAGAGACCGGATCACAAATTTTCACCCATTTTTCTACCTGATGATCTTTAATTAATTGCGATAATAACCTATTTGAATATCCATAAAACCTAACTTCAAGTTTATTAATGAGAGGATCGTTCCTTAATTGCCGAATAGCTTGAAAAAGAAGAGCGGGGTTTTGCTGCTCATAAACAGAACCCGTGTAACAAATGCGAAATTTCTTATCCTTAGGAAAAGGGAATTCGCTATCCGGTAACAAATTTGGGGGATCAAATCCATTTGGGACAGTCATTGTAGGTCTATTAAATTTATTTTCATAAAACCGACTTAAGGCATCTCCATTTGGGGTGATTAAATCGGCTTGCTTTAAGATGATTCTTTCTAAACTTCTTTCAATCAATGTAAAGGGAAATAGACCGGGGAAACTATGGCTATCACACCAAGGATCGCGGTAATCTGCGACCCAACGGGATGCTTTATTTCTTTTCTTAAGTAAGTACGCAACAAGATGCGCAGTATATGGTCCAGATGAGCTGAGGATCACATCCCAAGGCTCTTCATTTTTTATGCGTTTAAATGCCGGGTAAACCCAGAGGTCTGTGAAGTCAGGCATACGGCAAGAGTTAAATATACCGTACTTATCTCGCATCTTCTGAAAGGATGAAGAAGAGGGGGTATCGGATGAATTTTTGTTTTTCTTACGAGATCTTTTCATTTTGTAATAGATACTTGGTAAAGAGACCTCAATAACTTCATATCCAGGATTAGGTAGTGACAGCTTTTCTTCGGAGGGTATTTCTTTTTTTGTTGTGAGTACAGTGACATCATGACCTGCTTCTGTCCAATATTTAGCAAAAGAATGAGGTCGATGAGAAGCTATGGAGTTCAATGGGGGGAAAAAGGTGGAAATGATCAAAATACGCATGAACTAACTTTTAGATAAATGTATAGGAACGATGTTAGCTTATTACTTCACTTTTTTCAATTTCCTTATGCGCTTTTTGAAGGTCGTCCTCAAGGGGCGGA
>JBBDJA010000014.1:47876-124013 GCA_040880105.1 Waddliaceae bacterium | reverse complement strand
TGCAGGTGCCGGAACATCAGCCTACGACGCTTCAGTCCTCTACTTTAACCCGGCCGGGATGACAAAAATATGCGGAAACCAGCTAGTGAGTGGTATGCATTTTATTTTTCCTTCATCCGAGTTTGAAAATAACGGATCTTTCCAGTTTCTACCTCCACCAAATACTCCACTTACCGGCGGCGATGGCGGAAATGCCGGCAAGTTTGCAGCTGTTCCCCATTTCTATGCTGTTTCAAATTGGAATGATTGTGTCTCTTACGGAATTGGCATTAACTCCCCCTTCGGACTTGCAACAGTGTATGACGGAGACTGGGTAGGCCGTTACTATGCGTTAAAATCTGCCATTCTCAGCTTAAACATTAATCCCTCCATTGCTTACAGAATCAACGACTGCTTAAGTATCGGTGCGGGATTTAGTGCGATGTACTTTGATGCGGAGCTAACAAATGCGATTGATTTTGGGTCGATTCTTTTTACTGTAAATCCAATACTTGCTGATCCACAGAATCTCGATGGTTTTGCAAAACTCAAAGGAAACAGCTGGGGCTGGGGCGGAAACGTCGGTATTCTATGGGATGTGACTCCTTGCACACGGCTTGGCCTCAGTTACAGATCTCAGATCAAGCATCACCTTAGAGGAAACATTGTGTATGATGATGTACCTGATGTACTTTCAAGTAACGGTGCCTTCTTAAACACCGATGCAGATGCAGAGATCGTATTGCCTGACCTTGTCATCCTAAGCGTATACCACACAATTAACAGTTGTTTTGCTGTAATGGCAGATGTCTCATGGACACATTGGAGCCTAATACAATCGCTAAACATCGAGACGGAAGGAAGTCCGGCTGAGATTGTGACGACACTCAACTGGAAAGACACTTGGCGCTGCGCTGTGGGTCTAAGCTATTTCCCAAATCAATGCATGACTTATCGTGTCGGTTTTGCATTTGATGAGAGCCCAACTCCTAACAGCGAATACAGATCACCAAGGATCCCTGACCAAGATCGTTACTGGCTCACACTTGGCGCAGGATATGTGTGGAACTGCATTCAATTTGATGCAGGATATGCACACATTTTTGTACCTGCTGCAAGAGTAGACAAAACTGGCTTTACTGACCCTACGGGAGAAGACTTTTTCAAAGGAGCTTTAAGAGGAAAATGGGATCAACACGTTAATATTTTCAGTGTCCAGGCGGCTTGGAACTTCTAAACATATCCTAGATGCAGGCGATTTTATCGCCTGCTTTTTTTTTATCTCTCTTCAATAAAATCTCAAAATGACTTCGGACAAAAAAAAACCCGCACTTTATATGCGGGCTTTATTGAAATCAAATAGACTAATGTTAGTTTACTCTTTTTCAACCTCAGAGGCTTCGGCTTCTTCTGAATTTTCAGCTGAATGCGTTGATTCAGTCGTCTCTTCACTCTCTAAAGGTTTTTGTGAATCGGGAGACTCATTGCCTTCTAAAACCTTATCAGCGTCGTCTAGGTCTTTTGAATCATCTGTATCTTCATCTGAGAACAGCGGGTCTTCATAACTAACCTGATCTGCATCGCTTTCAAGAGGATGCTCGACTGTTCCTTCTTCTTTAACATCTATGTTATCTTCTTCGACGTCATCTGCTGAGTTAGACCGGTCCTTCTCTGTTTCAGAAACAAACATACCCTGAAAAGCAGAATCTTCCTTATATCTTTCGATTGTCTCAGAAATTAATCTTGATGGCGGTGGAAGAATCCTTGTGGGTCTAGGTTGTACAACCTGTTCTTGTTTTTCAGCCTCAGGCGCTGACGTCTCTGATGATTCAGCTGTTAACTGCGGTTCGTCTTTTTCACGGCGTTTACGTCCTTGACGTCGGCGTTCACGGCGCTTTTCTAGACGCGCATTTTTTGCATCTTCCTTCTCAGGAATTTCAGTTTCCTCATCTTTGCTCGGCGAAGCTTCTACCTTTTTAGGTGGTTTACCGCCGCCAATTTTGATGGTACGGTCCATCCCAACGGTCTTTAAGACCATGCGAGTTTCACGTACTTCTAAAACCTCGTAATCCATCGCAGGTACAAGAAATGACTTAGGGCGCTCCAATGATCGGAGAAAGAAAAAGTTACCTCCAAATGAGACAACTTCAACAGAATCAACAAAAAATTCCTCTTGAGTTGTATTCTTACTGCTACGAATAACGAGTTTAAATCCCTCTTTGGGAGTAATCACACTTTCGACAATAGGTTCTCGAGTAAAATCCACAATATACCTTCAAATTTATGCGTTTTCATTAGCAAGTGCGGTCAAGGGTATATTTCGTTCCTAATCAAATGAAATTCCTGCAGCTTCCGAATCAATTAGTTGCCTTTCATTTATCGTGTTGGCTAATGAGATCGGGAGCGTTAAATCTTTCCAAATAGTACTAAACCTTTCTCGCTACTTACTTTTCATTTCTACTGAAAATAGGGTCTTAAGGATGAATCGCTGCGCTTAAAAAAACAATGTTTTTGTAACTCAAACGATAATCTTAAATTCACCAATTCTTTCAATAGGTTTAGTCAAACGGGAAATTTCTCTAAACCACTGACTTAAATAAACAACAATATACCACTGTTCAAGTCAATCGCTAGAGGATTTCCCTCATTTATGTGGCTGAGAAGCGTATGTCTGTTCCTTAGAAGCTATATACTGCAAAAGATCGACAATTCGAGTGGCATATCCCATCTCATTGTCATACCAGGCAATTAATTTAAAAAAGGTATCCGATAAAGCGATACCGGCCAGTTTATCAAATATTGCAGAATAGTTGCTTCCAATAAAATCAGTAGAAACTAAGGGTTCATCGCAATAAGATAAAATCCCTTTTAGCTCTCCTTGAGCAGCTTCTTTCATCGCTTCACATATTGCATCATATGTAGTTGGTTTTGACAGCTTCACTGTTAAATCAACTACAGAAACATTTTCAACCGGAACGCGAAACGCCATTCCTGTTAGTTTACCTTCAACTTCCGGCAAGCAAAGTGCCACTGCCTTTGCCGCCCCTGTAGTTGAAGGGATAATATTTTGACCGGACCCACGTCCGATACGGAAATTCTTTTGTGAGGGACCATCTACAGATGGTTGAGTAGCAGTCACTGCGTGTATCGTTGTCATCAATCCCTCTTCGATTCCAAAGTTATCAAGTAAAACTTTGGTAATGGGCGCTAAACAGTTAGTTGTGCAAGAGGCATTAGAAACAATCGTATCTTGACTTGGATCGTAATTTTTGTGATTAACTCCCATTGCAAAGGTCGGTACGCCTTGGCCTTTAGCAGGTGCTGTAATCAACACTCGTTTAGCACCGGCAGTAATATGCTTTTGGGCTTGCTCTTTACTCGTAAACCGGCCGGACGCTTCAATCACATAATCAATTTTTAAATCTTTCCATGGAAGTTTTGCCGGATCTGGTTCAGACAAAATCTTGACTGGCTTTCCATTAATGTGAATTGAGTCGCCTTTCACATCTACAGTCCCGTCAAATCTGCCGTGAGTGGAGTCATATTTGAAAAGATAAGCCAAATTATCAATAGGAACCAGGTCATTAACTGCGACAATCTCAACTTCGTCAATTAAAACGAGCATGCGTGCCACTAATCTCCCTATTCTCCCAAATCCATTAATAGCTATTCTTGCCATTGAGCCCTCCTCTGTGCAGCAAACTTTCCACTAAAAGTAACATCATCAAATTTTAAAGAAAAAAGAATTCGTATTGCAGTCTGATATTTTCGAAAATTTGATATAGAGGTCCGAGAAAATTTGAGAATCATGCTTGGATCGATCTTGTCCAAAGTGTAAAGTTCTGATTATTTAGAGGTGATTTCATTATTGATTGTAAGAGAGGTTTCTATAAGAGTGATATCACATGTGACATGTGTAAAAACACTCCGATAGAAACCAATCCAAATAGATATCTACTCAGCTAAGTATTCAATGACGCATGTTTGTGCTGCATCACCGACTCTGCGACCACTCTTAATGATGCGAGTATACCCACCTTCTCTATTTGTAAAGCGAGGACCCAGATCATTAAATAGTTTTTCAACAACCTTACGGTCAGTATTATAAGATGATAGGTCGCCTTCCTTTGCTCTTCTTGCTTCTTTTGAAGTAAGCGGATTGAAACGAATCATCATTGCTGCGATTGCTCTTCTTCTTGAGTCAAGGCTATTATTCTTTGCTAGTGTGATCATTTGATCTGCAAAGCGGCGTAGTTCTTTTGCCTTTTCTACTGTTGTAACAATACGTTCTTCATCAATCAATGATTTTAACATATTTGCAAACAAACACCTACGATGAGAAGTAGTTCGGCCTAATTTTGCTGTTTTTCTTCGATGTCTCATGTATTTACCCCTAATCAGCCATTACTGGCTTCAAGTTCCTTTTTACGCTCTCTAGCGATTTGCTTTACTTTATCTCTTACATTCTCTTGAGTAATGCCATATGGACTTAAATCCATTCCAAGTCCTAATCCCATCTGAACTAGCTTTTCCTTAATCTCAGTAAGTGACTTCTTACCAAAGTTTCTAAACTCAAGCATTTTTCTTTCTGGAATGATGACAAGCTCTGCGATTGTCTCAATATTTGCACCACGAAGGCAGTTTGTTGACCTTACAGACAACTCAATTTCATTAATATCTCGAATCAATTGATCCAGAAGATCATCATCCGGAGCTTCTACTTGCTCAGTTCCCTTTTTAAAATCAATTTTTAATGAAGAGAGATCCTCAAAAATTGAAAAATGTTTCTGACCAATTTGTGCAACGAATGAAAGTGCTTCGGATGGTGTAATTCGGCCATCGGTTGTAATTTCAAGAATCAAACGGTTAAAATCTGTATCCTGTCCAACCCTAGTATTTTCTACAGAGTAGTTTACTAAGCGGACCGGAGTAAAGATTCCATCAATCAGGATTTCATCAGCTACTTTATCTAAAACAATATGACGGTCACTAGGAACATATCCACGTCCAAAAGTTACTCGTAGGTCAATTTGTACTTTAATCGGCTTTGTCGCTGTGAAGATAACGAATTCCGGATTAACGACTTCAAAAATTCCATCTTGCACAATGTCGCCAAGCTTAACTTCGTGCTGTCCGCCACCTGCATCAAGTTGCTCTTGTTTCACATCGAGATTTTTGATCAAAATACGATCTTCAAGTGCATTTTCGACATTCTCTGTCGGTAGTTTTCGTAGAAGAGCGCCCTTTAGATTGAGAACAATATTGGTCATATCCTCAATTACACCGTCAACAGCCATGAATTCGTGAGATACACCTTCAATTTTGATTCCAATGATTGCAGGTGCCTGGATAGACGAAAGCAGCATGCGTCTAAGTGCATTGCCGATTGTGTGACCATATCCCCTCTCAAGCGGTTCTGCGATGAACTTTCCGTACTTGTTGGACGAAGTCTCTCTTTCCAGTTTGATTTGCTGAGGCATCTCAAAGTTGCCATATTTAAGACTCATGAGGGTCTCCTGAATTAATTATTTTTGAATATTCTCCCAGATCGATCATTTCAATGTCCTAGTTGTCTTCAATTGTGTGATGTACACATAATTGAATACTGTGTCTCTAATGCTCTACCGGGAGCTAATACATTAAAAATTTCAAACCTGTGGCATGTGCTCTTTAAAAAGAGCTTTGTTCAAAAGCTATGCTTTTAAATCCTAGACCGCATGCCTGGGCGATCACTCACCAAATCTACGCTTAAGATTTGGAGCCTTATACGCGACGTCTCTTTTTAGGTCGGCAACCGTTATGAGGGACAGGTGTTTGGTCTTCAATAGAAGTTACCATTAGACCGGCGCTGTGTAATCCTCTTACCGCTGACTCTCTTCCAGACCCGGGGCCCTTGACTTTCACTTCAACTTCTTTCATCCCTGAGTTCATTGCACTTTTAGCAGCATCTTGAGCCGCTACAGTCGCAGCAAAGGCGGATGATTTTCTTGAACCTGAATAGTTCATTTTACCTGCAGATGACCATGCAATGGTATTTCCCACAGGATCTGTAATCGTTACAATCGTATTATTGAATGTTGCGCTCACATACGCAATTCCCATAGGAATTGAGCGTGCAATTTTTCTTTTAGTGCGCGTTTTTTTTACTGGTTGCTTTGCCACTTTGCATTACTCCTATTTCTTCTTGCCTGCTACAGTTTTCTTCTTACCCTTTCGCGTGCGAGCGTTAGTTGATGTCCTTTGACCTCGAGTAGGTAAACCAGCGCGATGTCTTTGTCCTCTGTAACAATTAATTGCAATTAAACGTTTAATATTGTTCTGTACTTGTCTTCGCAAGTCACCTTCAACCATATAATCCGTTTGTAACAAACTGTTGATGCGTGCGATATCATCTTGACTTAATTGATGAGCTCTCATGTCTGGATTTAAACCAAGCTTTTCAATGATTTCTTTAGCTCGAGTTGTTCCAACGCCATAAATGTATGTCATGCTGATAACCAGTCTTTTCTTATCCGGAATATCGGTTCCGATCACTCTGACCATTCTCTATCTCCTGTGAGAGGTTATTTTCAATTTTGTTGTTCTTTTAATAGTGCTAAAGAAACAGTCATAACCAAATGTATTGGTTAGCTCGAATGCTTTAAACACGTTGTTAATCACTCATTAATCAGATTGCCAAAAATTTTAGCACATTGTCTGATTTGTTTCAATCTTATCTACCGCGGATACGGCCTCTTTTCATTAGGCCATCGTATCTTTTCATTAAAAGATGTGATTCAATCTGCTTCATTGTATCAAGAACGACCCCGACTAAGATTAAAAGGGCTGTACCTCCAAAGAAGTAACTGACTTGTTGGGGCACACCCAACACACTTCCAGAAATTGTCGGAAGAATTGCAATTAAAGCTAGAAAGATTGCACCGATAAATGTAATTCGGTTCATTGTCTGCTCTAAATAATCTTGCGTTGGCTTCCCCTGTCTAATTCCAGGTATAAAGGCGCCGCCTTTTTTCATATCTGACGCAATTTGGTCCGGTTTAAACTGAGTAGATGTCCAGAAATACGTGAAGAATATGATCAGCATCACCATAAAGACTAGGTAAAAAGTAGATCCGGGAGCAAGATAACCGGCTACTCTTCCAATAATCGAGTCTTGTCCAAAGAATGCTCCAAATGAAGAAGGAAACATAAGGAAAGAAGAGGCAAAAATCACTGGAATCACACCGGCATAGTTAACTTTGAGTGGGATGTATGACGTTCCGCCTTGCGTCTCCTTACGGCCGACTACGCGTCTAGCGTACTGGAGCGGGATTCTTCTTTGCCCTTGAATAATTTGTATTGTTGCAATTGTGATGATGACAAAAATAGAAATTAAGACTGCCACTGTTGCTAGGTTCATCTGCCCGGCTTCTTGAGAGTAGAGGTTTAATTGTTGAAATATCATTCCAATCGCAACCGGTATTTGAGATAAAATACCTAAGCAGATGATCAAGCTAATCCCGTTTCCAATTCCATGCTCAGTAATCTGCTCACCGACCCACATAAGTAGAAGTGTTCCTGTCGTCATTGTAAATACTGTGAGAAGAAAAAACAGAATAGGGACGCCAAATACATTATACTGCAACATCTCCCCGGCGATAACTCCCGGTCTTGCTTCATTCATGCTAAGCGCATACTTTGCATACATTGAAGACTGCATAGCAGCAAGCAAGAGTGTGAGTATACGTGTATACTTGTTAACCTTTCGTCGTCCTTGATTCGGATTTTCTTTCATCTCTTTTTGTAGATTTGGCCATAGTGCCACCATTAGCTGCATGATAATCGATGCAGAAATATACGGGACTACACCAAGAGCAATCACTGTCATCTGAGAGAACGCTCCCCCAGAGAAGATGTTAATCATTTGGAAGAGATTCTGTCCGCCACCTGTCATATGACGAAAGTAACTTAGCGCGATTTCGCTATCAATTCCCGGTACAGGAATAAATCCACCGAGCCGGCACAAAACTAGCATCAGTGCTGTAAATGTAATCTTGGCTCTCAAGTCAGGGACTTGAAATACTCTTTGTACTGAATCAAACATGGATCTCCTTTTCCGAGCCCTTGCCTAGGTTAAAAAAATTGCTATAGTAAACAGCGTTTAGGAATTATTTTTGTATTAACAAAAATAATTCCTTCACTTCTCCTATTCGGAAAGTGCACTTTCAATATCTGAAACAGATTAGACTGAATCAAGAATAAATGCCAGTATTCTGTAAGTTACGAAAGCTGTTTGCTTTTGACTTTTGCTTTCTTTAACTTATCTTGAGCTGTTTGTGAAAACGCATGTGCTTCAATTTCAACCTTTTTAGTAAGGTTGCCTTCACCTAAAATTTTCAAAGGTCTATTTGTCTTAATAAGAAAACCTTTTTCGATTAGAGTCTGAAGGTTTACTGTTTCACCATCGATATATACTTTTTCGATATCGCCTAGATTGACAGTTGTAAATCTTTTAGTATAACGTGCGTTAGAGAAACCTCGAGTCGGCAACTTCTGGAATAAACGCATCTGGCCACCTTCATAACCATATCTTCTACGCGCTCCGGCTCTAGCACCTTGACCCTTGTAACCGCGTCCACACGTTTTACCGTGACCTGATCCAATGCCACGTCCCACGCGCTTTCTTGCTTTAATCGTTCTAGATGTATTTTTTAATGTTGATAATGTGACCATGACCGCCTCTACTTCCTTAATGCTCTAATTTCATCACGACTAAGCAAGTTTCCTAAAGCCTTAAATGTGGCTCTTACTTGATTTAGCGGATTGTTGCAGCCTAAATTCTTGGCCATGATATCTTTGATACCAGCCATTTCTAGAATTGCCCGGATCATTGAACCGGCAATAACTCCAGCACCTCTTGGGGCAGGACGTAAAAGAACTTTAGCACCGTCCCAGTCTGAAATAATTTCATGTGGAATTGTTGTCCCTTCAAGTTCATACTTTCGCATACTTTTTCTTGCGATTTCTCCACCCTTTTTGATTGCGTCCGTTAGCTCATTCGCTTTTGCAAATCCAAAACCCACTCGACCTTGATCATCAGATGCAAGTATCAGAGCCGAAAAGCTAAATTTACGGCCTCCTTTAACTACTTTAGAGCATCGATTGATATGAAGTACCTTCTCGGTAATATCATCTGCAGGTTTGTCTCTTCCTTTATCCTTATGCATCACTTAGTTCAACCTTTCTTAAATTTTTAATCCAGCGCCTCTGGCCGCATCAGCTAACTCTGAGAGTACTCCATGATAATTAGCCCAACCACGATCAAAGATTGCCTCTTTGATATCGTGCTTTTGTGCCAACTCAGCAATCTTCTCACCGATTACACGAGCGGATTCTTTATTTCTTTTCAATTTATTCTCAAATTCCTTACTTAAAGTAGAAATTGAACAAATTGTGACTCCCTTTTCATCATTGATCAAATGGGCGTACAAATGCTGGTTCGATTTAACAACGCATAGTCTTGGTTTTACTTGACTGCCCACCATTGAAGATCTTACGCGTAGTCTTCTCTTGTGTCTTAGCACTGTTTTACGGTTCATTGTTTTTTTCATCATCATCCCTTATTTCTTAGCAGCTGATTTTCCTGCTTTTCGCCGTACGTATTGACCTTGCTTTCGTATTCCCTTCCCTAAGTAAGGTTCAGGCGGTTTAATAGCTGAAACATTAGCCGCAAATTGTCCAACGAGTCGTTTATCAATACCACTCACGAAAATTTTAGTGTTTTTTTCAATTTTCACCTCAATTCCTTGAGGTATGGGTAGTAAAGTCGGATGAGAAAATCCAACTTGCAATGAAAGATTTTGCCCCTGCACGGCTGCTCGAAATCCAACACCTTCCATTTCAAGAACAACTTCATAACCTTTTGTTGTGCCTTCAATCATGTTCTGCACGAGTGAGTGATAAAGGCCAATAAAATTTGAGTGCTCTTTATTGCACTTTTCAGACTCGACTACAATTTTGTCATCATTAATAACAAGTTTGATTCCATTCTCGATCTGCAGTTGCAAAAGTCCTTTAGGACCTTTAACGGAGACATTCGAATCATTAAATTTTACATCGACATCTTTAGGTATCTGTATCGGTTTATTTGCTTTTCTAGCCATTGTAATTCCCTTAATTCTATCCCTTACCAAATTAGAAACAGTAGTTCCCCACCGAGTTTCTTTTCCTTCGCGTCTTTTCCTGACAACAACCCAGTCGATGTTGATAAAACAGGAACACCTAAACCACCAAAGAAATTTGGTACTTCATCGTGCTTAACGTATCTTCGCAAACCTGGTCTAGAGACTCGCTTTAATCCTGTGATGGCAGGAGTTCTCCCTTCTTTGTATTTTAAGAAGACTCGAAGTTTACCTCGACCATTCTCATCCTTTTGGATAAGGTAGTGCTCAATAAATCCTTTTTGTTTTAGGATTTCTGCTATACTTTCTTTAATTTTGCTCCAGCTAATATCAACGAATCGATGCTCTGCTTTAATTGCATTACGAATTCGTGTGAGAAAATCTGCAATTGGATCGCTTAATGCCATATGTCGTATCTCCTTTAGTTCTCTTGAATTGCCGCTTGTACCGGCAATCCTGTAAATGGCAAGCCAAGGAGCCTCAAGAGCTCGATTGCTTCATCGTCAGTTTTTGCGGTTGTAACAAATGAAATGTTCATCCCTTGAGTTCTCTTCACTTTATCAAGATCAAGTTCCGGGAAAATTTGATGATCATCAATGCCTAATGTGACATTTCCATTTCCATCAGCTTTAGGTTTAAAACCTCTAAAGTCTCGAATTCTCGGTGCAATAATGTTAAAAAATCGATCTATAAAATCATATAACCTATCACCTCTTAAAGTGACTTTGATTCCAATTGGCATCCCTTCACGTATCTTAAAGTTAGATATCGACTTCTTTGAACGGCACAGGATGGGCTTTTGGCCAGCAATCAACATCAATTCATTAAAGCATTCCTGAATTGCATTCTTATCGCGAAAAATTTCCGCTATACCCATGTTGATCACAACTTTTTGCAAAGATGGAATCATCATTGGATTCGAATAGTTGAATTTTTTGTTAATTTCAGGTTTAACTTTTTCATTAAACCTTTTTTTGCCACGACTCATCATGTTTAATATACTCTTCTATTAACTTGTTTTTTTCTTAATGGTACGAAATGTTACGTACTTTCCATCATCTTTATAGGACAACGAGCGATTGCCTGCGTCGTCAAAAGTGACCTTCATTTTTCTTGGAGTATCATCTTTTGAACACAGCATGATATTTGAGATATGAATCGGTCGTTCGATTTCAATCACTCCACCCTGCTGATTCTCTTGAGAGGGACGCATTGCCTTCTTTCGCATGTTAATACCCTGGATAATCACTCGGTCCATTGTCCTGGATAAAACAGTGCCTACTTTACCTTTATCGTTTCCGCTAAGGACAATCACTCGATCACCTTGACGGATAAATTTATTTTGCTTGTTTTTTTGTGTCTCGATCTTTCTCATGCTTTCCCTCAAATCACTTCTGGAGCTAATGAAATAATTTTCATAAAGTTTCTGTCCCTAAGCTCTCTAGCAACGGCGCCAAATATACGTGAGCCTTGCGGATTTAGCTTTTCATCAATTAAGACACAGCTATTTTTATCAAACTTTAAAATTGTGCCGTCTTTTCTTCTAATTGGGTAGGAAGTTCTAATGATTACCGCTTTTACAACCTTTCCTTTCATCTTAGAATTTGCATCACAATCTTGAACGGAACATACAATTACATCACCTACTGCAGCATATCGACGTTTTGAACCACCAAGCACTTTAATACACTTTACTCGTTTTGCCCCTGAATTATCTGCAACTTCAAGTTCACTTTCCTGTTGAATCATTTCTATTTCCTCTTACTTTGGGTTGAGTTAAACAACTCTCCAACGTTTTGTCTTTGAATATGGTCTAGTCTCTTCGATTTCGACTTCATCTCCTATTTTAGACTGATTCTCTGAGTCATGAGCATAATACTTTTTAGCTTGCTTAATGACTTTGCTATAAATAGGGTGTTTAATTGTTCGTTCAACCTTTACAATAACGGTCTTATCCATCTTGTCTGAGATCACGATTCCTTTCTTTCGTTTTCGCGTATGTTGGACTTCACTACTCATGACATTTCGCCTTCTTTTGTTCGTTTACTTTGCTCACTTACTATTGTAAGAATGCGGGAAATCTCCCTTCTGGTCTCTTGCAGTCTGTGAGTTTTTTCTAATTTTGCTGTTTGTTTTTTTTCATTCTGAAGACCAAAGAGTTCTCTTCGAAGTTGTTTCAACTTCGCTTTTTGTTCTTCAAAAGACAAATCTCTTACTTGTTGTGCTTTTGACATTATATTCCCTCTACACTTTCTCGATTCTATCAACGAATCGTGTTTTCAAACCAAGTTTAGCAGCAGCTCTTACGAGTGCTTGTTGGGCAACCTCACGGGGCACATTGGCAACTTCAAATAGGACTCTGCCTGGTTTCACAGGAGCTACCCACTCATCGACACTACCTTTACCTTTACCCATACGGACTTCAGCAGGCTTTTTAGTAATTGGCTTGTCCGGGAATACCCTAATCCAAACTTTTCCACGACGTTGAAAGTATCTGTTAATCGCAATACGAGCAGCTTCAATCTGCTTATTTGTTATCCAACCTCTTTCGAGAACTTGAATACCAAAATCACCAAATTCAACAAAATTACCGCCCTTACTGATTCCTGTAAGATTCCCTTTCTGGATCTTTCTATGTTTAGTTTTCTTTGGGATTAAAATCATGGCTAAGCAACCTCCTTCTTATTGGCAGCTTCCTCACCCTGATTGATCCATACTTTAACACCAATAGTGCCGTAAGTTGTTTCAGCGCGAGCTATTGCATAATCAATTTCGTTTCTCAAAGTGTGAAGTGGGATACTCCCCTCTTTATACCATTCGGTTCTAGCAATCTCAGCACCACCCAAACGTCCGGATACTTGGACTTTAATTCCTTTTGCACCGGCATCCATTGAAGCTTGAATCGCTTTTTTCAATGCACGTCGATAAGGAATACGACGCTCTAGCTGTTTCGCTACACCGTCTGCAAGTATTTGCGCTTCAAGGTCTGGTCTTTTTACTTCTTCAACTTCAACCCAAACATCTTTGCCAGTTAATTTTGACAATTTTGCTTTGAGACTATCAATCTCAGCACCTTTTTTACCAATTACAAGTCCAGGTCTGGCTGTACGTATCGTAACTTCAACTTTGTCGCTCATGCGTCGGATCACAATTGTTGAAATCCCTACAGCAATCGGTTGCTTAAGTAGATATTCGCGAATTGTTTGATCTTCGAGAAGATAGTTTCCAAACTCTTGTTTATTGGCAAACCAACGTGATTGCCAATTTTTTCTTGTAATGAGCCTGAATCCGATCGGATTTCCTTTTTGTCCCATTGCGTTCTCCTATACTCCTTTGAGGACCACTGTGAAATGGCTTGTTCGTTTCATAATTGGATGGCGTCCTCCCTTGCTTCTTGGCTTGGCACGCTTTAGTGTCGGTCCTTCATCGACCCTTACTTCTTGCACAATGAGCTGGTCTCTCTTCACATCCAATTGCGTTTCAGCATTGGCTATCGCACTTTTCAAAGTCTTCCCTAAAAGCCTTCCACCCTTAAGGTGAGAGTATTCGAGTTGAGACTGCGCATCATTTGCATTCTTTCCCCGGATAAGCGCTGCTGCCAACCTTGCTTTTCTCGGACTAATCCTAATGTATTTCGTAATCGCTTTAGCAGTATTTTTCATCGACATTCCTTCTATTTCTTAACTGGATGACCTTTAAAGATCCTTGTCGGCGAGAACTCACCTAAATAGTGGCCCACCATATTTTCTGTTACATATACTGTCATAAATTTGTGACCATTATGAACTTCAAATGTCAAGCCGACCATTTCAGGAATAATCATTGAGCGTCTTGACCAAGTTTTAATGGGCGTCTTTGTGCCTTTGTCCTTCGTATCTCTGACTTTAGTTAGCAGATGATGATCGACAAAATAACCTTTTTTCAGGGACCGTGTCATTTCGCTCTACCTCTTTCTTGCCTTAACGACATGTTTATTTGATTTTTTCTTTAATCTTGTTCGCATTCCTCGAGTGAATTTCGCCCAAGGTGTCTGAGGGATATTACCTTTACTTTTCCCTTCACCACCACCATGAGGGTGATCTACAGGGTTCATAGCTACACCGCGAACTGTCGGACGGATACCTTTCCAACGGTTTCTTCCCGCTTTTCCTTCGACACGAATGCTGTTCTCAGAATTCGATACCACACCGATTGTTGCCTTGCAGTTCTCATCAAAAAGTCTTACTTCGCTAGAAGGAAGACGTACAGACGCTTTCCCTCCGCTTCTGGACATTAATTGAGCTGACAATCCCGCAGATCGCACAACCTTAGCACCGCGGCCAGGGTTTAATTCAATATTATGGATAACAGTACCTAAAGGCATATCTTTAAGCTTTAAGCAATTCCCTTCGTTATAAGGAATTTTCGCCCCTGATAGGACTTCATCCCCTTTTTTCAACCCTTTAGACGCAATAATGTATCGCTTTTCGCCGTCTGCATAGTTTAGCAAGGCAATAAATGCCGTTCTGTTTGGATCGTACTCAATAGACGCAACCTTAGCCGGTATATTTTCTTTATCTCTTCTAAAATCAATAATTCGGTACTTTTGCTTATGTCCACCACCTTTATGGCGAACGCAAATACGACCGGCATTATTACGACCGTTAGTCCTTCTTTTCGGAAGAAGTAAAGTTTTCGTTGGTTTAACTGTCGCCTTCTTCCCCGGACTTGCTTTTGTTAGTTGCCCAAATGACGGAAGAATGAGTTGTCTTGTTCCCGGAGTTCTTGGTCGAAATTTCTTAACCATGATTCATAACCTCATTCGCTCTATAAATTTCCAATTTGGTCTCCCTCACGGAGGGTAACCACAGCCTTTTTAAACGAAGATCGCATACCGATGCGCCCACGAACTCGTCTCTTTTTACCTTTTACATTTATAGTATTGACATCAGTGACTTTGACTGAATCATCTCTATAAATATCTTCGATTGCACTAGCAATTTCTTGCTTATTCGCATTTTTATCTACTACAAAAACATACTTAGGTGATTTGCATCGTCTAAGGGAAGGATTGCTCTCTGCGTCTTTAAGAGTTTTCAATACTTCAGTTTTCTCAGTGACATGAACATTTTTTATAATTGTAAAGGGATCCTTACTCATCATTCTCTCCTACTCACAAAGCCATTCGGTTATCTGCTTTAATCCTTCTTCAGTAATAATCACTTGATCCGCTAAAGCAAGATCGTAGCCATTAAGACTTGAGGCAAGAGCAAATTCAACTTTTTGCAAATTACGAGCGGATTTTAAAAAATTGTGATGTTCATCAGTATGTACATTCACCTTTCTATTTTTCCCCTCTACCTCAATTTCTTCACTCTTTGAGTTTCCAAGAAATAACACCCGTCCTCTCGTGCTGAATTTTTCTAAAAATGCAGCAATCGCTTTTGTCTTAGGTGCTTCCATTGCAAATGAATCAACGACTTTGACTAGTCCATGTTTGATCTTTTCACTTACCAAATATCGGATCGCGCTTCTCTTTTCTTTTTTATTGATTCGCACATGTTGATCAAACTTAGGTTTAGGACCAAATACAATACCACCCCCGCGGAACTGCGGAGAAACCAATGAGCCCTGACGCGCTCTTCCTGTTCCTTTTTGACGGTGAGGTTTTTTAGTCGTATGCTTAACTTCTGATCTGCCTTTTGTACTTGCAGACCACTGTCTAGCATTTTCACGCAAAGCTACTATATAATCTTTAACCATTTGACGATTCGCTTTTGCTTCCACAAAGCGTTGATCAACGTTTATCTCGCCAATCTCTTCGCCTTTTAAATTGTATTTTTTTAACGCAGTCACTTCTATCTCCAAACAGTTATGCTACTTTCTTATCTCGCTTGACAGCCTGACCAATAACAACACGCCCGTTGCGCGGTCCAGGGACAGCACCTTTCACAACTATCACATTCTCTTCCACATCAATCTGAACGACCTGTAAACTCTGAACTGTTACACGCTCAAGACCCATGTGGCTAGCTCGCTTGCCGCCTTTAAAGCAACGACCAGGTGTCGATCTCATCCCTGTTGATCCTAGTGCACGGTGAAACTTCGAACCGTGAGCTGCCGGACCCCCTTTAAAGTTATGAAGCTTTATCGCCCCTTGAAACCCTTTACCTTTAGAAATTGCCGTGACATCCACATACTCAATATCTGAATAGAGGCTAACTCCAACTTCTTGACGAAGCTCATACCCTTCTGTACTATCCAAACGCGTTTCTGTCATATAACGTCTAGGCTCAATTTCACTTTTGGCAAAATGTCCAAGCTGAGGCTTATTTACGCGACGCTGCATCGTTCTCTCGTCTTTCACTACCACTTTTCCAAATCCACTTTGCAGAGCGCTATAACCATCTTTTTCAACAGTCTTAATTTGAGTAATAATATTTGGCTCTACCTCAATGACCGTACAAGGCACAGCACTTCCTTCTTCATTAAAGAGCTGGGTCATTCCCCTCTTTATTCCCATTAGCTTCGGCAATGATTGTTTCATTTATCTATCACTCACAGTTATCGTGCTAAAAACTTTATAAACAGATTACTGCAACTTCCGGTGATCAGTTACACACGAAGCGTGTTCTAATCAGCATTCGCTGCAGGAATTGCACTTATCAACTCCATGTTGACAAGTTATGGAAAAAAAATACCACAATAACTGTTTTTCACACAAGCGATTACTTATAATTTTTCAACTTTTAAGGGTAAATTGCGACATCGAGATCTAAATCTTGATTAATTTCATTCCTATTCACGTGAAATTCCTCACCGTCTTTTAACTTTCGATTCGGATATTTTAACTTTATATCGGTTAAATCGCCTCGACGCGTTCCTTCAGAAACTTTTAATGTCTGTCTTTCCATGGCATCATTCAAGAACACAGTAATAGTCTTAGTCTTGGGAATTGTAATCACGCGTTTACGTACGAGAAGAGCTTCTTGATCAAGTTTTTTAAGATTAGCATCGGCCGTGGGTTCTGCCTTTATGATGACATCTTTCAAAGGGGTCCCCTTTTGCACCCAATAACTCCCAGGATTTGCCACCTCTCCAAAAACTTGAACTTCCACTTCGTTATTTATAATTTGAGTTTCTTCCCCGATCTCAAAAAAAAGGGGATCATTATTCCACTGACTCAGCAGAACAAAGATCCCAAACAGAATACAGATGAGTAAAACTGCAACTTTTTCATGGACCGGCAAACGGTCATTATGGTCCATATTAACGAATGGTGACGCCACCAAACGCAGCTTTCGGAGACGACTCAAGCGGATTAAAGCCCTTCATCTTCAGCATAATCATGTTAGATAGTCCAATAATTCCGGTTGTTAATCCAAAAGTAATCGTCAAGGCAACCATTGCCGGAAGTGATGCGATCATCAAAGCGGAGCCTACAGTAATTAGAGCTGTTAATGCAATTCTTGAGACTGAAAAGGCAATTCCTATCCATTTCAATTTACGATCGATCCGGTTATTTGCGCATGCAACCTGGTATTTGCTCACTCGTAAATCCAGAAATCGCGTGACATCTTGATCGTCCAGCTCAGGAATTTTAGCGTCAGGATCTGCCTTGCAGCATTCTTCTTCAAGAATTTGCTTACTGATCTCCCGAATGTTATTCACAGTTACCGGCTTTTCTTCGCTTCCTAAATGAGGATTGACTACTCGCAACATGTTGAGAGCTTTATCATTGATATTCTCTTGTTCGTTATTATGCAGAAATTCCCGTACAGATTCCCAAGCTTCAAGGTTTGCAATGAACACATTATTTTTCTGCTCTAATGATTGAATGTCTCGTTTCGCAACACATATCGCCAAACCATCCGCTCCCACGCGAAGAACAGAGCTTGCAAGCGTTAAGACCGGTATATTTGCAAACATTGCTTTTGATACAGTGCCTAAAGAGATTAAGTCCATTTTCTCTAAATATTTAAATGTAGAGATAAACTTTCCGACTGTATTGCAAATCAATTGAGCTGTTTCCTTCCAGTCCTGACGACCCTTATTTACCCATTTATTTAGGTCAAAAACAAGACGTACGGCTCCTATGAATCCAAGACCGCTATTCACAGTCCCATAGAATGCATCTAGACCAGGTGTAACTGTGTTTTCATAAAGAGATGACAACGTATCTAGAATGGGAAAAACGATTCCTTTGATTACAGCATAAAATACATCCGTATCTTCTACAACATTCCCTGTAACTTGTAATGCTTGATGTGTGACTTGTGCTACCATATTCATTTCCTCCTATGCTACGCCATATTTTTTATCTAATGCCTGTTTAGCACTTGCCAAAGCACAAGCCACACCCATACCCGCAGCAGATACTCCCAAAATGGCTAGTCCAAACGTCCCAACTCCACCTACGATCAAGCAAGTTCTAAACGTCACTTCCGCTATCGATTGAATAAGAGTTAAGATTCCGATCAGCCTCTTTTTACCGGTATCAGCCTTGGCAATATCTACAACTGACTGTACTCCTTTTAGCGCATAGGCAATACCAACCAAGCCGTTAGCAATTGGATTTAATATTGTTTTTGCTGCAAATTCACCGACATCTACAAGATTTAGATCGTTTAGAAAAAGAGCAACAGAGGCAATTTCAGCGCCTAAAAACATGATATTTGCATGCGTTTGTAAAACAGGCTCGCCTTTTTCGCTCAAAATTGAATCCCGAATACCACCTGCAATTTGGGCAGTATCTATTACGGTCGAAGATGTCGATAACGAACTTGATAACCTTGGAAGTAAAGAAAGCCCAAACCTTAGGTTAAGCGCGTGAATGACATGGATAGTGAATTTTGCTAAGCTGGAAGTCGCGTTCAGGTTACTAAAAAAGCTTGCCAACACTGCAAATGTCTTTTGAATCGTTGTTTGGTAAGGCTTAAATTCTTCGCGCTTTTCCAAAACTGGCTGTACTCTACCAAACACGGCATCATCGGGCGGTATAGGTATATTATGAGCTAATGCTGCGGCCATATATTTTCCTCAAGTAATAACTTAATTAAATTAGCCCAATATGATAAGAAAAAAACAGATATTAAACAAGTAAAAAAAAATAAATTTTACTCTTTTCCCACCCTAGAAAACTATCTATTTGAAATTTATTTTACTTAAATAGGTAGTGAAAAATTGATTTACTTATTTTGGATGTTTCTTAGGAACCTCTGAATAACGCGGGGTTCTATTCATCGATTTTGCATGAATTTTTGCTAAAATGCAATCGCCCTTAACTAGTTAATAGTTAATTGGGTGCGTTTTTTCGAATTTCAGAAATAAAGGCGCTAAACTTAACATTATGCGTCTTTCAAAGGTTCTTTAAGATCTTCGCTTAAAGATTTAAAACGCAAAAGGAGCTGATTGTAATTGGCTTGAAGTTTTTCTAACCGATTATACACACCCTCCTCTTTTTCTTGCGCTTCAAAGAGTTGGTGAATTTGTTCACTGAGAGAGGAGATAAATGTTTTCTGATGCTCGAAGCGCATCGTCAATATAGACATATGGTTCTTTAGATTTTCTAACATAATGGCAAACGTATTATTTAAAGCAACGTGCTCTTCGTTCTCCGCTTCTATTTCTAACTGCCTTCTACTTATTATTTTTTTAAATTCTTTTAACCCTTGAACAACTTCAGCAAGTTCATCTAAGTTTGCAATCGCATCTTGATTTTGATAGTCTCGCTTACCGACTAAACGGGTCACTTCTTGTATTAACTCATTGTAATCATCAAGTTTATTTTGAAGACTTGAGACCTTATCTCCTAACTTTTTCATCACACTTTCAAGCTGTAGATGCGCCTCTTTTAATGACTGGTTTTGCCTTGAGATTGTTCGACCATAATCCATTGTCTGTTGATGCAGATTTTTAGCGGTTGTTGAAAAATACGCATTTTTTTCTTTAAGGGCGATGTTTTGCTCTTGACGTCTCTCTAATTGCTCTTCAAGAATCCTTACGTTTTGATCTAAATCATTTAAGGGCTTTAATGTTCCAATTCGACAACATGCCAGTAATTGAAATATTGCGCCTGCTGTCATCAGTAATCCGGGAATTACATTGTCATCGTTTAAAATTTGATACGCTCCATACCCGCCTGATCCGACAGCGAGAAGAGTCAAAGGAACTTGAGAAATGACATCTTTGAAAAGTGCGTCACAAAGAGCATAACACCGTCCTCTCTTTTTACTCTCACCCACATGCTTACACTCAGCTACAACTGGATTTTCCGGGAGAATCGCAAGCGGTGGGTCGTTTTGTTGATCTGCATAGACATCAATTTTCACCTCTTCTAAGGCATCTATTCCGACGTTCATCTATACCCCCATCATTCTTTGGATCTGCTCCCATTTTCTAGGATCTTGTTTAAGCTTTATAAAATGAGAAAACTGCTGAGCATTTGAAAATAATTGTTGCATATCAGACTCGATTGCTTCGAATTGGTCAGCTGTCTTGCTTAGTTCGTCACCATTTTCTTCCATTTTTCGTATAATCGGTATTAAACTCTGGACTGCTTCGACTGTATTTCCAAATTGCTTTCGCTCATTTTTTTCCACCTCTTCAATATATGCTAAAGTGGCTTTCCACGCCTTAAGATATTCATGAAATATGCGATTGAGATGGTTGTAGCGATCGTTTTCTTGCCCGAATTCTTTCAGATCGATATTGAAATCTCCTTCTATCTCTTTTATCCTTCCAAGACTTGCATTTAGTTCTAATAGATGGGATTGAAATACTCCATTTTCATCAGCAAAGGAGTTCACATGATGTACGAGTGTTCCAAATTCGTTATAAATATTTTCAATTACTTGGTTTGCAGCAATTAATTTTGATGATAGATCGATTACTTTTTTAGTTAACTCCTCGGTTTGCTCTTTCTGTTCGGTTAGGAGCTCTTGATGACGCACTTGAAGGTGATTATAACCTTCTTTAACCTCTATTAATTGGGCGATGTTATTTTCAAGGGTATCGATTTGTCTTCCCTGTTCTTGGTTGCGGCGAATTAGACTGTGATTGTAGTCTTCTAGTTTATTGAGCACATAAAACCGATGGATATATAAACTTGCAATCGCATTGGTTCCGGCAAGTAATGCGCCAATAATGGCAACTGCATATTGACCGAGTATGAAGCCGGCAATCGCAACGATAAGCCCGATGCCAGCAGCTCCCATATAGAGGGGGGTACTCCAATGAATCACATGATGTGTTTTAGATTCCGATAAATCTTCAATGTGATCCATTAAAGAAGAGGCTGCAGATGCAACAGCAAGCACCGATGACATTAAAATCTCCTTGTTCCTGATCAATCTCTAAAAATTAATGGTCGCATATAATTAGCAATCATCTCTAATTTTTAAAGGTATCATTATCTATTTGCAAATAGCATAGATAAATGACATAGGTCAAAGAGTTCCTTTTCTAACTTGCCATGTTATGAAAAAGGGAGTCGACATCTTCAATTTCCTCAAGTCTTTCTATGAGCGCCTCGTTTGATTCACCGGTCTCTTTGTCCACTTCTACGGTTACCTTTGGTATCATCTCCAAAGATGCTTCCATGCACGTATAGCCCTGTTTAACGATCTCCTCTTTCACTTGATAAAGGGTGGTTGGATCAGTGAGAATAACAAAGGCATCATCTGTCTCATCAAAATCCTCAGCGCCCGCATCTGTTGCGACAAGAAGCAGATCGTCTTCAAGAGTATTCTCTTTAGAGACTTGAATGACTCCCATTCGGTCAAAATTGTACGCCACAGAACCGGGATTTGCGATAGTACCGCCTTTTTTATTGATGGCAATGCGAATTTCAGAGGCGATTCGATTGCGGTTGTCGGTCATAATATCTAAATATATTCCAACTCCCCCAAAACCATAGATCTCGTAGCTGAGTTCTTCGTAATCGGCTTGGTCGGCAGATGAAGCTTTTTTGATATTGCGATCAATAATATCATTCGGAACATTTGATGACTTTGCTTTATCGATTGCTAATCGCAGGCGGGGGTTTCCTTTCGGATCAGGACCTCCTTCTTTGACTGCGCTAATAATTTCTTTTGCAGCGCGTGAGAATATTTTCCCCTTTTTCGCATCTGCTCGGCCTTTTCTATGCTTAATATTTGCCCATTTACTATGTCCGGCCATCTATTCCTCTAATTAAAAATTAAATGTTCATTCTCATCTAACCACCGGGTGGCTTCATCATAATATTTAAATTGCTTCTCTCGTCTTTTAAATTCTTTGGTATGGACGTAATGTCGTCCTAAGGCATCGTGATAGGTTGGGCAGACTTGGTGAAGCATTTCATGAAAGATTACATAGGAAACAAAGTACTCGGGTACAAATGAATGATCTAAACGCCGATGAATTTTAATCAGTTTCATCGGGTGACTGTATAATCCAAGGGTTGCGCTCGTGCCTCCGGCGCGTGTTTTTCGTCCGAACCATGTCACGTTTGAGACCACTTGATTGTCAAAATACTCAGAATTAATCTCATTGAATAAATTTTTTAAATTATGATGCATTCCGATCGTCAAAAGCGCATTCCCTTTAACCCTAGACGAGTAATCAAGGCTTTCCATTGCGCGTTCCATAAACGCTTTGACTTTTGGAGTCAGGCTTCGAATTTTCCCGCTAATATATGCGGCCAAATCTAAAAGTATATTTGCCGGAGCTGTGAGGAATAAACGATGAAGCGAAACAGAGAGGTGATCGGGATATGAACGGACACTCAAAACTGTAGAGTGATTATCGTTGATTCTCAGTTTAATGCGAGTATTTGCGTGCTGTTCTAAAACTTCCTGCAATTGACTGCCGATCGTCATGAGTATCTCTCCGAGTTATTATAAATATTTTTCCATAAAGATTCTTGCGGTGAAAGAGCCATCCTCTTCTTTAATCCAGCCCGTCTGACGGCCAAACTCTTTAAACCCAAAGCGTTCATACAGGCGAATTGCCGGGTTTTCCGCATAAACTTGGAGGTGTAAAAGTTCAATTTTAAAGAAGGTTTTAGCTAAATGGATCAGTGAGTTTAAAAGTTCGGATCCAACACCCTGATTTCGGTAGTCACCGCCAATAATGATTCCAAATTCACATTGATGCGCCAGCTTTCGGTATGGCTGTAAGTAAAGAGTCGCAATTCCACATGGAACCCCATTTTTTGTAATTGTAAGACTACATTTATATCTAGAGAAGTAAATCCAACGTTTGACCGAATCGATAATTTCCGGCTCGTCCATCATCGGAAACCATTTCTTTACAGAAGGATCTAACAACCATTCTTTCAAATGTTCAGCATCGCTAGTGTCTGTATAACGAACGTTATAATCCGAATTTTCCGGCTGTTTCACCATCTTTACCCCTCCTCTTTGAGGTATGCGTTGACAAAGGGATCGATATCTCCATCCATCACACCATTAATGTCTGTTGACTGTACTTTCGTTCTTGTGTCTTTCACAAGTGTATAGGGTTGAAAGACGTAGTTGCGGATCTGACTTCCCCACGCAATTTCTTTCTTCTCGCTTCCCACCTGCTCTTTTAACGCTTTTTCACGCTCCATTACCTCTAATTCATACAGTCGAGACCGCAGCATCGACATACATGTCATACGGTTTTGCGTTTGACTTCGCTCGGATTGACACGAGACAACAACTCCTGTGGGCATGTGGGTCATCCTCACGGCAGAATCGGTGGTATTGATATGCTGCCCCCCTGCACCTGACGCTCTGAAGGTATCTACGCGAATTTCATCGGGCTTGATATCCACTTCAATATCGTCAGTAATTTCAGGAATGACATCAACGGATGCAAAACTTGTATGTCGCCTCGCCCCGCTATCAAATGGTGAAATGCGAACAAGGCGATGAACCCCCCTCTCCGCTTTGGAGTACCCAAAGGCAAAATCACCGGAAAATTTTAAGGTAATGCTTTTAATTCCAGCTACCTCGCCATCGACCTTATCGATCACATCGACTTTCCATTTCTTTCTTACAGCCCACCTTTCGTACATACGAGCAAGCATCTGGACCCAATCACACGCCTCTGTTCCGCCGGCCCCCGCATTGATGCTTAAAAAACAGCTTTTCGGGTCGAGTTCCCCCGCAAGCATTTTTTTCACTTCTAGGTCGGAGACTCCTTGCTCTACATCTTTTAATTCCCGAAGAAGCTCGGATTGTAACTCTTCATCTTCGATTTCAAATGCTTCCGGCAAAAGAGCTTGTAAATCACTGAATCGATTCTTTAGCTCGTAGTAAGGCACGGTCCAATTCTTTAATTCATTGCATGTGGCGATTACTTTTTGCGCAGCATCAGAATCCGTCCAGAATTCCGGTTCTTCCATCTGCTTCTCAAGCTCTTTAACCTTAGACTCTTTATTAGCCAGGTCAAAGATACCTCCACATATGAAGAATACGCGCATCGAGGCTCTTTACTCTTTCCTGCAGCTCTTCGTTCATACTTAATCCTTTAGAATGATAATATAAGGATTTTACAGAAATTATACTTAAAAGTCATGACAAATTTTTTATTAACTTTATTCGATTCTCGCTGTCATAACTGTACTCCCACCTCCAAGAAGGTGTGGTCATCTTTTCTTCTCGATAGAGAAGTTTACCGTCAATTTCATAGGCAGTCAACCTACTGCCTGCCGGAACAGAAATAGAAATATTGCCCCTAAAAGTCACATTTTCCGCAAAAAATTCGCTGCCATCCCCCAAGGTAATTGTTAAACTTTCAAGGCGCACAGGCCGATGTTTCCAAAGAAGGGTCGAATTTGTCGATTCAATGCCTTGATTTTCAATTGTCACATTTTTTATGTGGCATACCGAATGACCTAATGGGTTTTTTGCGATCACACGAAAGGAGCCGTTGACCGCGAGACCTTCAAGAGAAATTTCTGCCAACTCAAGTTCCACCTCCGTTCCGGGAGATAAAGACAATTTTTGAATTTTTTGTTTGATTACACTGTCTAAAGGTCCAATTGCCGGGTGAAGAATGATATGATACCGCTCTTCGGGAAGAGAAAGCACATTAGCATAATATCGCTGCAAATCAAGATAGGCGCCTTCCGGAGTTTCAATGAGTGAGTGCCCGGGAATAGGCAGCGATTTTGTTACAGAGAGAGTCTTTTCTCTTGGGCTGTAGGCAACAAAACTTTTCAACTCTTCTCTTTTTCTCGAGATAATGGCGTCTGATAAGTTTTGCATACTAGATTCCAACCTACCGACCTTCACTTTCTTTCCATCGACTACGGCTTCTTTTTTTAAATTAATCACAAGACCCGGGAAAGGGTCACTTTCGATAAGCGGCTGAATCTCCTCAAGGTCGACGTATAAAATATTTGTATTTGAAGGAAACCGGCTGTATGGACTCCCCTCCTTTTCCGGAGTGTCTTCAATCCCCTCTTGATTGAACTGAGTATATTCAATATTCGAAATGCGAAATCCCTTTTCGTTCTTAGCGAGTACAAGAACGCCTTCTGCTGTCTTTAAAAGTCTTGGGCAAGAGACAAAGCCAAATATCTTTCTTTGGGTCGCCCCGATACCGAGAAGTGATAAAAAGGTGTGGTCAAGGGAGGCAAGGGGGTTGTTAATTTGACGGACAATTGCTTTTGTCTTACCCATAGAAATTAACCACTTGAAAGCGCCTGAATCCTGCGCTGCTTTCCACAATACACCGTGCCCTCCAGGTTTAAGCATCGTCGTCCAGTGCCCCTCTTCTGTCAAAACGGGAACTAAGGGTTGCTCAAAGAAATAAAAATCTGTTTTTAACCGCCCAAACCAATGATTTTCCTCACACAAGCGAAGAATTTCAGCAGAATTATCTTTTTCTTTTGAGGTCATCATGACAACAGGAACTGTAATTTTATTTCCTGTTAATTTCGAATAGAGATACTCCCTTCCCTGGAGGTCGCGAATGAGCCCTTCTAAAAGTGATTTTCCTAAAAATAGCAAGCAAGCGGCCGGTTTTGGCTTACCTGTTTTCTCACATACAAGCCCAAGGCGGTCTCCCGCGCCTCCGACAGGAAATATTTCTGCATACTGGTTAAGCTGCTCAAGACCTGCGCGAATATCCTTGGGATTCTCATTTTGAAAATCAAATCCCGGGGGCTCAAAGTACTCTTCTTTTGATGGCGCACTTGCCTTTTCAAGGCGTTTTACAAACTCAAAGTGATAACCCATCACACCGCCGATCGAATGATAAAACCTCTCAAGTGTCTCAACCGTCTTAATTCTCTCTTCAAGCGGGGGTTTTAATAAAAACGATTCTTCTCCAAGGGCGAGTATCGAAAGAACTGCATAGATCGAAGTATCGGACGCTGTCTTCATCCATTCCTTTAAAGACGCATCCTGCACCTTCACACGTGCATCTAAGCACGAAATTCTCTCTTCTAGCGTCTCTAACTTTATCAGCTTTTCATGAATCTCTTTTATCTTTTCAAATGCGTTCATCATCTCTCTTAGGTGCCCTAGTTAGATTGAAAATACCTTGCCAGTAAGGAAAATTTACCACAAGAGACCAAATTGCTTTGACTATTAAAAGGTGTGAAGGGTAAAACAAGTAGCTGATAGAAATATTCTGTATAAGGAGAAAAAGATGACAACTACAAAAAGAAAGAAACCGCAAGCGTTTAGCAAGCCTGTAAATGTTAGCGAAGAATTAGCTAAAGTTGTGGGAAAAGGGCCTTTGGCTCGTACTGAAGTCACAAAACGTCTTTGGGACTACATCAAAAAGAATAAGCTCCAAGATGAGAAAAACCGCAGAAATATTAATCCGGATAGTCAATTGTCCCCTATCTTAGGCAACGAGCCTATTGATATGTTTAAGATGACTTCAAAAGTCTCTAAACATCTTTCTGAGTAATTTTCTGGCCTAGAGGGTTTTTGACTTTTTCTAGGCCTTTTCCTCCAAATTGTCGGTTTTTTTCAGCTTTACAATCACCTACTTTGCTAGATGTCTTACAAAAAATATATTAGTAATCAATTCTGGGATCTATGGTGCATGGCCTCAATTGTCGGGATTTGGCCCCGATTTATTGAACCGGAACTTCTCTATATCAATCGGCACACGCTTACTTCTCCTCGCTTCCCTGATCTGAAAATTGTCCAAATAAGCGACATTCACCTTCACACGCAGGTCTCAGATGCATTTCTAAAAAAAATCTATCGTCATTTACACGCAATTAAGCCCGATATTATTGTTTTCTGCGGAGATTTTCTTTGTTATGGAGAGATGCAAGATGAGAAAAGAATAGGTCAATTTTTAAAAGAGCTAAATGCCCCCCTTGGCAGTTTTGCTGTCCTCGGAAACCACGATTACGAAAAGCGCATCGCGCTTAGCGAAGATGGTAGTTATACTCTCGCCAATCAAGAAAACTCAGAAATCATCTCAGGCTTTCAAAGGCTCCTATCCCCTATAAAACCAACTGGAAAAGTCGCTTGTGAACTTAAGGATCTAAAACCTCATCCAAAACTTCTTGAATTGATCGAAAATTCCAATGTCAAACTGTTAAATAATGAAACCTTTCCGATCAATCAATTGATCAATATTTGCGGTTTAGGCGAGCACATGACGGGTCAATGCGACACAAAAAAAGCGCTTCAAAACTATAATCCAAATCTTCCCGGAATTATTCTTTGCCACAATCCGGACTCTTTACCCGCTGTTAGCAAAATGCCGGGGGATGTAGTTTTGTGCGGCCACACGCATGGAGCCCAAGTCAACCTTCCCTTTATCCGTCATCGCCTGATGCTTCAAGAGCATCCTAAATGGACAAGGGGCATACACACCATTAACGATAAATGGGTCTATATCAACCGCGGCCTTGGGAGCACTATGCCTTTTCGGTGGTTTTCTCCTCCCGAAATGATGGTATTAACTTTAAAATCCGAATAAAATCCAAGTCACATAGACTAAAGCTTGTATGCTTGCATTTTTCTAATTTTTCATACAAAATAGAGTGAAAAAAAGGGAATAAATGCGCACTGCAGCCATTTTACTAGCCGGTGGTTTTGGCACTCGTATGGAAAGTGCATCTCCAAAGCAGTACTTAACGCTCAAAGGAAAGCCGATCGCTCAACATAGCTTTGATCTTTTCAGAGAAATGGATGAAATTTATGAAATTGTTGTGGTTTGCCAAAAAGAGTACGAACCTCTATTTCCGGGCGCCACCTTTGCAAGACCGGGCAAAAGACGCCAAGATTCAATGGCAAATGGATTTTATGCTCTAAAAAGCAGCCCTTTGTTTTGCCTCATCCACGATAGCGCGCGGCCGCTTGTGTCAAAAGAAGATGTGCGAAATTGCATTAAGGCCTGCAGTGAAACGGGAGCTGCTGCTCTTGGCGTTCCTATCAGGTTCACAGTAAAAGAAATAAACGAAAGTCAACACGTTGTCTCCACCCCAAACCGCAGCCAACTTTGGGAAATCCAAACCCCTCAAGTGATTCGGGAACCTCTCTTAAGAAAAGGACTCAAATTTATTGAAGAGAGGGAAGTAGCAGTCACAGATGATGTCAGTATTGTCGAAGCGCTGAATCTCCCTGTCAAAATCGTGGAGGGCTCTAGGATGAACTTGAAAGTGACAGTTCCTGAAGATCTAATAATTGCAGAGACATTCTTAAATGAAATACATTCTTAAAATCACCTATGACGGAACCGCCTATAGCGGCTGGCAGGTTCAACCCAATGCTGTTACCATTCAAGAGGTGTTACAAACCCAAATGGAAAAATTTCTTCGGCAGCCAATTCACCTCAAGGGCTCCGGGCGTACAGATGCGGGCGTCCACGCATTGGGACAAGTTGCGCATTTTGAGTTAGATCGAGAGTTTGATCTCCTCACGTTAAAGCGCTCACTCAACAGCTTGTTGCCGCACGACATTCGCATTCTTCAAGTCAGCCGCGTCTCTCCTGATTTTGAGGCGCGTTTCAGCGCGAGAAAGAAAATCTACCACTACCACCTGTGGACCGAGCAAGTGTCAAGCCCTTTTCGACGACTGTACAGCTACCAGCTTCTGGCACCGATCGACATTGAGAAAATGCGAGAGGGAGCAAAGCTATTTCTTGGGACGCATGATTTCACAACTTTTTCAAATGTCTCCGGTGGAAATAAGCGCAATCCCATACGTTCAATCGACCGCCTCGATATCATCCCTCAAGAAGGTGGATACCGCCTAGAGTTTGAAGGGCCGGGATTTCTCTACAAGATGGTCAGAAACATCTGCGGGGTTCTTTTTGAAATTGGAAAGGGGAAATTAGAGGTTGATTCAATTCCTGCATTATTGGAAAAAAAAGATCGCAGAGCCATTGGACTTCCCGCTCCTGCCCGAGGCCTTTTTTTAATGCACGTCGACTACCCGAGCGAACTAATTTTCGATATTGACTCGTAACAGTTGACTCCCCTCTCTTTAAATTGAGAGATTTCCGGATACTCCACTTTGGTGACTAATACAGGTGTCGCATCAATCCCAAGCAAGGCGTTCATCCCTCTTGGGGTATCTTCAAAGCCAATGAGTCGATCGGAGCTTTTAGCCAGTCGCTCCTTTGCTGTTTGGTAGCATGAGGGATCCGGTTTAGCGCGGCCATAATCTTTTCTTGTGATCCAGTGCTTGATTGTTTGCAATACTTCAAACCTCTCTTGTAGCGGACGGACAAGAGAGCGACTGGAGTGCGTCACGACACACGAGGGAATCCCCGCTTGCTCAAGCGCCTTGAGCAAATCTTCCACACCTGGCATCAACGTCACTTCAGCTGACTGCAATAGCTCTAGGTAGGCATGCTTTTTTTCCGGGTAGAGAACATTCCAGTCTGACTCTTGCGCTTCCAGTTCCGGCAAAGAGTCAAAAATGGCGCGCCTAAGGGTGGCTGTATCATAATGAGCTGATAAACAGTACCGCTTGAAACTCCAATCAAGAGTAAACCCGCGATCTTGGCACATTTTTTGGTACGCTTTGAAGTGCAGCTCCTCGGTATTCACTAGAAGCCCATCGAAATCAAAGAGAAAGAGTTGAAATTGCTTGATCCATTCCATATGATAGAGAGGATAACATAATGAAAAAATATTCGCTCCTTCTTCTTATCATTTTTTTCGGTTGCATCAATACTCTAGAGGGTGGAATTAGAGGTGGCTACATAAAACGAAAGCAGAGCGATAAAACAGTACCGTCTCTCAATCAAGAAAAAAAAGAGCGTTCTCCTTACTCATGGGAAAAGCGTTTTGCAACTGAACCTTACCAAATCACTAAAGAGCATTTCCGCTGTCGGGGATCGGGTTTACATGCAGAGAGGGTCGAAACAGAAAATGAAGAAACGATTGTGCTTCGCGACTGCGTAGATGGACATCGTCATACTCTCCCCCTTGATAATGATAAAGAGTTCATCTATCCGATCCTCATCGACCTTTTGAACTACATTCAAGATAAAACCGAAAAAAAAGTCATCATCACTTCCGGACACAGATGCCCAACGCACAACCGCTTCGTTGATCCCTCAAAAGAAAACCAAACCTCGAAACATCAAATCGGAGCCGAGGTTTCATTTTATGTAAAAGAGATGGAGACGCAACCTTCAGAAATCGTAGACCTTATCACCAAATATTATCCGGAATCAGAATTCGACCGATATGAAAAGAAAACGAATGTTTCCACGCTTCCTTGGTATAACAAGGAAATTTTCATCAAACTCTTTCTTGAGGATGAAGGGCGTAATGGTGATAATACCCACTCATACCCCTACCTAAGCATTCAAGTTCGCTTTGACAAAGAGAAGCAAGAGAGGGTTTCATATACTTGGGAAAGCGCCTACCGAGGGTTCAAGAGAAAATAAATTCCGGCACGTCGAAAGACTGCGCAGTTCTTCATCCAAGAATGAATATCATGAGACTGAATGCTTTTTCTCATATTCTGCATGCGTTTAACCCGCTCTTCCTTAGGCATGTGAATGGCTTTGTAGATGGTATTTTTCACCTCTTCGATATTATACGGATTGACAACTAAGCAGTCTTGAAGCTCGGCATATGCGCCGGCAAATCGCGAAAGGATTAGAATCCCGTCGTCATCTGAATGGGCCGCTACAAACTCCTTGCAAACCAGGTTCATCCCATCGCGTAGCGGTGTCACCAAGGCGATATCTGCTGCCAAATATAAGGCGATTAAATCTTCAAATGAGACTGTGTGATAATGATAATGAATAGGAATCCAGTGATCCGTTGAGTAGGTCCCGTTGATTCTCCCCACAATTTCATCAACTTCTCGCTTTAACTCCCGATAGGATCCGACAGACTCTCGACTCGGAACGACAATTTGATGGAAAATAAATTTCCCCCTTAGTTCCGGAGACTCTTTTAATAACCATTCAATTGCAAGGAGTCGCTCTTTAATCCCTTTAGAGTAGTCGATTCGGTCTACCCCTATTAGCATCTTACTGACACCTATTTCTTTTCGAATTTCTTTTGATCGTTTGGAAACGCGGTCGGATTTGCTGGTGCTATCAATATTTGTGAAGTCCACTGAAATCGGATTAACAAATAACTGTGAATATGCATTCACTAATTGATGGCTAGTAATGGACTCTTCAAAGTTTGCAAGATATTGTCGATGATGAAAGCCGATACTGTTGCAACAAAGCATCGACTCTAAAATTTGGCGGCTCCATGGTAAAATCGAAAAAATATCGTTATGAGGAAAAGGGATATGCAAAAAGAAATGAATCTTCAATCTCGGTCTTAAAGATCTAAGAAACTGAGGAACGAGAAATAAATGGTAGTCTTGAATCCACACAATATCGTCATCTTCTGCCACTTGATCGATGTAGGCTGCAAATCTTTGATTAACCTCTTCATAGACTGCCCATGTCGAGTAGTCAAGAGCTGATTTTTCAAAAAAATAATGAAAAAGAGCCCAAAGCGTTTGATTGGAGAAACAATTATAGTATTGATCGACTTCATTTTTAGAAAGCGGGATGCAGCCGAGCTGATACCCCTCTTCATTCTTCCCATTCAAATTCGCAGTATCTATAAGTTTGAAGGAAGAAATGTCAGAATCATTTTTTAAACAGCCGTCCCACCCAAGCCAGATGGCGCGTTTTTTTTTTGCAATCGGATCCAGCGCTGTAATGAGTCCTCCGGATGATTTCTCCCAATGTGAGTCACTCACTCTTGTATAGGGAAGTCGATTGGAGACAATAATGAGCTTTTCCTTTCTTGATAACATCTCAGATCTCGGTTGAAATTCTATTTTTCACCATATTAAAATTTATTTTAATTTGCAATGTCGATAAAACGTAATTTCCATTTAATTAAATTAATAGGTTCTAAATAAACAATAAGAATCTCTGAACATTCACATGCTTCAATAAAGTTAAGAAAATTTGATAGTTAGACAGATTTAGAAAATCCTATATACGATTCTTGAAAGAAGAATGAGGTGGCTAAGAGAGTGTCACACCCAGAGTTTAAACATGTCTGCGTAATATTTAGCACTCATGATGGGCATATCCTTATAGATCTAGCCATTAGATTAAATTTTTACTTCGGAAATCTTAGGAATGGTCTCAAAAAATTCTCTACGGATTGGATCTTCTAAAAATGCCCCATTTAAATCCATCGTCCTTGTCAACGCCTCTTGATCTTGAATTCCCCGCATACGGACGCAAAAGTGCATTGCGTCTATTACCACAGCAACATCCGGTGTCTCTAGTATTTCAGAAAGCGTCTCAGAAATTTGTTTTGTCATCCGTTCTTGTACTTGCGGCCGCCTTGCAAAGTGATGAGTCAATCGATTAAGTTTCGAGAGTCCAATCACGCGATCTTTTGGGATGTATGCAATATGGCAGTAACCAATAATTGGAATAAAGTGATGTTCACATACACTTTGAACTGAAATATTCGATTCAATCAGTGGATTATTGTACTGGAATTTATTTTCCTGTGTAGTGATCTTTGGAAAGGATGACTCTTTCAACCCTTGAAATAACTCCAGTACAAACATTTTGGCATATCTGCGCGGAGTCATCATTAAAGAGTCATCGGTTAAGTCCATTCCGAGAGTTTCCAAGATCTTTGAAAAGTGATGCTCGATGATCTCAATTTTTCTTTGATCCGACAGCCCGTTATCTAAAAAAGGATAAGGTGTACTCCCTTCCATTACCGCTTGTATAACGTCTTCTATTATATGATTTGACATTTGTATTTTTCCTTAACCTTATAAACTTGCTTCTGCATAACAGTTATCTGTCTCGTGAACTGCGACTTTTGTGATTACAACACCTGTTCCTTCCAATAATTCGGGAGAGACCTTCTTTAATAGATAAATCGCCATTTCCTCAGCGGTCGGATTAAAGGGACAAATAAAGGGTTTTTTTCTCTGAGATAGAGTCTCTAGCACATGAACAAGCTCTGTATCTTGATCGCAGACCAAAAACGTATGATCCCAATTCTCATCGATCCAGCCGCCAATTTTTTCTTTTAAGACGGTAAAATCAACTACCCGTCCAAGTGAATCGAGCGAGGGTGCCTGTGCTGTCAAGTACACATAATAATTATGCCCATGAACAGTGGCGCACTTGCTCTCGTGGTTCATGACCCGGTGTCCTGCGCAAAAGTGTATCTTTCTTGTACATGTAATTTTTTTCACGCTTCACCTACAACAATATTATTTTGGAAACAGATATTTCAAGAAAAAATATATTACAAAATTCTATATTTTGCAAACGAACATTTATTAATTTTAATTAATTAACATAAACAACTAGGATCTAAAAAGACTGAATGATCAAAAAAAGAGGAGACATCCCTCTTCAGTTAATTTCAAGACATACTCAAGTGTTAAGAAAAAATCCCTAAACTACCCAGAAACAACAAACTTCCAATTCTCAAATGGATTGTTTCTATGAAAAGTTTATCTCTACCCCCTTGAGAGAAGCGTTGATTTTTCGTATCCGCAGCCCAAAATTGCCGTAGGGATTTAGATGGCAGTTTTGATCCACTCTACGTGAAATGTAGTCTGACAACATGTCGGTCATATGCACCTTGATTTAAGAGTCAGACTCTGTGAATTCATGCAATTCATCAATGACTCTCCTGAGAGAATTATCTGACTCGGATAAAAGGTCCATCACCTCTTACAATCAGCCTGACCGCTATGTACTATCACTGTGTAATCTCCTCAGTTGGAAATCTCATTCGTTAACATGCTCCCACTATTTATGAAAATTGAATCAAATCCAGTGACTCATATCGCTCGATCTACCTCCGTTGCAATATTGAAAACTTACTTGCCATGGGACAATACCAACATTATTTCCCCTATTTGAACAAAACATATTATTGAAAACAGTAAACCAACAATCCCTCTTTAAAAAAAATAACAAATTTATTTTTCAATATGCATAAAAGTTAATATAATATTTAAATTGAAAACCAAAAACTTTTATGTTATCATCATTAAAAAATAACCAAATAATACCATATGACAAATGCTCTCTCCCCCTTTAATTCCGACGTTTCTTCAACAAGAGATCCTTTACTTCCTTTACCGGCTAACAGAGGAAAAAGTCGCGCCAATAAATGGAACGCTGTTCTCTTTGAACTCAATTCCGCTTTTCAAGAAGCCTTGAACTCCATCTCTTTTAGAGATCCTTTGCGTACACTACTTGTTATTCGCGATGGCGTTAAACTATCTAAATCAAAAACCTTCGTTGTCAGCAAAAAAACATATATGCTTCATGCAGATAAGGTTAAGTTAGCAAAGTCCCATAGAGACCTAATTGAGCATCATGTAGCCACACGAGTTGCCCTGTTTTTTCAACAAGCGATTGCTTGCTATCGAACACCTTTCCACTTTGAAATCGGTGACACTGAAGGACAAATTTTTGAAGCAAAAAAACTAATGATGAAAACAGAGGATGGTGAGGTAAAAGAGGGTGAGGAAGAAAAAGAAGATATTGAGATAAAAGAGAATCCTAACGCAAAGTATAGTAAGACAATAGAGACCGGATACCAAGCCGCCCACTCCAGTACCATACCAAGCCTAAAAGCGTGTCCAAATGACGAGTATAAGGATGCAATAGCCAAGAAAAAAAAACCAAAATACTATTCCTTTTTACAAGGTTCTCACATCGATACACTTAACAACTCGACCGTAGGACTTCCGACCTTTGTAAACCAAGTCGACACTCTAATTGACGGAAACTCCAAATGTAAAAATGCATTAAGAATAGATACGATTAATCTGATCAATAAGCTTGCAAAAGGCAAAATTACTCCATGTGAAGCGACCCGAGAGTTTCTTGACTGCTTCTTACACCAACTGGAAACACGCCCTAAGGTATCAAAAAATCTTACTTCAGAAAAGAGAGAAACCATTAGGATTTACAAAGAGAAAGTCAAGGAATTGATTGAGCTTGCTGAAAAACCGGAAGATTTAAAAAAAGGAAATACCTTTTTCGACTATCTTCTTTCCAATAACTTTTCTAAGGCGAACCAGAAAGACCTTCCTGTAATAAGAAAAATTTTCTATCAACGTAAATTTGAAATCATCCGTGAATCTCAATTTACGGATACTAAAATTCAAAATATCATTAACGAGCGTTTTAAAAAGGCCATTAAACCTGCCGATAGACATGTTATTAGAGCATGCCTAACTCTTCAGACAGCAAATAACACGATCCTAAACAAAACACTGCAATCTCTTTTCTGTATTAGTATTGAAGCCATGAAGGAAGATAAAGCGTGGTGCAAAGAATTACAAGAAAGGTATAAAGCTGATAAAAAAAACTACGATAACACGCTAAGAGACATTCGAGAAGTTGTACGCTCTTATCAAAAAATGGAGCAAGCTTTTCAAGCGCTTCTCCTTAGAGATTTTCGCACAAAGCTTCGCGGTCTGACCCAAAAAGAGTTGGCTGACAAACTCGACTCTCAGGTTAAAAAAGAAATTAAAGAAGAAAAAGCCAAAGAGACTCCTAATACGACTAAAATCCATCTACTGAGTGATACACCAAGGTCAGCTTCTACTATTTCTCGGCTGGAAAATTCCCGGATTCATATTCAAAATGATTTTAAGACAGGGGAAAATCAAAGAAGAAAAGAGTTGATTTTTCGGCAAGCAGAACTGATCTCTAAAGCTTTAGGCGTAGATCCGGCATATTTTTTCTGTTCCTTTTTTGCTTCTAAAAGAGTTGAAAAGTAAACTTAACACGCCGCTTCCACACCTACGGATTTAAAATCATTTCATCCAGTGGGTGTGTATAATCTATAAAGGTAGGGGCCACTTAAGAATGCACGCCTGTGATTAGAAATAAATTCCTAAACTACCCAAAACACGAGAACTTTTTTCATTATCAAAATCGCCGCTAACAGAAAATGTGACTTGCTTTTTGCAAAAGCACTGGTCCCCTCTGACTCCTATCACCCAAGCCATCAGTTTATTGTTAAGACCAACAGGAAAAGTCGTGTCGCTGCCTTCAAGCTCGATATGACTTCCTTTCAATTTATATCTGCCATAAATTCCGGTGAAAGGCTCGAAGCAGAAGCCATCGACACTCAAAGGTATTCCCACATCCAGACGTGTGGAGAGAAGATCGATATCCCTTCTTTTAATCACAACGCTCAAGTCTGTTCCCTCTACCGTACTGCTACCTAAATATAAACCGGCATGACGCACTGAAAATGTCACACAGGGACTGAAGGAGGTTGTGCAGAATTGTTTCATCAAGGAAAACTCGGAAGTGATAAAAGTGCCAGAGTTTCCATTTGCATAGAGATCAATGCCGCCGGGAGCTAGGTTATCCATAATATAAAGTGTCTCGTCCCAATCGACATAACCGACTGAAAACGTCAACCCGAAACATGCATCGCAGGCTGTCTTGGCTAAAGACAATCCTCCAAAATAGGTATTTTGGCAAATCTTGTCGATGGGATCGGATGTCTTCCCTTCCCCGTGCAGGTAACCACCGAAAACGCCAACTGTAACACCATTGGAAACTCTGTCATAGCCGATCATCTGTCCCAATTGCCAATCGGAGTATGGGAGTGAGTCACCTGTTTCTAATCGCTTGCGATAAGAACCTATTGTTTGCGTCCAAAGCCCGCATCCGCACGGACTCGGGCAGCAGTTGTGACGAACACCGCCTAGAATGGAGTCTGACATATCGTGAGCCATGTCTTCATGGATAGCAAAAAGGGTGCCGTCCATAACGAAAATAGAATTGCTATTAAGAAGAATGTATGGCGATGAGATGTTGAGCTGATCAAATCCGTCACTATCATCTGTAAGTGTAAGGAGTAGGTTCAGTCCCCTTCCGACATTTAAATCTAAAGCACTTTCACTCCGAACACTGCCTTGAATATTTGAGCCTTGATTGAGCGTAAGAGTTGGGTTTAATGAATTCACAACATTAATCGCATGGCCATTTGTGGAAATGATAGTCCCTGAATTAATGATATGAGAATCATCTGATTCAAATAAAAATATTCCATGAGCCCCATCACCTGTAGCAGTAATCTCACCGCTATTTATGATGACCGCATCATCTCCTCGGCTATCAATCACATTAGCTGAATCCCCTGTAGTCGAAATGCTTCCACTATTTGCTATAAGTGCATTTTCTCCTGTGCTTTCAATAGCGAAAGTGTCAAACCCATTGGTCGAAATACTCCCTTTATTTATGATCTTAGTATCAGCTCCATTGCTCACAATTCCGCGAGCAGAATTCCCGTCCGTTAAAATGCTTCCGCTATTTGTTATTTCTACATTATCTGCTTCATTGAAAATCCCACGAGAGGCTCCCGCTTGTGTCGAAATGGTTCCGCTATTTGATATGACGGCATTAGCTCCTCCTCCTAAGTTATATATCCCGTGAGAGCCTGCCCCTTGTGTTAAAATGCTTCCGCTATTCATTAACTCAGCATTGGCTCCTTGATTGAAGATCCCATGCGCTCCCCCTCCAACTGTAGAAATGCTTCCGCCATTTTTCACTTTAACATCAATCGCAGTGTTTTGGATCCCGCGAGCATTAAACCCTAACGTCGAGATACTTCCGCTATTTATTACCTCAGTATTAGCTCCTTGATTGAAAATCCCATGGGAGTTACCAAGCTGTATCAAAATACTCCCGCTATTTGTGATTTTAACATCAACTCCAGTACTGCGAACCCCATGCGCTCCCCCTCCTTCCGTTGAAATGCTTCCACTACTTAATATGAATGCACGATCTCCATTATTGAGAATCCCTTGCCCGGAGTTCCCTTGAGTCGAAATACTTCCGCTGTTTGTTATTTTAACATCTACTCCATTACTCTCAACGCCAACCCCTCCCATTCCTATCATTGAGATGCTTCCACTGTTTAATATGACCGCATTGTCGACATTTTGGACATAAATCCCACGTGTTGTCATCATACCCCCCAGTATGGAAACACTTCCACTGTTTGTTATCTTTGCATCAGATCCAGTGCTCCATATTCCTTTAGCTCCACTCCCTTCCGCAGAAATACTTCCACTATTTGTTATCTCATTATCAGATCCACTACTCCGAACCCCAGTGGAGTTAATCCCTTCCGTTGAAATACTTCCGCTATTTGTTATCTCAGAATTAGATCCAGTGCTGAATATCCCGTTAGTGCCATCCCCGTCTGTTGAAATAACACCCTCATTTAATACGACCTGATTGCTATTTTGCATATTAACGCCATTGGCACCTACAGTCTCAATCGCACCGCCATCTTCAATCAACCCTTGGTCTCCGTCATCGGAAAGCACCTGCGTAACATTGACTGTATCTCCCGACTGCACAACAAAATCCGCTGTATTTGCACTTGCCGAAAAACACAAAACTGCAAAACAAATAAAACAGCTGAATTTTCTATACATAATCGTTTACTCCTCAAACTTCCATGTACTGACTTCACTTACAGGCCGATTGATCCCTTTGAGAAAAAATCTCCCTGAAGCTTTATCAAAATAAGGCTAGAATGAAGCTAAATTGATAAATCTTGAGAATATAGTATTATTTTTTATTTAACAAAAAGAAACACCGGACAAAACCTCTTTAAAGAGGTTTTGTCCGGTGAAGTGCCGGTGGCCGGACAATTATCGAACTATTTTGCCCTTGGAATATGCAAGATCTATGAGTTTGAACCCTTTATATCCATAGAAAAAATTTCCAAAAATCAATGAAGTGGTGTGGCCGTTGGGGTTTAAAGGCGATTTTTCCGAGAGAGACGAGCTATATTTGCTCTTTATCTACTCCCCTTCACCAAAATAGAACAAGAACAAGGGGGTTTCGAAAGGGGATTTTTCGGATTGTTCATAACTTTTTTGTCGCATTCATTTCATTTTTCAAATTCTTAAGATCCTAGAATCAAAAAAAAATATTTATAAATAGGTCTTCGAGTTAAAAAAAATCTGTTTACTTGCTAGTCAATTAAGAAAGATACTAAACTTGATAGCCAACAATCTAATATGAGCAATCAAAAGAAATGGCTGATTACTTAAAGGCTCGAGATGAAGCCAAAAAGATCTGGATGGACTGGAATTTAACATCCCCGCCAGTCCCTATTATTGAAATCGCTGAATCATTCGGACTTACAGTAAGAGATGTTGACTTTGGAGAAAGGCAGGCTCTATCAGGAATACTCGATATTGATAACAAAAAAATATATTTAAACAATAATGACTCTTCCACCCATAAACGATTTACTGTCGCACATGAATTAGGCCATTGGATTTTACATAAAGAATTAATCCGAGAAGACCCATCATTAACGCTCTTTTACCGTAAGCCTATCAGGGGAGAAGAAGACAACCGTGAAAAAGAAGCTAACTGCTTCGCTGCAAATATATTAGTACCCCTTCAACAGTTAGCGCTATATGCAAATAAATATTCAGATTTCGAGTTAGCCCGATTTTTTGCAGTTTCAAAGGAAGTAATTGGTTATCGGCGTCTTTTATTGAGGGGCAATGAATAAAAGTATTTATAACGAAATTATCAAAGATATTCGTCTAAAAAGCAGTTCTCCCCCAGATGATATTAAAGACCTTGAAAACCTTATAAGCCACGAAAATAAAAAGAGAGAGCTGGAAAACCGGGAAAAAGAACAGACAATAAGTTTGCAAAGCCGCTGGAGTTGGATAATTGGTGGGGTACTTGGGGTGTCAACTTTTGCAATTTGGGTCATGGTTTTTCTGATAGGATTTGGGATTCTAGATTTCGGAAATTATTCTTGGTTGCCTCATACCGCTATGGTAACATTTTTTGGGGAAGTCGTAGCTCTTGGATTAGTTGTAGCAAATTGTCTTTTTCCTAAAGCTGATAACAATAGCTAGTAACTCTAAGTCTTTTTTTCTTGAGTCTCTTGAAGAGTAGGAAAAATTTTTAATGATCTCATCTTAAGTGTATTCTATCATATTTTTTTAATTATCAATTGGCCAGTAAACTTTTTCCAAAGGGATAAGAGCCCTACTATTTACTCTCATACTGTCATAGTTTTCGACCAGAGCGATGACTAAATCATCAAGATCCATTAAAGTAAGCGGTATTGTCGCTCTGTCTGCCTCATAACGTGCTTCATTAGTAAAGCCGCCAGTACTAACATAAAGCCCTTTATCATCCTTGTGACGTCCTCCTAAAAAGCTACGGATTTCTGGTGCGCCCATTTTTCCTTTTCGGTGCTTAACTTCAACAACAATCCTAGGTTGTTCAAATCCAAAACCATCAGGCGAAGCGATGATATCTTTTCCTCTATCGGAGCCAGGAGGTGATATTCGGGTTTTATATCCCATTGCCGTTAAAATGTCCGCTACAAGGATTTGCATAGATTCCCAATCAAGTCTGCTAACTCTGTCTTTAATAAATTCAAGAGATCGGGCTTGCACATCTTTCAAAAGATCAGCCTCATCTTCGATAACATCATTGTTGGGCTCTTGATGGGATTGTAATGGTGAATTTTTAACACAAGAAAGTAATTCGGAAGAGATTTCAGGAGATATTCTAAATAATGTCATGATGCTCCCGAGGGAATTTTTAGCGTTCACAGACAGTAAGTCGCGTGAAACCTCATTTTTCCACTCAACCTGTCTACAGTTAGGCATTGAATGTATTTGCGACAGATCAAAATAGGCACCTGTGCTGACATTTCCGACAAGATAGGATCGCATCGTTGAATCGTAGGTTACTATTCTGTCACCGACTTTTATTTCATGCACAAAGCGAAACACTTGACCAGCGATCATGTTATTTTGATGTTGGGAATTTTCAGGATAAGTTGAAGCGATTAAATCCTTAATATTTTGTTTTGTTGAAATCTTAGAAAGATCAATCGATTCACACCATCCAATAGCAACCAGATTTTTTTCTTTGAAATCATTGATCACTCTACCGCCTGCTCCAGCTCGAATCATCCAAAAATTTTGTGAGGTCATATTTTTCCTAGTTTTAACAATTTAAGTCTTCATCCACTGGTTAGAAAGCAATTCTGCTTGCTCAAGTACTGTCAGAGTAGCCTTCTCTTGTAAATCAGGCGGGTAGCCATATTTGCGCAAGATGCGTTTGACGAGGATACGCAACCTCGCCTTAACACTTTCCTTGAGCGTCCAATCAATTGTAGTATTTTTGCGAATCGAGTCTGCAAGCTCCCTCGCAATTTCTCTTAACTGATCGTCGCCAAGCACATCTTTAGCACTTTTGTTGTCACCCAAGGCATCATAGAAGGCAAATTCATCTTCACTAAGACCAAGTTCTTTCCCTTTTTCATTAGCTTGACGAATATCTTTGGCAAGCTCGATCAACTCTTCAACCACTTGAGCCGTTTCAATCAAACGCCCCTGATACTTTTGGATCGTACTTTCCAACATCTCCGTAAAATTTCGGGCTTGAACCACATTTTTACTCGACCGTGTACGAATTTCATCCTTGAGAAGTTTTTTAAGCATTTCAAGGGCCAGGTTTTTTCGTTCCATTCCCTTGATTTCAACGAGAAACTCGTCTGAAAGAATTGATATTTCAGGGTTTTTCAGACCCGCAGCGCCGAAAATATCTATCATTTCGGTTGAAGCGACAGCTCGGGATACAACCTGCTGAAGAGCTGTATTTAGCTCATCCAATCCTTTTCCTGGACCAAGGGTGGACTTTGCAAAAGCAGCTCGAATATTTTGGAAGAATCCGACTTGATCCCGTATTGATTTAGCTTCTTCACTTGCAGCGCACAAGGCAAAAGCTTTTGAAAGATCAAGACTTGACTGCATGAAGCGTTCACGTCCATTTTCTTGAGATAAGATATGTTCCATTGCTGCCGGTATCATACTGAGACGTTCAGTAGGAGTCCCGTCAATAGCTAATAAATAGTCAAAGTTATGAAATAATTGCTGAACAATTTCAAACTTCTCTTGCATGACAGCAACTGCTTCTTCTTGGGGGACACCTATTTCTCCCCTGTCTTGTTCAGTGTAATTAGCAAGGGCTTTTCTTAAAAAGTCAGCAATACCTAAATAATCAACAATTAGCCCACCTGGCTTATCTTTAAATACTCGATTTACGCGGGCGATAGCCTGCATCAATCCGTGACCCCGCATCGGCTTATCCACATACATCGTATGCATGCAAGGGGCATCAAACCCTGTCAACCACATGTCACGGACAATCACTAATTTAAGGGAATCTTCAGGTTTCTTAGCACGTAGTGCTAAATGATCTCTAGCCTTCTTGTTTCGGATATGGGGTTGAAAATCCTGTGGGTCGCTCGCAGAACCCGTCATGACAACTTTCAGAAGACCTTCATTGTCATCATCACTATGCCATTCAGGACGCAATTTAATGATTGCCTTGTAAAGCTCAACGCAAATGCGCCTGCTCATGCAAACAATCATTCCTTTACCTTCCATTGCCTCTCTTCGCCTTTCGAAGTGCTCAATAATATCTTCTGCAAGGAGGTTGATGCGATTTTCCGCACCCACAAGAGCTTCCAATCTTGCCCATTTACTCTTGAGTTTCTGCTTGAGATTATCTTCTTCACGTTCCGTAATTTCTTCGAATTCTTGTTCAATATGAGGGCGTTCAGTTTCGTTTAACTCAATTTTAGCTAAACGACTTTCATAATAGAGACGTACAGTCGCTCCGTCGTCAACGGCTTGTTGAATATCATAGGTGTGAATATTGTCTCCGAAAACGGCATACGTGTCTTTATCCGAAAATTCAATAGGCGTTCCTGTAAACCCTATGAAGGAGGCATTGGGAAGTCCATCTCTCATGTGACGAGCAAAACCATCGATAAAGTCATACTGACTGCGGTGCGCTTCATCGGCAATGACTACGATATTTCGACGATCCGACAACAAAGGATACTCTTCTCCCTTTTCAGAGTTAAACTTCTGTATGGTTGTAAAAATGACACCACCAGAAGCGACCGAGAGTAAGTCGATCAGGTGCTTTCGGTTGTTTGCTTGCACAGGTGTTTGGCGAAACAGTGATTTACAGTTCGAAAACGTATTGAATAGTTGTTCGTCAAGATCATTTCTATCAGTCAGAACAACCAAGGTCGGGTTTTCCATTCCCGTCTCTTGGATAATTTTTCCAGCATAAAAAGCCATTGACAAACTCTTTCCTGACCCCTGAGTGTGCCAAATAACGCCTGCTCTTTTGTCTCCCTCTGGAGAAGAAGCATCGACTGTACAGCTTACCGCCTTGTTGACAGCATGATATTGATGATAGGCAGCAACCTTCTTAACGATTTTTTCTGCATCGACCTCAAAAACAGTGAAATTTCGAATCAGGTCCAAGAAAACATCATGTCGAAACATACCCTTCAGCAATACTTCCAGTTCTGCTTTACCCTTCGGAGCAATTGTTGACCCGTCAATTGTTCTCCAAGGCATAAACCGTTCTTTATCGGCGGTCAAAGATCCTGCTTTGGCTTCTATTCCATCAGAGATGACAAGAAATGCATTTGTCCGAAAAAGGGAGGGAATGTCTTTTTTGTAGGTTTGAAATTGGTTATAGGCTTGGTTCAGCGTAGTGTTTTCATTAACTGCATTTTTGAGTTCAATAACAGCAAGAGGCATGCCGTTGATAAAGATGATGATATCAGGGCGACGGTTTCGTTTGTTTTCAATAACCGTAAATTGATTGACGGCCAAGAAGCTATTGTTTTGGATGTTTTCAAAATCGATCAAATAAACTTTGTCCCCTGCAATAGAGCCGTCGTCTCTTTGGTACTCAACATCGATGCCATCAACTAACATTTGGTGAAAAATGCGGTTGTCTTCAAAAAGATCAAGGGATTGTGTGCTGACTACCTTGCGAGTGACTTCATTTAGGAGCTCGGAAGAAATCTTTGGGTTTATAGTAAATAGAGCGGATCGAAGTCTGTCTTCAAGAATAATATCGGAATAGTTTACTCGTTCTTGAGATGGGCTGTCGGGGGCGATGTTGGGTCCCTGGGCAATCTCATAACCTAAACCCTTAAGCCAGGAAAGTGTGGCTTGCTCTACTATGTCTTCAGATAATTGGCTAGTCATCGTAATTTTCTATTATTAGGTTTCTTGGGTATAATAACTCAGCATTTTTATCACGAATAATTAATTCACCTGTTATTGTTATTAGATTTCTGTCACTATGGGCTTTTGAGGCTTTTTGATAGTCATTTTCAGATAACTGTGTTTTTACAGTTCTGTTTTTTTCTTCAATTGTTGTTCTTATGTAAATCGTCCCTTCAGGATCATTTTGATCATGCCGTAGCTTGTAAATCCACCCCGTAATTGAGTGATTCTGTATTGGTTCATTTTTTTTAAAAGTGCGAGCAACTTCACCAAGTATTTCTGCCGTTTCATTATCAAAAAATACTTTTTCTATATTTTTAAAATTAGAAATAGGACGATTGCTAGCCCAGGTAAGAGATATTTCAGTTGATCCAGCTTTATTTACAATATTTGCAATGGAGTCACATAAATTCGCACTGACTCCTTGAGATATGGCCTTTTCAAATGGTTCAATACTATTGCTTGTAATTGATTCTGCAGCAGCCTTTTTTGCAGCAATAAGTGCTTTTAAAAGCATTTTTGTTGTTTGTCTTGAAAAAGGGTCATCGTCGACTTCCATATCGGGGAAAAGGGATAGCTGCTCTGACAACTTTGGTGAAACAGGAGACAAAAATGTTAAAATATAACTACCAAACTCTGTTTGGCCGACCCGTAGTTTGTTGATAAAATTTTGAACTTCGTCTGTTCTTCTCGAACTATATATTTTTTGAGGATTGTTTACTGCCGAAGCAGCTGATAATAGCATTTCTTTTGAATTATTAAACAATTCGCTAGTAGTATTAAAAGGCAAGGTTCCATCTGTCGCTTCTTTTGTTATTCTTATTCTTATTATATCTGTTCCTGACATATTGATATCATTTATAAGTGAGAGGACTTGCCTATTTTTAATTAAAGATAAAGTTTTAAAGAGTTCCGCCATCCTAATAGAAAAGTCACCAAGTTCTTTTCTCATTGGGAGAATTAGCTCTTCAGAATATTGTTTATGTTGAAGCATCAAGGCTTTATCTTGAATTTGATCTATTAGTGACCAGCCTTGTGCTAGCAAGTAGCGCTTGATGTCTAGAACAGATAGATCCAATAAAATTTGTTTAAGATCATTAATCATTGTTAATGGCTTCTCCTTTATCAATTCTAAGCATGAGTTTTTCCAGACTTTCAGGGGAGAAAATATTCTTTGTTGGAATTCTGATTGTTATCGTTTCTTTATTAGTAGTATCCTGCTCGCCTTGTAATGAGATCCAGTATGCACATTTTCGAAGGATCAATTGTTCAGTACTATGCTCAATCCATTCACTTTCATTAGAGGGCATGCAAAAGACAACGAGGATTCTAGGGCAAAGTGTTTCAGTTCTAAGATCATTGTAATTATTAATAGGTAAGTGAAAAGATATGTTTTCACTTAACAACTGTTCATTAGTGAAAGTAGTAGTAGATTTTAACTGTATGTCAAGTTTAACTTTTCTACCAGAGGAACTACTTATTGTAAGGTCAATGCTGTCGTGATCGACTAGTGGTTTGTCAGCACCAAACCCCAAATGGGAGGCTATGGCATGTATATACGCCATTGATAATTGCTCCATCCTGATTTTGGGTTGAATCCTTTTCTCTCCACTCATTTACTTAATACCTGTACCTTTATTCATGCGAATTTTTCCAATGAGTAGTTCTGGGATTAGAGAATTTTTAATTTTTTCTAGAGATTTGATTTCTTGACGAAGAGCATAAATTCTTTCAAATAATGGTGAGACAATTTTAGCGAAATGCCGACAAATCTCTTTATCAGGTTTAACGAAAGGAATTGAATACATGTTTTTTTGATTTAGTTTGGGCTGCACAGCACCAGTTATGAATGGGCTAATATTTAATTGTCTTATAAATAAATACAGGTGCTCTGTGCTTATTGGGTATATTCCTTGAAGTACGTGGGCGTGATTATTTACCCAAAATTTACCACGCACATATTGAGTAAAGGGCGTTCCGTCTTCTTTGACCACGGAACCGTCTTCCCCTAATAGTAAATAAATTCCATCAAAAATATAATCATCAAGGTAATCTAAAACGCCTGTAGCGCCATGATACGGATAATATCCTCTTCTTTTTTCTCTTTCCCTATTTGATAGGGGTATTCTTTTTGAATCAAAGTTTAAAGCTACTTCTTTTAAAGTTGTTAGTTTCCATCCTTTTGGAATACGACCCTTAGGAGAATCTTCAAAGCTATCAGGAAACAGTGCTGCAGTCTCTGGAGAAATGCCCTCTGGCGCCCTACCTTCAGCTTTTGCTTTTACAGGATCAAAATCTATGAACCAGCTTTTGAATAACGTACTTGCAATGTCCTCAAGAGTTTTACATATCTGGCGGTTGAGTTCGATTTTTTCGTCTAGTGACGAAAGGATATCTGCAATAGCTTTTTGCTCAGCAATGGGAGGTAAATTTATCTCTAAGTGTTTAAATGAGTCGACAGGGACTCTCTGCCTTCCTGAACTGCCATTCATTTGTGAAATAGCATAGGGCTTAACCTGATCTGATATGGTCAAGTAATACACGAACTCTTTATGGGTAATGTTTTCTCTGTGGCGTAAAACGATGAATTCTGTTGAACCATGGGCGTGCTTTTCTTGATTAAAAGCCTTATATCTGCTTATTTTTCCATTTTGAAGGCAGGGAGTTATTCGTGCCATAATAGTATCACCTTCTACAAAACGGGAGCCACTTCCTTTAAAAGTTCTTATTTCTTTAGCTTTGACATTTTTATTGTTAGCTTCTACGGATGACATCTCAACGAAAGGATATTCTTTACCTTTAATCATCGGTACTTTGGGATTTATACAAAGCGCTTGATCTAGTTTTACACGTTTCCAATCAGAACTCATAACCCAACCTCGCCAATTGCTTTTTGACTTCCTCATCCAGCTCATTTGATCGTTCCATCTGTTCTGCAAGTGTTTGAGTTAGCTCTTTCATTTTCTCATCAAAGGAGATTCCATCGTCTTCAATCTCTTCTGCACCAACATAACGCCCTGGGGTCAGAACAAAATCATGCTCTTGTACTTCTTCAGTTTTTATTGCCTTACAGAACCCTGAAATATCCTGATATCCATTTTTGAATGACTCATGATCAACCTCGTCCCCTCGCCATGAATGGTAGGTATCGACGATATATTTAATATCAGCATCAGCATCAAGATCACGGTGGGTGCGATCCGCCATATATCCGAGTTTGCGAGCATCAATGAAAAGGATTTCTCCTCTTCGATCTCGCATTTTAGAATTTGATTCCGAACTTCCTTTCCGATCTTTAGCGAGAAACCAAAGACAGACGGGAATTTGAGTTGAGTAAAAGAGCTGACCTGGAAGAGCGACCATACAGTCGACAAGATCCGCTTCAATGAGTTTTTTGCGAATTTCACCCTCACCGCCTGTATTTGAACTCATCGAGCCATTGGCGAGGACAAAACCTGCAACGCCTCGGGGGGCTAGGTGATGGACAATATGCTGCACCCAAGCAAAGTTAGCATTTCCTGCAGGGGGCACACCTAGCTTCCAACGCATATCTTCACGGAGGTTTTCTCCTCCCCAATCAGAGATATTGAAAGGAGGGTTAGCAATAATGTAATCCGCTTTGAGGTCCTTGTGCAGATCGTTATGAAAAGTGTCCGCATTTTTGAAACCGATGTTTCCTTCAATTTGACGGATAGCGAGGTTCATTTTGCAGAGACGCCATGTAGTCGGATTCGACTCTTGTCCGTAAATGGAAATATCGCCAATACCTCCACCGTGCTCCTCAACAAATTTTTCAGACTGGACAAACATACCGCCTGAACCGCAGCAAGGATCATATACTCTTCCCTTATAAGGCTTCAGCATTTCGACGAGTAAACGAACAATCGACTGAGGAGTATAAAATTCCCCTCCTCCCTTCCCTTCAGCGCTTGCGAAGCGGGCAAGAAAATACTCATAAACGCGTCCGAGAATATCCTTTTGACCATGTGATTTCATGCTTATGGTACTCATCAGATCGACAAGATCTCCAAGTTTCTCTTTGTTTAACGTTGGGCGGGCATAGTCTTTAGGTAATATTCCTTTAAGAGAGGTGTTTTCCTTCTCGAGCTCAGTCATAGCTTCATCAATAATGGTTCCAATTTTTGTTGACCGAGCATTCGCTTGAATCACGTTCCAGCGTGCAGACTTTGGAACCCAAAAGATATTATCAGCTAAATATTCATCCCGATCTTCGGGGTCTGCTCCAGCTTCTTCTTTGAGTTGGTTGTATTTTTCGTCGAATGCATCCGAAATGTATTTTAGGAAGATTAGACCAAGGGCGACGTGCTTGTATTCCGAGGGGTCCATATGACCACGCATTTTATCGGCGGCAGCCCACAACTGTTGCTCGAAGCCAATATTTGCTCCCGATCTGTGTTTTTTCATTTTGACTGTCATTATTTCACTCCTTTATCGGCTTAAGCTTTAATTTTCTTCCGCTTGTCTCAAGAAACTGATTCAAGGCATACCGTATGATCCATGCAGTAGATACGTCATTCTTTTTTGCTAAATCGATAATTTGCTTATGTAATTCTTCAGACAAAATCACTGAGGTGCGAATTGTCTTCTGTGCGTATTTATCCATATCGTTCCAAGGTGCATTCTTTTGAAGTATTATGCACCACTTTATAATTCAAATCAACATAACACACTAATTATCAGAAATTTAAAATTAAATTTTATATGAATATAGAAATAAATAATGTTTAAAAACTTTAACTTACACCAGATGCATTGCCTATGAAATGCTTTAAATGTAATTTAGATTTAAAAAAAATATTACTTAACTTGAAGTTTAGTTTTATTTATTATATAAAATTAAATTTCACTAAATCTTTATAATACAATGTAATTAAATATAACTTCATAAATTCAAAATAACAATCTGAATTATTAAAAATCTCCCAAATTTCACATGCTGCATCGACAATAAAAAACCTACTTACGAAATCAGTTTCTTTGAAATACCTAGGAATTGTTTTGTCTGGGAGACTGAAAAGATTATAAATCAATAAAAGAAATAAAATTTTGCAAACAATAACTCAAAAAATTTAATATCAATTTCTTGTTTATATAGAAAAAAACCGAATAGTCCCTAAGAACTACTCGGTTAATATGTGCCGGTGGCCGGACTCGAACCAGCACGTCGTTGCCAACAACAGATTTTGAGTCTATCGCGTCTACCATTTCGCCACACCGGCTAAAAGATGTAAGAAGGGTAGCACACAAACCGAAATAGATTCAAGTAAAGGCTAGTTAATAGCTTGTTTTTTCATCAATTTCCACTTTTCCTCGGAATGTGCGATATAGAAAAAACAGATACCCAAAGCTAAGTGGGAGTCCAATTAAAACAACTACCATAATCACCCGAAGTGTAATTAGCCCTGAGGATGCATTATAAAGTGTTAAGCTATTGCGATAGTCGATAGAGGATGTCACAATATGTGGAAAAATCCCAATTCCGACTAGGGTCACTAGTAGAGCAATCGACCCTGTCGAGGCAACAAATGCCAAGCCGTACCTCCCGACTCTTTCAAAGTAACTAATAGATAAGATGCAGCCGACAGCAAGAAGCGCGATAAAGAAAAGAACGGGATGCTCCTTAAAACGATCAAACATATATGGTTCGCGTATAACAGTCAGTAGGGTTGCAGTGAACCAGAAGAAAACAAATATCGTACTAAGCGTTGGAACCCAGCTTTTTACACGGTCACGTAACTCTCCATCTGTCTTCATCGCAAGATAGATCGCTCCGTGAAGAGCAAAAAGACTTGTAACAAGTAGAGAGATAGAAACAGAATAGATGGTTATAAACTGAAACTGATCTCTAAGAAACTTTCCATTTTCATCAATTGGAAGCCCTGTAATTAAAGCGCCGATGATCATTCCAAGATTAATCATCAAAAGATAGCTGGAAAGAGCGAAGGTAATATCCCAAAAGGTGCGCCATTTAGTCAGCGGGCTTTTACTGCGAAACTCCATTGCAACAGTTCGAAACATCAGACCGACAATTAAAAACATCATGGGCAGATAAAGAGAAGAAAACAGCTTTGCAAAGGCAAATGGGAACCCTGCAAAAAGAACCCCGATTGCAATCACAATCCATACGCTATTTCCATCCCATACCGGTCCGATGGAGTTGAGAAAGATGCGGCGTTCTTTATCCTTTTTCACAAGTAAATGTAGAGCGCCAACGCCTAAATCAAAGCCATCTAGAGCGGCATACGCAACAATGGATGCAAAAAAAACAAGATAGGTAAAGATTTGAAGTGTGGTATGTTCAAACACGTTTTTCCCTCTCTCTATGCATTTTATCTGTCCATGGAATATGCTCATCGCTTATATCCGGACCGTGTTTAATTTTTTGATCAAGAATCCATAAGAACATAATAAAAAACGATAAATAGAGAAAAACAAACATTGCAAGAGAGATGATGTTCTCGTAAAGGATGATAGACTCAGAATACGCATCAACTGTTTTAAGTAAGTTGTAAACAACCCATGGCTGCCTACCCATCTCAGCTGCGTACCAACCGGCAAGGCCTCCTAATTGAGGAAAGATCACTGAGGCGATAAGAAATTTTAAAATCCAAGGATGCTGGTTCCACTTACCTGTTCGCCATAGGTAGATCCCAAGTATGGATGCCACGACCATAAGACCCCACATCGTGATCATAATATGGTAAAATTGGAAAACAGCATTGACCTTAGGCCAGCGGTCTTTCGAAAACTCTTCCAACCCAGCAACCGGTGTTTTAAAGTCCCGGTGCACAAGAAAACTTAAAAGCCCGGGAATAGAAATTCCACGTGTCGTTTGATTCTCTTCATCCACATAGCCAAGAAGGTACATTGGGGTAAATTCTTGTGTTTTAAAAACACCTTCAAAGGAGGCAAATTTTTCAGGGTTAAATTCTGCAATCTTTGTTGCCAATTGATCTGCTGAAACGAGTTGCAAAACGGAACTGACTGTCGCGATTACAAGCCCGATTTTCATGCTGGTGATTGCAAATTGCCGAAACCGCTTTTTTAAAAGGTAATAGGCGGCAATACTGATAATCAGAAATGCGCCGGCCATCCAACAGGCAATAATCACATGTAACACATGGTCGACACTTGTCTTATTTAAAATCATCGTCCACCAATCGGTGACAACAACTCCTGTTGTCCCATCGGGGCGCGTAAAGGTCTCGTATCCTGCCGGGGTTTGCATCCATGAATTTGCGACTACAATCCATACCGCGCTAAAATGGGCTGCTAAACTGACCATGATTGTTGCGATGAAATGAACCCAATGAGAGACCCTATCCCAACCGAAAATCAAAATCCCCAAAAATCCTGCCTCAACTAGAAATGCAAAGACTCCTTCTGCTGCAAGCGCGCTACCAAAGATATCTCCGACAAATTCTGAATAACGCGCCCAATTCGTACCAAAGGAGATCGGCAAGGGAATTCCCGTTGCAACTCCAAGGGCAAATGTCAATGCAAATACGCGGATCCAAAACTTTGTTGTCGCTTCCCATGCTTTACTTCTTGTTCGCAAGAACATCCATTCCATATAAATGATAGCAAGAGAGAGTCCGATGCTCAAAGGAGGATAAATATAATGGAAGGTGATTGAAAACGCGAACTGAATGCGCGATAAAACCTCTACTGTCACTTATACTCCTTGTCGTTTAAATTAAATCTATTATACTTATAGAGAGATGGAACTTTTTGAGAAACTTAAATATCCAATCAATGGATTGCTTTTTTATTTTGGATGGTTTGCAGTCGTTCTCTATGGCGCATCAAACCACCCACTGATAGCGTTTGCTCTCTCGTTATTTGTCATTATCCTCCACTTTGTCTGGTGTACCGATAAATGGCTTGAACTCCTACAAGTTTTCACTGTTGTGGGAATTGGATTTGTCGTTGAAACGGCATTGATCGAAAGTGGGTTTCTTATCTATAAATCCCGAGTCATTTGGAGTCCCTTGCCGCCACTTTGGATTTTAGGAATTTATGGAATTTTGTCGACAACACTAAATTACTCATTGACTTGGGTGAAGAAAATTCCGTTTGTCGCGGCCGTTTGCGGTGCAATTGGCGGGGCGCTTTCCTATCGGGCGGGTCTTTTTATGGGAGCTGTCGCATTTCCAAAGGGTGAAGTAAAGACTCTTTTAGTATTAGGCGCCGTCTGGTTCTTTCTCTTCCCGCTCATTTGCTGGGTCACCAATAAACCGAAAGCTCCGAAAACTCCGCAAGATCTGTAACAGATTGTCAGTATGCGTACCATGCGGGTCCTGTTGCTTGCAACGCGGGCAATGCGAGCATGGCTCTAAGTTGATTTCAAGTGCATTGCTTAATGCATCCTCGGGCGCTTTTATGAAAGGTGTGTTGCATTTCAAACACCTTGTAAGAGGTTTATATAGCCAGTCGATCGAAATTTTTTCAGTGAGTTCACGGACAGCGCTCTTTTGATCATTGGATGAGAGGTAGATTGAGAATTGCGACTCTGGGTCCTTTTCAATACAATAATGATCGCAAGTAATGAATACTCGTTTTTCTTTTTTTGCTTGTTTGATCAGATGATCACCACTTGTTCCGGCCGCTGCAATGTCTGTATCATAACCTGCAGCTCTCAGCCACTCCCCTAACTGCCCAAGCGTCTCATCGCAAAGGAATTTTACAGCCCCGCGGCGCTGGCGTCTTTTTTTCTGCTTTCGTATTTTATTTTGAGATGCGGGCACTGGATCTAATTTTTCACAGAGTAAGCGGCGAGCGAGCAGGCGATTAAGCTCTCTTGAGCGACTTTTACTATATTTGATGACGGTTTTTGTCGGTAAATGACGCAGAACAACACAATTGCTCGTTTTTTGTCGTTTCTGTCCCCCGCGTCCGGAGCCCAAAACAAAAGATTCTTCTAAATCCTTTTCATCAATCCCTAAACGCGCCATCCAATCGACAATTGCTTGTCTCTTCTCCGGCCTCACTTCGATTTTTTTGGAGGAAGTTTGCGTGCACGTCGCATGGGTGTTTTATTGTCTTTCTCAGCTGCCTTTTTAGTTGGCATGATCCGTTTTTTCGCAGGCGTTTTCTTTTTTGGAGCGGGCGCAGCGGCGGCTTTTGCAGGTGCTTTCTTTTTAGTAGCTACAGGTGCCTTTTTTGGAGGTGCTTTCTTTTTAGGAGTGGCCGGCGCCTTTTTTTCAGGACTTCTTTCAATCTTATCCGGGCTCTTTCTCTCTGGTGTAATTCTCTTTTTTGGCACAGGTTTAGAAGGAGCTTCTTCGATGTCCGGAGACGTTTCCGCCTCGTTTTCATGCCACTTTTCAGTTAATTGACGAAGAGCTGCAAGTTTTTCTGTAATGTGCTTTAAGTCTCTACCTTCCTCATTTGCACTCTCTCTCATGTGAGCGACAAGGTCTTGCCTTGTCTCATATTTAGATGAGAATGTCACCTCTGTGACGCTTTTAATTTCAGGTATATAAAGAAACGAGCGAACAGGCGCTGGAACTTGCGTGTAGATATCGGATGTCATCTGTGGCTCCATCTCTGATTTTGCCACTTGCTTCGGTGGGCGCCCGCGTTTGGGTTTGGGATTAAGCGCTTCATTGGAGTAGTACGACTGCGCCTTCGCAACCATTGTTTTTCTAGCTGCTTGCACCTCTTTTCCCACTTTTGGTGAAAATAAATTCTCTTTTACAAGCTCCATAGTATGAAGAGGAATGTCTAGATCTTCTTCAAATACAAAGTGAAAATTGTTTTTTCGAAGCCACTCAATAATACGGATCCGCGATCTTTCTTGATAGAACTGCTGCCATTTTTCTAATTCGGAAATATGGTCGTGGATGAACTCGATAAAATTTTCTCTGGCTTCTTTAGATTGAATGATATCAAGCAACTTTTCCTTAATATCAATATCAAAGACTTTTTCATTGACAAAGCCCTCCATGATTTTTTTTGTCTCATAGTAGGAAAGCTTAGGAATTAAACAATACCGTTCGGAATGACTTTCGAGCTCGGCTTCTAACTTATCAAGTTCTTCTTGTGATTTATCTAGGTCAACAAGAACCAGAAATCCTTCGACTCGATCCAGATAAAAATTGCGCTCTTCATCGGACTTAGCAAATGCATCTATCAAACGATTTGCCCGTAAGATCAATGGATTTTGCGCGTTAGGTTGATCTGTTTTGCTCTTCTTCTTTGCCATGAATTTCCTTAAAAAACCTTAATTTTAAACAATCTATGCCCTTTAGTCAATTCTAAAGTCAAATAGAACAAAACTATCTGAAAACTGAAAATGCATCTACTTTTTCAATCTCCTTAAATTGACCTGAAAAGACATGCTTAGCGGGTCCCTTCATCATTAATTGATCCCCTGAAAAGGAAATTTCTATCGACTCTCCAGCCATTGAGATCATCATCATTGGGCCATTTATATTCAACCGCTGCTTTAAAACAAAGGCCGCCGCGCATGCGCCGGTTCCACATGCAAGCGTTTCAGCCTCTACCCCTCTTTCATATGTGCGAAAGTAAAACCCGCTCTGTCCGGGTGATGCAACGGTCACATTCACACCTCTGGGTGAAAAACGTGTGTGATGTCGTATCCACTTACCCTCGTTTTCAAGTGGAAATAAGCGCGCGTCATCAACAACGACAACCGCATGGGGAACGCCCGTATCGAGATAATCAACTGTGAACTTTTCAAGTTCGATGTCAAATTCGACTTGTGTTGGGGCTCCCATATTTACCGAGACTGCATCTTCTCCAATGACAATTTTATAGGGTCCCGCTAACGTCTCTATTGTCACCTCTTCACGTCTCTCTTGTAAATGACGAAGAAAAAGACCGAGGCAGCGGATTCCATTTCCACACATCTCAGCCTCTGACCCATCCGCATTAAAAATCGACATTCGATAATCGCACGGATCGGACTTTTGCAAGAGGATGACTCCATCTGCACCAATCCCATTTTGACGATGGCAAAGCCTGGGGATGTCTAAATCCGGGACATCCCTACGCGCATCAAATAGGATAAAGTCATTTCCGCAACCAACATATTTATGAAAATTCATGAAATTTTATCTAAACTATCAACGACATGATCGATTAGACCATATTTTTTTGCCTCTTCAGCAGTCATCCAAGTATCGCGGTCGATAGCAAGCTTAATGGTATCATAATCTTTCCCTGTATGGTCCACGTAAATTTGAATGAGTTTATCGCGTGTCTTTAAAATTTCTTTTGCCTGAATGTCAAGGTCTGTTGCTTGTCCTTGAATGACACCGGATATCATCGGCTGATGAATCATGATCCTTGCATTTTTGGTGGCGAAGCGCTTTTTTGGAGCTGCACATAAACTTAACACAGACCCCATGGAGGCCGCAATTCCTGTCACAAGTGTATATACCGGTGAGCTAATCAATTTCGCCTGATCCCAAATCGCAAATCCATCATCGACCGAACCTCCCGGCGAGTTGATCACCATTGTGATTGGCTTACCTGGATCTTGGAGCTCCAAATACCATAGTTTGCGTACAACTTCTCTTGCTAAATCATTATTCACGGGGGCAGAAATGAAAATTCTGCGCGCCTTCAGCAAGGCTTCGTCAATTTTATCTTCAACTTTGATTTGATTTTCTTCCGGTTTTTTTGACATTTCTCCTACCCTCTTTTCTATGCATTATCACTAAGTATTTTCTAAATTTCAATCTCTATCTCTGAATAGAGAGGAAAACGTGAAATCAAATTATTCACCCGTTCCTTGACTTTCATCTCGACTTTTGGATCCATCTTGTAGCGCGCTTTACTCAACTTTCCAGTTTTTTCAACAACTTCAGGTGAAGTGTTTTTTAACACTAATGCGACAAGAGAGGCAACTTCTTGCATTTCCGCAATTCCCATTCCAAGTGTCGTAATTGCAGGTGTCCCTAGACGAATCCCTGTTGTGTACCATGCGCCATTTTTATCGTACGGAATTGAGTTGCGATTGACTGTAAGCCCTGCTTGTCGCAACGCACTTTCCGCTTGGCGCCCGGTGATATTGAGTGATGAGAGATCAATGATCACAAGATGATTGTCCGTTCCACCTGTCACAATATCGATCCCCTCTCTTTTTAGAGATTCTGCGAGTTCTTTTGCATTGGCAACGATATTTTGCGCATAGACCTGGAACTCGGGAGTGGACGCTTCTTGAAACGCAATAGCCTTAGCTGCGATCACATGCGGAAGAGGACCGCCCAAAACAAGAGGACAGCCTTTGTTAATAACTTCTTCATACTCTTTTTTGGCTAAAATCATTCCCCCGCGAGGGCCTCTCAGGGTCTTATGAGTGGTTGATGTTACAATGTCTGCATAGGGAACTGGATTATACTCGCCTTGAAATACACCGCCTGCAACAAGTCCGGCAAAGTGCGCCATATCAACCAGCAGTACTGCCCCTGTGCTATCTGCAATTTCTCGCATTTTTGCAAAGTTAATCAATCGCGGATAGGAGGAATAGCCGACCATAAGCACAAGTGGTTTTTCTTTTTTCACTTGCTCCGCAAGTTTATGATACTCAATGCGACCTGTGGTCGGATCGACATCGTACTGCACTGACTGCATCATTTTTGAGGAAACATTATGACGATATCCGTGTGTCAAATGCCCGCCGGAATTTAAAGACATTCCCATCATTTTTTGATCTAGCATGATCTTACGTATTTTTTCATGCTCTTCTGCTGTAAGCTCATCTACACTTTTATTCCCTAAAGCCTCAAGCTCCCTTGACTGCACACGGTGAATAAGTATTGACCATAGGGCAACCAAATTTGCGTCAGCACCGGAATGAGGCTGCACATAGGCGCACTCTGCTTTAAACAATTTTTTCAATGTGCTCACTGCAAGATCCTCGAGTGCATCCACATTATCGCAACCTGCATAGAATCGGTGATAAGGGTGTCCTTCCGCATACTTATCTGTCAGAAGGTTTCCCATTGCAAGCTGAACCGAAAGAGAGGAGTAATTTTCAGAAGCTATTAATTTAAGGTTTGATCTTTGATCCTTAAGTTCTTGTATAATGTGATTAGCAACTTGTGGATAAGATTTTTCAAGGTGATCAAGTGCTGCAATAAATGCAATCGCGCTACTTTCAGCCTTTGGATGGTTTTCCAGGTATTTTTCCAACCGAGTGGGTGTTTTCAGCTGCGTCATTTTTCTCCTCCGCTTGCCATTCAAGTAAATATTCGGCTAATTCTAGCATCTCAGGACTTTTTCCATGAGACACATAATAACCTGAATTGGCAACAGCTGACAAGAGGCGATCTTCATATGAGCAATGATAAAGAAGCGCATTGCAATAGCCCGCATTAAAATTATCTCCCGCACCGGTTGAGACAACAGGCTTTGGATTGTAACGGGTTTTTTGGTGATACTCACCCGCGCTGCAACTTAAAACAGCAAATTTGGAAGAATGGATAACTATTTCCGAGAAATTTGTTTTTTCCCTAATTGCCTTTGCAAGTTCTCCTGGATCTTCTCGATTAGGGATCCCAAGAACTTTTGCTATACGCTCAGCCTCGGCTTTATTCAAACCAAACACAATTGAAAAGGCAGGCATAAATGCTTTTAGAGCATTCACAGCGTTTCTTAAATCATTGTCACTTCTTTTTGCAGGGTCGGCAAGATCGACAAACATATATCGAGGATGATCGCTTCGGAACTTTGGAATGATCTCACTTACGATTTTTTCCCAAATATCTGTCATTAAAGGAAGCATCGTCCAGTTAGCCGAAACAAAAAGATCAATCGTATCTAAAAGCTTAGCCCACTCCTCGGTTCCAATCAGAGAGGCGCAGTTTTCATAGGTTACATCGCGAAGAGAGTGATGTTTTCCTAAAATCACTTTGCCATCGTTAAACTCAAGTGCATCAGTTAGCGCGCTTGCACCTAAAGACCATACCTTTTGACAGCGAGACGAGATAGGTTGAAAGAGCGCCTCGATTTCTCCGTTTTTTCCAATACATCCGGCAAAGTAGATATGATGACCCCCGTTAAGAAGTGAGTTGCAAAGGATGGGGGCGTTCCCCCCGAGCTTGATTTTTTTTGTCACCAACTCCATGTTGCAACTTTTGCCTGCCGCTTCTGTGATTGTCTTTCCAAATGCAGACATCTTCTCATACGGAAGATATGAGTCGTATGATTCTCTTGTCTTGACCACTGAGATAATTTCATCAGTGAAGCCATCAAATCCGATAAAACAGCGGGGGGTCTCTCTTTTTCCCTCGAGTATTTCCCGGTTAAACTCATTGAGCTGTTTAGCTAATCTTTCCATATGTATTCTTTTCTCACTCATAATTCTCAATGTCAATCTATTTTTTCCCTTGAGAATTAAACGTTTATTACATATTATACAATATGCTAATTGCCAAAAATAAGAGAGAGTCTATGCAACAAGAGCTTAAAAAAATCCTTGAAATTCAAGAACTTGACATGAACATGCTCCAATTACTGAACCGGAAGCGCGAACGCAGGAAGGAACTCGATAAAATTGATGGCATAAAGGCAGATCTTGAAAAGAGAATGGGCCAAAAGCAAGATGAAATCACCGAACAAAAAACATTAATTCGACATATCGAAGGTGAAGTCAAAGAAACTGTCGAAAAAATTAAAAAATACGAAGATCAACAAAGTTTAGTTAAAAAAGTCGATGAATTTAACGCTCTAAGTCATGAAATCTCACGAGAAGAAAGAGAACGTGTCAATAAAGAGCAGCAGTTAAGCAAACTATACGATATTCTCGCTGAAGATGAAGAGACACTTAAAAACTTAAGCGAAACTCTTGACTCCACAGTGGAAAGTAGCCAAACTTTAGAAGAAGAAATCAAGTCGGCAATTTCTGAAATTAATACAGAAGGACAGAAAGTCAAAAAGACAAGAGACACTCTTAGTCAAGAAGCTCACGCTGAAACTTTTGCGATCTACGAGCGTCTATTAAAAAACAAAAGAAATCGTGTCATTGTTCCAATTGAAAATCGCACTTGCAGCGGTTGCCACATCACCTTGACCCCGCAACATGAAAACCTTGTGAGAAAGGGCGATCGCTTGACTTTTTGTGAACACTGTTCGCGCATTCACTTCTGGCCGGAAAGCGAAGTTCTTGAAGGGACGGCTGTCTCTCCGAAACCAAGACGTCGTCGACGTACCAATTAACGCGACTTAAGCTTTAGCGCTTTATAACTATTTCTCAGGAAAGCAAGCAATCGCGCACGCGTTTTTTTGCGTGCGAGGAAAGTCTGGACTTCACAGGAGAGGATACCAGCGAAAGGCTGGGGGCCGCGAGGCTACGGAAAGTGCCACAGAAAACAAACCGTTGCAGCTTTTAGTTGCAAACAGGGTGAAATGCCGGTTTTATGAATCGGACTGACTCAAGGAGACTTGAGCGGTGGCAAACCCTATCTGAAGCAAGAAGAGTGAGTGAATTGGCTCTCCGTCACACTTACTCATATTTGGCTCGCTTGAGGCTTCCGGCAACGGAGGCCCTAGATGAATGATTGCTCGCCTTTCTTTACTGAAAGGCCGACAGAATCCGGCTTACCGCTTTCCTGAGTTTTTTCTTAATCGTCAATTGACAAATCGCAAACTTCTTTCTATACATCAAAGTAACCGAACATTGATTCCAAATGGGAATGTCCAGGGATTTATCGGTTAGTAGGATCTACTATGGATAAGAAAAAACAATTTGAGCACCCTGAACTTGAAGAGTTTAAGCAAAATGCCAATAAACGATCCCCCTATTTTCGTTGGAAAAAGCAGTTCATTATTTATAAACTCATCTTTATCAGCCTTGGTATCTTATTTATTGTTTTAACCTTTCAAATATATTACCGCTCCCTCGGCTGGTTATGTGAACAGATTTTGGTCAATTGCCAAACATTAAAATCCATCTTAATGGCCTTCTCATTTGCCTTTGCAATACTCGCATTATGGATAGGAATCCATATCGACCCGGCACATGAAGTGGCGCATCACTTAAATAAAGAGGTCAGGCATCGACTGAATCGTGCATATACAAGAAAAAAGCGTCTTCTTCAAAAACGAAAATTAGCTTCAGCTACTGAAAAAGAGAAACAACTGAACAATATTGAAAGCCTCTATGAGGAGTCACTTGACAAGGTGAACAGAAGAGAACAAGAAGCATTTGTAATCATTGATAGAGTAGCCAGTACGCGACTTGTAAAACTCGAGCGAGAAACACTATACAATCAGTATTTAATAGAACTTGAGCATGACTATGAAATTATGTTTAAAGATTTTCAGGAGAATTCGACTCTTCCTCTGCTTTCATAGCCAAATACGCGGCCTTAACAGACTGTATTCCCGCTAAAATACCCTCTTCATATCGGAAAACCGGGTGATTTTCCAGTTCAGGATAATCATTGGGTTGAAGAATATCATCTGGGGTCAATGTGGGTATCAGCTTTCTTCCCAACTTAAGCAGATGCCTCTTTTGCTCTTCAAGCAGCACCTTCAATAGTTCATCCATCCTTTCTCCTTTTGCGAAAGAAATCCTGTAGTAACTCGGCAGCAAGACCTTCTAAAACCCCTTGAGTAATTTCTACGGAATGGGTGGGGTGTTTTTTCTCAAAAAGATTAACCCAACTCCCCCCTGCCCCATGCCGAATGTCAGGAGCCCCCCAAACAATCCTTGGAACTCGTGTGAGCAATATAGCACCTGCACACATCGAGCACGGCTCGATCGTACAGTATAATGTAGTCTCCAGTAGCCTCCAGTTCTCTTCGGCTGCTTGTCCGACTGTTAAGCAAAGCATTTCCGCATGCGCTGTTGCATCTTTCAACATTTCGACTTGATTATATCCCCTTGCAATCACATGCCCACCTTTAACTAGAACAGCGCCAACCGGCACTTCTTTAGTCTGATACGCTTTCCAGGCTTCCTTAAGCGCCTCTAACATAAACCGCTCATCGTCGGTTTTTGGAGTAACTGCAAATGGGAACGGTTTCAATGTGATTCCTTGGTTCTAAGTCATCAAGTTTGATAATCTATCACGCATTTTGAAATAATTCAATCGATCGGTACGTCTGAAGAGGATTTTATCCCCGTTATCGTTGCAGCCCTTCAATAAACCCGAAAATCGATACGCATATCCTTTCACTCACTTGACTTAAAGCAGGTAGACAAAAATCTTGTGCGAGAAGTCGCCGGGCTGATAAATTACAGCAAAACCTATGATATAAGTATGAGTAACGAAGAAGAGCATTATTTTTACGGAAAACCGGTCTATCGCGACCGAGAACAAGAGTACATCGAATCTATTCTTAAGAAATACCGAAACGAGCCTGTAACGGAAGAGTTGAAAAAAATGATCTGGGATGAATTACAAAAGGAAAAGAATGAGGGTCGAATTACGATTCCCTTTAGGGTGGTGATTCGCAAAGACCCTTCCGGACGTCTTCCCTCTTACGTAGAGGTTCTCCTCAATACCAAAGTGTAAAAAAACGCCTCTAGAGAAGATTTCTGCAACCTTTATTGCTTTATCGATTCACATTGACAAAAAAGACCCTGATGTGCTAAAATTACACTTTGAACAAATTTATAATCAGATTAACAAGGCACAATAGTGGGGATTCTTTGAATGTCTCTAGATAAAGGTACGAAAGACGAAATCACCAAGAAATTTCAATTACACGAAAAGGATACTGGATCGGCAGACGTGCAGATTGCGATTCTCACAGAACGCATTACTGAACTTACAGATCATTTAAAAAGAAACTCTAAAGATCACGGATCTCGTCTAGCGCTATTAAAACTAGTGGGACAAAGACGCCGTCTTCTAGACTACTTAAACTCAACAGATACCAAACGGTATCAAGCGTTGATTAAAAAATTAAAGCTACGTCGCTAAAAATTTAGGCAGCCAATGGCTGCCTTTTTCATGGAATGCATCGGAGTTTTTAATATATTGGCCACATCGGCTATTCATTATTAAAAAATACACCTCCTTGAGGGATAAAAGAAATCAGAAAACAGACTTCAAACTTTTGAAATTTGCTTTCTGACTTTTCTTTCCCTCCATTCTTTTTCACAAATCTTTCAAATGGAGTTATCAATATATGGAAAGAAAAACAAAAGAAATCACATTAGGTAGAGATACCCTAAAGCTAGAAACCGGATACATTGCTAGACAATCGAATGGAGCTGTTCTAATTACCGTCGGTGAGACAATGGTTTTTGGTACGGCAAACGCTGCGAAAGAAGCTTCCAGCGATGTAGACTTTATCCCCTTACGTGTGGATTTTCAAGAAAAATTATCGTCAGTCGGCCGCACACTTGGCGGATTCATTAAACGCGAAGGTCGCCCTTCACAAAGAGAGACTCTTCTATCTAGGCTCATCGACCGCCCGATACGTCCGATGTTCGAAGACGGTTTTTTCACAGAGACACAAGTCTTAGTGTATGTATGGTCGTATGACGGCGTGCACTCCACTGATCCACTAGCAATCTGCGCTGCTTCAGCTGCACTTTCACTTTCAGATATTCCTTTAATCAAACCAATCGGTGCTGTTCGCGTCGGAATGATCGATGATGCCTTTATCGTCAATCCAACTGTGCAAGAGCAAGAGCAATCAAAACTAGACTTGATTATTGCAGGTACAGAAGACGCTGTTCTGATGATCGAGGGTTACTGCGACTTTTTAACGGAAGAACAGGTTGTTGAAGCGATTACAAAAGGTCACGAGGGAATTGCGCATTTTTGCCACGAACTTGCTAAATGGCAAAAAGAAATCGGGAAAGAGAAAAACAGAACGCAGCTCCGACCCATACCTGCCGAATTGATCTCTGAGATGAAGCCGTTCACAGATCCACTTTTTGACCAAGCGCTTCGCCATACAGACAAAACAGAAAGAGAAACAGCTCTTAATGAAGTTAAGGCAAGTGTTAAGGAGAAGTTCCTCGGAGAAGGCTCTCAGTTTTCTTCTACAGATGTGTCGATTGCGTTTAAAAAACTCTCTGCTGAGTTTATGAGAAATATCGTCATTAAAGAAGAAAAGCGCAGCGACGGACGTAAATTTAATGAGATTCGTCAAATCACAATCGATCAATCTATCCTTCCCCGCGTTCACGGCAGTAGCTTGTTTACCAGAGGTGAAACCCAAGCACTTGCGGTCTGCACTTTAGGTGGACAAAGCATGGCCCAAAGGTATGAAGATCTACATGGCGAAGGCTCCCACGACTTCTATTTACAGTACTCATTCCCTCCTTTTTCTGTTGGAGAAGTCGGTCGCATGGGTGGTCCGGGACGTCGAGAGGTCGGCCATGGAAAACTTGCGGAAAGAGCATTAATGTACTCGCTTCCAAATCCGGAAGATTTTCCTTACACCATCCGCCTAGAATCCAATATTACCGAAAGTAATGGTTCATCATCCATGGCATCTGTTTGTGGAGGATGTCTTGCAATGATGGATGCAGGGGTCCCAATCAGCCGACCTGTTTCAGGGATTGCAATGGGTCTTATCCTCGAAAGTGATCACTGTGTCGTACTGTCGGATATCTTGGGAATTGAAGATGCTCTTGGCGATATGGACTTCAAAATCACAGGTGACATGGAAGGCATCACAGCATTCCAAATGGATATTAAAGTTGAGGGAATTACCATTGACATCATGCGCAAAGCGCTGAATCAAGCAAAAGAAGGCCGTGCCCATATTCTACAGAAAATGCTTGAGGTGTGCCCTAAAGCAAGAGCAAAACCCGTAGCCCATGCGCCTCGTATAGAAGCAATGCAGATCAAGCCAAGTAAGATTGGCGCTGTAATTGGACCCGGCGGAAAGCAAATCCGCGCGATTGTTGAAGAAACCGGTGTGGAAGTTGATATTGAAGATGATGGCCGCATTAATCTAACTGCTCACGATGAAGAGAGCTTAGAGCGTGCGAAAGAAATTATTTTTGGTATCATTGCAGAGGTTGAAATTGGAAAGACATACACGGGTCGAGTGACGTCTATTAAAGATTTCGGTGCCTTCGTTGAAGTCCTTCCTGGAAAAGAAGGCCTTTGCCACATCTCTGAGTTTGATAATAAGCGTGTAGATAATATCAACGAGTATGTCAAAGAAGGAGATACTCTTACCGTTAAGGTTCTTGATATCAATGACCGAGGACAGATCAAGCTGAGCCGCAAAGCTCTTCTCACTTCATAGATTTCATTTGAATGATGTTGCAAATTGCAGCCACTGCAATTTGCAACACACATATCACATTCCTATACAGCCCCTGTTCGATTTAAATTCACAAAGAATTTCTCCTAGATTACGAAATACGACTCAAGCTTGTAATTTTACTATTTAAGGATCTCATCATTATACAACCCCTGATTAACGCAGCTTATTATAATATTATTTCGGCTAAAATAAAATAAATACTTTACATATAATTTTATTTAATGTATAATTAAGTATTAATAATTATTACTTATGGTGCTAATTGAATACTTCAAACACATTATATAGTTCTCCGATTACAGATTTTTTTGGAAGAAATTTAGAACAACCCTCAATGAATTTTGCCCAAAGCCGGCTAAAAAATATTGTTGATATGTGGAGATGGCAACTGTCAATCACGAAAAACAGTGCAAAAGCGCGCATGGATAAGTTGAGTGATGATCCTATTCAATTGAAGCAATTCCAGATCGCAATGGATCGCGAATTTGAAAAAGGAAGCAAAGAGCGACTCAAACCTTTATTACTAAAACAATCTTATTTAGATACAGTCTTAAAAATCGTAGCATTTATCCCAGCTATAATTGCAACATTACTCCTTTCCGCTCTCCTAATCATCTCTGCAATTCCTGCATTTGCATCGCGATTTGCTCTGCAAAATTCAAAATCAAAAATCCTTTATATCTCACCGCGAGTGGATAATAGTAAGGAACATAAAAAAGGAAATGGACCTGCAGCAGTGAAGATAATGACATGGAATTTAGGTCTCTCAGAAGCCGAACTCATGAATCAAATTAACAACCTACGACCTTCCAAAGAACGTGCCCCCTTTCAAGCTAGAAAAATTATTAAAGAAAATCCTACCTTTTTCGGTCTTCAAGAGGCCTTTGCTAGTCAAATCGTTAAAAATCAAATCATGAACCCACTTGCTGAAAATGGATACCATATCGCTTATGCCGCTAAGCCAAAGTACTTACATGGGTTAAATAGTGGTCTTGTGATTGGGAGTCAATATCCGATTGAAGATCTTAGTTTCATGGGATTTGACGGATTAGAAGGAGCAGACAAACATGCTAATAAGGGTGTGCTAGTTGGACACGTGAACTTCGAAGGAAAGAGAGTTATTCTTGCAAATACACATTTAAATGGCGGGTTTAAAGGCGATCGTTTTGAAAAGACAGCGAAGCGAATTAATCATGTAGTACAAGCACGTACATTTATCCAAAATTACTGCGATGAACATCAAGGTGATCAGGTCATTTTTCTAGGTGATTTTAATGTTAGCAGGTTCACATCCGAGTTTAATGCAGCCCAGCCTGATTATGATATAGAATCAATTACTCAGCTTTTGGAAGAAAAGGAGCCAAACTCCTTGATCTATACAGAAATTACAGCAAACCAACAGCCTGTCCCCCCTCTGATTAATAACCAAGATCTACAACCGATCGATCAGGAAATTAAAAGTGAGTGGAATGAAAGTGGAGAAATTTTAGGTACAGACGTTGATGTGGAAGCTCTTCACTTCACCTTTGTGATCGAGGATATTGCGCTTAGATCGAAAGAACTGGGCGCTAATAAAACGTTTAATCAACTTGTTGATATAGTCAGAATGTCCTTAAAGGATGAGCAAATTGCAGAGAAAGCAGTAAGTACTGCAATCAAAGAAGCCATCAATAACACTCCAAGAAAGGCAAAAACTCTGGACCATATTTTTGTATCCGAAGGTAACGCCTTAGATTTAGCCCAGGCCGGGTATAAGATTAAACCATACCTAGGTCCTATGGGGTATATTTCAGACCATGCAGCTGTCTTAGTTGAACTAAAGCGGAAGTTGCTTTAAAGGAATCTATCTACTTGCATTTATCTCAAGCTCCTTCAAAGCACAGCCGATGGTTTTCTATCTATCTTTAGTCTCTCCTAAGAGAAATAAATACCTAAAAGTCTCAATTTCTTGTTGGTTGATATGTTTCAATGATCTGCGAAGGATGCGAGTGTAAAAAAAAGGCGCACATCGTGCGCCTTTTGGATTTGAAGAGTTAAACTCTTATATCGCCAGGGTAGGCATTGGGGGGCTCAGTAGAAGGTTTTTCACCTGTCTTTTTAGGAGGAGTAGGTGGTCTAAAACTTCTAGCATCACGATGCTTTTTAGCTTCCTTAAGCTCGCGGAGCTTATTGGCCTCATCCTCTTTTGTCCACTCTTTTTTGACAATTTTTTCAATGTCTTGACGATTTAAAGTTTCATACTTGATTAGAAGATCTGTCATTAATTCGACTTCGTCTCGTCTCTCAAGAATGATATTTTTTGCACGCTCATACGCATCGGTTAAAATCTCTTTAACCTCTTCATCAATCGCTTTTGCTGTATCATCAGAGTACTTCTTTTCATGATGCCCCATGCTGTAATCACCCGGGTCGGATTGATCGTCATAGGTTACAATACCAAGCTTTTCACTCATTCCCCATTGGCAAACCATGCTGCGTGCAATATTTGTCGCTTGTACGATATCTTGACGCGCTCCTGATGAAATATCCTCAACAAAAACCTCTTCTGCGCAGCGCCCACCCATAAGAACGGCAAGTTGATCGATGAGCTCTTTCTTCCAATAACTTAGCCGGTTCTTCTTCGGCAAAAACATGGTAGAACCAAGAGAGAATCCTCGAGGAATAATTGTAACTTTATCAACAGCATCCGCATGCTCTACAACCATACCAACAATCGTGTGGCCTGCTTCGTGGTAAGCTGTTGTCTTCTTTTCATCTTCATCGATTTCAAGACTTCGACGTTCTTTACCAAACATCACCTTATCTCGAGCTTCGCTTACATCATCCATCTGAACAGCGGATTTATTTTTTCTCGCTGCAATCAAGGCAGCTTCATTCAAAATATTTTCTAAATCTGCTCCGGATGATCCAGGTGTGCTTTGAGCTAAGACCATAAGGTCGACAGTCCCGTCCATCTTGATTTTTCTGGCGTGTACTTTTAATATTTCAAAGCGGCCTTTAATATCAGGAAGGCTAATCATCACACGTCGATCAAATCGACCGGGTCTAAGTAAAGCCTTGTCCAATACATCAGGTCTGTTTGTGGCAGCGATGATAATCACACCTTCATTTGTTGCAAACCCATCCATTTCAACAAGAAGCTGGTTCAACGTTTGCTCGCGCTCATCATGTCCGCCACCAATTCCGGCACCACGATGCCGACCGACAGCATCAATTTCATCGATAAATACGATGCAAGGAGAGTTTTTCTTTGCTTGTTCGAACATATCCCGAATTCGGCTCGCACCGACACCGACAAACATTTCAACAAAGTCAGATCCTGAAATAGAGAAGAACGGACGGTCAGCTTCTCCTGCGACAGCTTTTGCAATTAGCGTTTTACCTGTCCCCGGAGGCCCGACGCAAAGAACGCCTTTTGGTATATGTCCACCTAAAGCGGTAAACTTTTGTGGATTTCTTAGAAACTCCACAATTTCTTGTAACTCTTCTTGTGCCTCATCAATTCCTGCGACATCTTTAAAGGTCACTTTATTCATTTCTTTTGTCAAAAGTTTAGCCGGCGATTTCCCAAAGTTCATCGCACCGCCGCCCATTCCACCGCGCATTTGTCTGGAAAATAAGAACCAGAGAGCTCCAAGAACGAGTAAAATAGGTAAAAAGGTAATGATATAGCTAAAATAGTTAGGTGCGGGTGGTTCGCTTTTAAAGGTCTTTTTCAAGACAGTATTCAACGGTTGATCGGGTGCCTTAAAGAGTCCCCCTTGATTGGTTGAAAAGCTGTCCCACTCTTTTTTTGCACTTTGGAACCATTGTGTAAACTCTTCTGAATCTTCCTGCTCAAGTTTTCGAGTTGAAATTTCCCGATTGTTAAAAAACCAAATCGTGTCAGCCACTCTGTTGCGCGCTCGATCAAGCTGTATGCGATTTTCATCTATCTGATGATCAATTTGACGATATTCTCCTAACGCTTCTTTATAATCTCGTACAGATCGCAGTTGAGATAGATGTGATGTTGACTGTCCACTATTGAGTTTTGTAACAATCTCTTGAAGCTGTTGCAATGCTCTATCATATGTATCCAATTGAGCCGGCACACTAGAAGCTGTCGTTGACGCATAATTGACTTCAGTTTGGATTTTTCGCAATTCTTCCTTGATTGATTCATTTCCAATTCCTAAAGCAGTTGAGCGGAAGTTGCGAATCAAGTCTTTTAATGACTGATCAAAAGCGGTTAAATTCGGTGTGCTCGGGTCGGATTGGATGGAAGGAAATCGGCTCGATAAATCTCTTAAACTCGTTACTCTTCGCTGAGAAAGCTCGTTGATAATCACACTCTGGTTACCGTCTCCAAGTGGATCCTCAATAACGATATAGCCATTTGCTGGAATCGAAAGGCCGCTCAAATGCAAGAAAAGATCCGTGGATTCTTCGATTTTTTCTTTATTCTCTTTAAGTTCCGTCTCTAGCGACTCCTTCTCCCTTTCAAGTAAATGCTTTTTTTGGAGAAGTTCAAGGTACTTGTAGCGATCCTTCCCAAGTTCGGTTGTTTTCTCACGAAATTTACCGCTGAAAGTCACTAAGTTATCATTCACTGCGGTCTTTCTACTTTCTTCCGGCAAGATCATTTGCAAATTGACAAGATGTTCAAGTTGATGGGAGAAACTGGTATTCGCTCGTTTTGTTTCGAGGAAATTCTGTACCATTAAGGCGAAAAAGAAGGTTAGTAGTAAAATCCAGACGAATCCGCCTGAAAAACCTTTCTTAAAATCTTGCTTTTTTTTTGCCATATTTTTTCCGTAAATTTATCTTAACGTATTTAAAGTGAGTGTTTTGAGTCAAAAATCCAAAATATTTCCTTCTCTATTGGAAGTATATCATATGTCCTTATTCCCTATCAATCTTTAGGCAAAAGGGTGAGTTTCATAAACGGCGGATGAGTAGTCTGTTGCCGACCTGTTAAAAACTCATGAGCGATTTTCTCATTTTGAACAATGAGAGGTGCCGAGTGATAAAGAAAGGCCGGAACTTTCATTGAGTTCCATCTCTTTTTAAAGGGTGCGGCATCTTTTTGATTTATTGGAATTACCTTATATGCGCCTCTAGGTAGCGTGACTGACATCTTTCCTTTCCATACATCCCTCCAATCAGTCGGCGCTTCAAATTGATCGCAAGGCTCTTCAATTACCGTCCAATCCACCGGCAGGCTCGAATGAAGAACAAATAGCCGACTCCGATCAATGATGAGATTTCCAACTTTCTTATTCGCTGCATTTTCCATTATTAACTGCAATGCGACTCTTAACTGATCACGAGAGAGCTTTGAGGTCATGCGGAGCAAATGCTTGAGCTCAAGGGGATGGGGTTTCACACTTGAAAAATCAAAAAATGTGCCCCAATCTGCTTTAATTGCAAGTTCCAATAGGGGTGAGACTTTTTCTTCCAGATACTCTTTTAAAAGAGCGGCCTCTGCTCCTATATGAAAAAAGGAGGGAGCGATTTCTTTTTGAAATTGATGCGAAAGTTCAGGGATTATTTTCCTTAGACGCGCGCGTGTATACCTTAAATCATGGTTTGTATGGTCGCTAAAAGCATCAATTTTTCTACTTTCTAACCAGTTGAGGATCTCGCTCTTTTTCACACTGAGCAAAGGGCGCCACAAAGTAAGTTCGCATGCCTTTTGCACACTCATCATCCCTGCAAGATTTTCTAATGCCGCGCCTTCAAACACCCTCTTAAGTACAGTTTCCACTTGGTCATCATAGTGATGCGCTGTCATCACGGCCTGAAAGTTATGCTTCTTGCAGAGCTTTAAAAAAAATTGCCGCCTGTAATTGCGCGCCTCATTTTCTGATTTAATCCCAGACTCTATCGTCGAAAGGTGAAACGGAATATTGTCTGATTCTACGAGTTGCTTAAGCGTTTCAGCCTCCTCGTCACTCTCCTTTCTCCAGCGATGATTCACATGCGCAACTGAGAAATTAATCCGGCAATTCTTTAACTGGTGATAGAGGTACAAAGAATCGGGACCACCGGAGAGCGCAAGACGAAACGAGCGAGATTGATCGGCGTGTTTTTTTAGAAATGTAGCTACAATATCCATTGCGAAACGAGAGAGAGTATTAAAAAAAACGTCAATAGCAACACAATTATAAGTGTGATCGGGGGCTGAGATTTTTGCATATCAAGAACAAGTTCTTCGTCGGCAAGAAGCAGCTCATCGCTCTTCTCATCTCCCCAAATCTCATAATAAAGCTCGGGAACCTGACTGATTGGCAACCAGCCGAAGAACCCAACTTTCCAAACGAGAGTCTGAGGCGTAATCCGATCATCAACTTTCAGTTGACTGACTGAATACGGCCCTTCTTTGTTCTCAGCAATTTTGATATACCAAATCCGCTCGGTCATGTTACTATTTGTTAATTAAAACGTATTATCCCATGATTCCGATTTTTTGGCGATTTCTCTTAAGAGAATATGCAAAAACATTGCTTTTAAGCTGCGGCGCTTTTTTATCTATATTGATGACGATGCGCTTCTCAGATATCGCTCAAATTGCAGCTCTGGGAGCGACATGGAAGCAAACAATTACCTTTATATGGAATCAAATTCCATACATTTTACCTATTGCCCTCCCGATCTCTTGTCTGCTTTCAAGCCTTCTTCTCACAAGCCGCCTTTCAAAGTCCTGTGAAATCACAGCCTTTCGTTCGCTTGGTCTATCTCTTACAGCTCTTGCGTATCCTCTTTTAACAGCCTCCTTATTTCTATCTATTCTTAATGGTTGGATTGTCTCGGAATGGGCAACAAGTGCGCATCTTTCATCTAACCAACTGCGAGCTGAACTTCGTACGATCAACCCCTTACTTCTTGCTCAAAGCCATCATCTGACCGGAATGAAGGGAATATTTTTTGATTCAATGGGGAAAACGGTACGCGGAAAGTCTGCAAACGATGTCGTCGCTGCATTTCCCGGTGAGAAGATCCACCTTTTTATAGCTAAAGAGCTAACGGCGAAAAAAAGCAGCTTTGAAGGCAATAATCTAACATTTATCACCTCGCAAAATATTTCACATACCTCCGGGCTGCTTATCGAAAATATCGGTCATGCAAATATTCCGGTAAGCGAGTTTGCAAATGTCTTACATCGCCATGTTTGGGGTGTTAAAGACGATTACCTTACGCTGCCGCTCCTTCTGGCAAGACGAGTAGATTTGAAAGAACAGATTCAAAATTCCGATGAAACGAAGCTCCCCGCTATAAGAGGAAAATACTTCAAAACATCAAGCGAGCTTATTCGACGGCTATCGCTTGGGTTTGCTCCTTTTCCTTTTACTTTAATGGGCATTGCTTTTGGGATTACTATTTCAAGAAGGCACAGTAAAAAAGGTCTGATTTTTGTGATGATTCTTGCTGCGATGTATCTTTTCTGTTTCTTTTTTGCAAAGAGCATGAGCCACAAGCCCCTTGAAGCAACAGTCCTTTATTTAGGGCCGTATCTTATTATTATTTCTCTATCTCTCCTCATGCTGTCACGTACCACACGGGGAATCGAATGAAGATCTGGAGGCGCTATCTTTTCAAGGAACAAATAAAGCTGATTCTGCTTTTCTTTGTTGCTTTCTTAAGTCTCTATACAGTCATCGACTATGCCAGCCATGTGGAGTATTTTCGTGGAGTTTCAGGCGACACCAATTGGGGATGGGTCTGTGTGTACTACCTTTGCGATTTGAGTCGAAGGCTCTCGATTTTACTTCCCTTTGCAATCGTTCTTGCAACGATTCGTACATTAACAACAATGAATCAACACGGAGAGTTAATTGCTCTTTTAATCAGCGGAATCACAAAGCGGGCGATTCTTACCCCCCTACTTTTCGTCGGGATAGCTGCATCTGCACTTGTTTATGTAAACTCTGAGTTTTTCCTCCCGAAAGCCCTTCATACCCTCCAACTTTTTCAAGAAAAAAGAGTCAATCAACGCAATAAGGGGAAACCACATGTCCGCCATCTGATTCTTCAAGATGAGAGTTCGCTCCTGTTCCAAGACTATAAGTATTCAACAGAGACATTTGAAGATATCTATTGGATCAGATCTATTGATGAAGTGTGGCGCATGGATCGACTGTCAATGGGTACCCCTCACCCAATCGCATACGAGCTTGAAAAGGTGATTAGATCTTCGGATGGAAAAATGGAAATACAGGATAAGATCGCAAGTACAGATACCCCTGAGATTGTCTTTAATAAAAAGCGTCTCTTTGAAACGATTACCGCACCGGAAGAGCGCTCCTTAAGCGATCTTTGGCAGCATCTGCCTAGGCTCGATGTAGATGAAGAGAAGCAGGCGGGTCTGCTTTCTGTCTTTTTATATAAACTATTACTGCCAACCCTTTGCCTCTTCACTGTTGTACTCCCTGCTCCAAGCGTCATGCGCTTTTCAAGGCAGCCTCACCTCTTTCTAATCTATTCGCTCAGCTTATTTCTATTGGTCGCTTTTATTCTTTTGATCAATGCGATGCTTATTCTTGGAAAACAACAGGTACTCTCCCCGATTTTTGCGATTGGGACGCCTTTTTTCATCCTCTTTGTTTTTTTTCTATGGAATTTCAAACGCCTTAGGTAGACTGACCATAAGTTTTGCCAAGTATTCCTATTGGAACCGTTTGATTTAAGAGAGTGGAAATTTTTTGAAAATGAGACAATGTGTCTAGACATTGTCATTGACTCAAGAACGATTTCCCAACCCAAAACTGCTTTTATTGCATTAAAGGGAAGCCGTCACGATGGTCACGATTTTCTCCAAGACGCAGTCGATAACGGCGCAGAGTATCTGATTGTCGATCAACATTGGCAAGGGGAGATTTTTGGAGCCAAACTCATCAAAGTCCCCTCCCCATTAATCGCTCTCCAAGAGATCGCAAGACTCTATCGCAAAGGACTTGCAACAAAAATTATTGCAATTACCGGCACACATGGCAAGACCATGACAAAAGATCTTTTAGAAAAGATCTTAAGATATCAATTTCGCACTAAAGCCTCTCCTGAAAGCTTCAATAGTCAGATCGGCGTTCCTTTAAGTCTACTGCAGTTAAGTAAAAATGATGAATACGCCCTGATTGAGCTTGGATTTTCTAAACCCGGTGAACTTGAGAATTTAGCAAAGATCGTCGATCCAAACTACGCCATTGTGACCCATGTAGGGGATAAATATCTCTCCATTGAACAGTCTGTTATTGAAGTTAACCAATTCTTAAAAGCTGTACCGGGCTTTAGCTTTCTTCCAAGTCACCCAGAACTATCCCACTCCGACTCACATTTTTGGGATGCAAACGATCCCTTGTTTCCAAGCGCCACTTACCTTTTTCAAACTCATATGCCAAAAATGCCATATTTACTCACCTTTCCCGATGGCAAGGAGTATAAAAGCAGCATCTCCTCCGGATTTTATTACTTTCTAAATCTTCTACACCTTGCGATTAAGCCCGCGTGGAAACTTGGAATTCCCTCTGAAAATGTCATATCTGCGCTTACCCAAGGTGTTCCCGAGCCGATGCGCACAGAAATATGGGAATCGCCTCTTGGAACAATTTTTATTAACGACACGTATACGGCAGACCCAAAATCTATAGAAGGCGCTCTTCACACATTCACAACCCAAGCGCCCGAAAAAAGACGATTGTTTCTTTTTGGTGGGGTAAGAAATCAAACGGATACAAAAGCAGTTGAAAAGATCATCAACCGCGCAAATTTAGAGCATGTTGTCATGTATGGGGATCAAGCCATCCCTCTCAAAACACCTCACACACAGTGTAAAGATTTCCCCTCTGCACTCAAAGAGATCCAAAAAAGAGCCGGCGACAAACATGCAGTCCTAATCAAAGGGAAAGATAAAGTTCCTTTGGACGCAATACAGGAGACCTTGCCAATGAACTTGTTATGTGTCAATCTTGCAAGTATTTCGGCAAATGTATGTAAAATTCGAGAGTCTCTTCCGAAAAAAACGCAAGTCATGGCGATTCTAAAAGCGTTTGCTTATGGAACGGATGCAGCAAGGCTTTCATTTCACTTGCAAAGCTGCGGAATTGAGATGATAGGAGTCTCCCATGTGGATGAGGCGATCAGTTTAAGGCGCGCGGGAGTGACCCAAGAGATCTTTGTTCTCAACGCGACTGCCAATGAGGCGAAGTTATGCTCGAAATGGAATCTTCAAGTCGGTGTAAGCGACCTTTCCATGATCCAAGAGCTTGAAGATGTAAAAGTACATTTGCATGTTGATACAGGGATGAAGCGATTTGGCTGCAGAGCGGAAGAGGCCTTAAGCCTTGCAAAAGCAATTCAACAACGAGGCCTTATCTTAGAGGGAATCATGACGCATTTCCCCTCCGCTGATGACCCGAATTTTGACTCTCTCACACTTTCTCAAGTTAACATATTCGATCAAGTGATCCGGCAGATTGAAGAAAATGGGATTAAAATCCCACTTCAGCATATTGCCAACTCCTCTGCGCTCCTTCGCTTTCATTTTCCCCAATATAATATGGTTAGAATTGGCCTTGCCCTCTTCGGCCTACCTTCTCTTGCGCACATTTCAAGCAAGCTTCAACTGCAACCCGCTCTATCGCTTACCTCAAGAATTGTTGGAATAAATCTAGCAAAAAAGGGTGAAAGCGTAAGTTACGGCTGCTCTCATATAGTGGATCAAGAGAGCCGCCTTGCTGTAATCCCGCTTGGATATTGTGATGGGATGCTACGCTCTTTCAGTGGGAAAGGTCATGTCATTATCCAAGGAAGAGAGGCGCCAATGGTCGGAAAAATCTGCATGGATTACATGCTTGTCGATATCACTCATATTCCCGAGGCAAGGATCAACGATCCGGTTTTGATTTTCGGGAAAGACGAACATGGGAACTACCGGCCACCTGAGCTTTTTGCAAGAGAAGTCGGTTCGATTCCCCACGAGCTAATCACATGCCTTGGCCCAAGAATCAAGCGCCTTTTTATCTATGAAGAGTCTTTATCATCCTCTTGTACATCTAATTCTAAATTGGCGCCTCTCTTATCAGCCTCAGTGCTATAATCCGGTGTGGCATCACTCTCTTTTTTTTCACGGTATGGGTCTTTAGAAATAATAATATCCAAAGGTTTGACAAAAGGGACATTTAAACTCGGGTTCCGTATGATAATATCTGCAAGCTTTTCAAGCTTCATCAAGTCTTTAAGTAGAT
>JBBDJA010000014.1:0-47776 GCA_040880105.1 Waddliaceae bacterium | reverse complement strand
TTCCGTATGATAATATCTGCAAGCTTTTCAAGCTTCATCAAGTCTTTAAGTAGATCCACGCCTTGCATTTTAGCTCCTATAGCTCCAAGTATAAGAGCTGTCGCACGCCCGGAATGGTAACCAATTCCCGAAAAGAGGCGTATATTACTGCCCGTACCGCCTTTAAAAACAATGATAGCAAAAACGGTTTCGAGAATAAAAACTGTAGCTGTAATTCCAACCCCAAGGCAAAAGCCAAGACCCCCAATTCCAAATCCTACGCCCTTTAAAACATCGCTGCCCACTTTTCCAGCTTTTTTTGCTAATGAATCATTGTTCGGTCGAGTAGCATCTTTAATACTTAGCTGTATATCGTTTACGCTAAACCCTTCTTCTTCAACTTTTATATCTACTTTACCGATCTCATCCGGTAAGCGAGGCGCTTCACCTCCAGGTCCTACTTGAGTCATTATGACACCTCTCTTTTTAATTCATCAAAGCGCTCTTTCCACTCCTCCGCTTGATCTGTCTCATCAATGACAATGCTAAGCATCTGAAGAACTTCTTGCATAAGTTCTTCACTTTTCATGTGATAAGCTGCTTTCACTGTCCAAAAGTATCCCCTTGGGTCTTTTGGAGAACACCCAATGCACATACCGTAATTCAAGAGAGCTTCTTCGTAATTTCCCAATCTATGTTCGCAAAGACCAAGTAGAAACCAAAAATCACCCATACCCGAATACAGGAACGTTACAAGAGAAAGAACAGCTCTTGCTTCTAGAACCGAACCGTCCTTATACAACTGGTATCCGACACCGTAAATGGCGTTAATTGTCTTTTCCGAGATTCCAAGCTGCTCATGCAGACTCTTTTGCAAATCAAGGGTTTCGATTTTTTTCAGCAATCCAACCATTTGATCTGCCCCCTTCACTAGCTCTTTTCTTTCCGAATCTTCAAGGGAGCTTGCGGCGATATTCATGCCTTTTGAGAGAAGCCCAACCTTTTGCTCAAAAGAACCTTCCATCTGAGAGATAAGCGCTTCTCGTTTTTGATCAAATGAGGTAATCTGTGACCCTTTGACTTTTTCCTTTTCAACAAGCTCTTTTGCCATTTCATCAATTAAATCAGAAAAAAGTAAATTAATTATCTCACCTGACTTATCCACTGTAACACCTAATTATCTTCATTTTTAATTATAACATATTAACTATTTCGAAATAATTAATTAAAATAAAATCACAAATAAATGCTTATTCTTGCTTTTTTAAAGGCTTTTGGAGAAAATCACTTTAATTATGTCTTTATATAACGAATTATATGCCCTCACAAGAGAATGCAGAGTTCTTGAGGGAATCTCTGAACATCTCAGTTGGGATGAAGAGACCTATATGCCAAAAGGCGCCGGAAAAATACGCGCCGAACAAGTCAGTCAACTGGCGACTCTCATCCATCAAAAAAAGACCGGATCTAAATTTAAAAGTGCCCTCTCTCTGCTTATTGATATTGAGACCGGCGAAATAGTCGGCAATGATCTCTCTCAAGCTGAAAGGACCTCTTTAAAGCGTTTAAGGCGTGATTTTCTGATTGCAAACGCACTGCCCACCCCGTTTGTCGCTAAATTTGCTGCCCTAACGTCGGAAGCTGTTCAAGTATGGCAAGAGGCACGTAAAATGAACTCTTTCTCGCTCTTCTACCCATATTTGGAAAAAATCATCGAAATGTGCCGTGAAAAGGCAGACCGCATTGGGTATAAAGAGCATCCATATGATGCGCTGCTTGATGAATTTGAACCCGAAATGACCACAAAAGAGTGTGACCGAATTTTCGCCCCCATCATACAAAAATCCAAACGCATGGTCGAAAACTCTAAACCTCTGAACGACAGTTTCTTAAAAAAAAGTTATTCAAAAAACAAGCAAAAGGCATTTGGTGAAAAACTCCTAGACTCTATTGGTTTTGACCGCAACTTTGGGCGTCTGGATTTTTCTACGCACCCATTCTCCGCCTCTTCACATCCGACGGATAGTCGCATAACCACGCGCATCGACACAAAAGATCCTATGAGTAATATCTTCTCGATTTTGCATGAAGCCGGACACGCCTTCTATGAAATGGGACTCCCCAAAGAGCACTACGGATCCCCTCTTGGAGAAGCTGTTTCACTTGGAATCCATGAAAGCCAATCGCGATTTTTTGAAGTCTTCATCGGTAAGAGCCTTCCGTTTTGGAAATTTTACTACCCAAAATTTAAAGAGATGTTTCCGACACAATTGAAGGGCATTTCATTAGAAGAGTTTTATCTAGCCATACACAAAATTGAGCCGTCATTTATCCGAGTAGAGGCCGACGATGTCACCTATCCATTACACATCATGCTGCGGTTTAAACTAGAAAAACAACTTATTGAAGGCTCTATCAAGCCCATTGATATCGAAAGCGCCTGGAACAGTCTTTCACAAGAATTACTCGGCATCACCCCTAAAAAGGCGTCTGACGGCGCTTTGCAAGATGTTCACTGGTCTATTGGCTCCTTTGGTTACTTTCCTACCTACTTACTCGGTACAGCCTACGCTGCTCAATTTTTTGAGGCGTTTGCTCAAGAATATCCAGACTGGGATACGCGTATTCAAGCAGGCGAATTCCATTTCGTCAGAAATTGGTTAAGTGAAAATATTTATCAATACGGCAGACAATACTTAAGTCAGGAGCTTGTAAAAAAGGTGACAAAGCACCCCTTTAGCGACTCTGCCTTTCTGAGATCACTTGAAGAAAAGGAAACTCTTTTAACAAGCGGCTTTTAAACTCAGCTATGCCCATTTCGCTTGCAACCGTTTCAATCTGCTTAATTACCCCAAGCATTCGATAGAAGCGGTCATAATGGATGACCCTCTCTCGAACCATAAGAGCGGGTCCATAAATCATTAGAGAGATTTGATCAAAATCATTTTGAACTAATCCACCACATAGCAACATCTCCTTGAATGCATATAATTGGACTAAAGACGGGCATGTGGCATCAATTCCATCTTTACACACCATAGAGATCTGGCTGGGTTTTAAGAGCTCAATTAACTTACACTGAAAGAGCACATAGAAAATTTCTATAAACGTCTGACGCTCTTTAATCGTCAGAACATTTTTTTCAGAAAAGAAAATCTGATGAATTTTCTTAAATGCTTCTTGAGTAAACTTTGGAAACAACTGTTTTCTTATCGATTTAGGGATATAATACCCGGTATTGTTATCACTCAGCTGCTCTTTGAAAAGCTCTAAAAACACTTCAACGTAGTTTTCCTCTGCATAGACTCCTTGCTGATGATAAAACTCGCTATCTTTGGTTAGAGTGACTACAGTGAGTTTCTCGCGAAACTCCTTTTCCTTAGCTAGTTTCTCAAGAGCTTCGCATCTAGAATACTCTTTCCAGTGCGCCCGATCTTGATAGTTAAATACAAGACATTGGCGATTTGCCTGATGCCTCAAAAATGCGCGATACTCTTCGATAATCGAGGCTTTTTGTATATAGTCTTGACACGTTGGTGACGGACATCTACTAACCAAGACGGTCTCTTTTCCTACCGGTAAATTATAGAAAAAGGTCGGAAGATTTTCCTGATGCAAAGGATCAAAAGAGATGTGATTCCCACCTTCTAAACTATCCAACACTTTGTTCAACGACCCGCTTGGATGGTTTTTTATCAGCCGCTTCATCACTTCATAATCTCCTGCAATTTGTTCCCAGGCTAATTTTTCAGAGTCTTGATCGAGTGTCAATCCTTCATGCGCACTTTCCACAGTTTCTTGTATTGCAGGTAAAAGTTTTGAATATCCTCCCCTATTTTCATACAATGCCCAGCAAATCACATGAAGAAGTTCAATAGCAGCTTTTGATGATGGGTTCATTTTATTAGAAGGAGAATTAATCAACTGACTATATCCAGTTGTATGAAGGGACTTGCGTAGATAGAATAAGAAGTCATTAAAATATTCTATGCAATTTTTCCCTGTCGTCCGACTTAATAAATTCCCCTCTTTTGCACTCATGCGAAGAGCGATCAAGCAGCTATTAATGACCTGCCTTAAATCCGTATCGCGCATCTCCATCTCTAACTTGCAAAACTCTTCTGTTTCAACCTCAGATATTCGACCAATCTCTTTTGCCACTTGCAGAGCGTAGAAGTCTTTCCAGTGATCGACTTCAATTAGTGGGTCTTCAGATCTTCTATATCCAAAGTACCCTTCAAAATCACTTACAAGCTTCATATTTCTAAGGACCCTAGGACTGTAATAATGTTCTCCATTTTCTTTTCGAATATAGAAAAGCTCGTAATCGTGATCCGATTTTACCCCTTCCAAATCGACAAATATCTGGGTGGTATCTTGAATTGGTCGATCACTCAGCACATTTTGACTGCCGATCTTTCTGAGACGCTTAGTCAGCGCTAAAATCCATTTACCAAGCTTACCTTCACTGATTTGCGTTGCCACACGCTTTTTGTAAAATCTCTGCAGTTCTTTGTACTCTTTACACTTTGTTATCGTTCTTTCATCACTGAGCTGATCTAGATTTTTCGCTGATTCACCCACAAGAACCATAATCGATTTAATTTCATCTATTACCTTTCGATCTTGGAGGCGGGTGTAGTCATTTTCATAAAATCTCTGTAGGTAATTGAGTATATCCTTGAAAGTTTCACGCACTCTCTTCATACGCTTTTCAGGCGATTCACCCTTCAACCAATACATCATATTCTTTTGTGACTTCAACGGAGTCGGAAGTTCATTTTCAGGCGCACCAGACAATTGTCGAGGATCGAGGTCCGCAATTGCACCGAGTGTCTCTACAGCCTCTACAATTGACATGTGGGCTTTTTTACTTTGATCATCCATTATTCCCTCCGTAATAAACTACTTCACTACCTTTTAAATTAATTATAAGATAATTAATGATTGTAAATCAAATTTTTTATAAAGTTTATTTTTTAAACAAAATCTAAAAAATGGTTGAAGAAATTCATGCAGACCTGTATAAATAATGATCAAATCGTAGAAGTACGATCTAAGGAAGAGTGGCAGAGTGGCCGAATGCGTCTGTCTTGAAAACAGAAGACGGGAAACCGTCCGGGGGTTCGAATCCCTCCTCTTCCGAAAATAGCAGACCCTTTGGGTCTGCTTTTTTTTTTGGAAAGGAGGCCTGATGGACGATAACGGAGTCCACCCGAAGGGCAAGGCGCATGAGTGCCGCAAATCAATCCCTCCTTCTTTCATCTTGATAGATTTGAGTACAGAAATTACTTAAAACTAGTGCAGAAAGGAAGGATAGACGGGGATTTCCTGTTATATTTTACGAAGAAAACATGTAAAATGATTTTTATTAACTGTTCGCATGTTATTCAGTGTAAATTTTCATTACCAACTGATAAATCCTGATCATAATTAATTAAGATACCATCTTTTTGCATCTCTTTTCGAGAGGCACGCCAAGAAATCGTCCCCTTTGGAAAATTATAAGGTCCTGGGTCTGAATAGTCCTTAATACCTTCTCGAACTTTTAAAACGTTAGCCATTCCGCCCATTACAGTCTGACCAAATTGTCCCGTGAACCCAAGCATTGGGATACTATTATTTGGTAGAGGCATTCCCATTTTTGTCATGTCCTGCATTCCAGTTGTTCCCATAGTCATGTATCCAGGAATCAGTTTCCTTATTCTCACATCTAGATCGTTCGTATCCATGCCTATCATATTTGGAAAATTGTGACCCATTTGATTCATCGTATGATGTGTCATGTGACAGTGGAATAGCCAATCGCCAGGATTGTTAGCGATAAATTCGATGACTTTAGCCGCTCCGACAGGAACTAAAACGGTTGTTTCAGGCAAAAGCTTTGATTTATCAGAAGCCCATCCACCATCTGAACCAATTGTTTTGAAAGAATACCCGTGTAGATGAATCGGATGATGGTCCATTGCACTTAAATTACCATAACGTATCCACACTCTATCCCCTAACTTAGCAACAAGGGGCTCCGTATAGGGCATCACTTTCCCATTCATAGTCAATATGTTAAAATCGGTCATTTCATTAGGGTTTGGTTTGGATGTTCCTACGTGGACACTCCACTCGTGAAGCATAATGACAAAATCACGCTGTGGGCGTTTATCAACATCTTCTTGCCTGTCGTGTGCTACAATCATTCCCACTAACCCCATTCCCTCTTGAGTCATCGAATCATGATGGGAGTGGTACATAAACGTTCCTGAATCTGGAAAAATAAATTCATACACGTAGGTTTCTCCAGGTTTGATAGATGGCTGTGTAAGAGCAGAAACACCGTCCATGCCGCAAAGAATTAACATTCCATGCCAATGTACGGTAGTTGGAGCTGGTAGTTTGTTTGAAACATAAATACGAACACGGTCTCCAGTACTTACCTCTATCAATGGACCTGGAACAGAACCATTATATCCCCAAGTGTTAACTGTTAACCCTTTGGCTATTTCCCAGACAATGGGCTCGGCTATCAAATGGAAGACCTTGACACCATCGATAATTTTGTACGGCAGCTTTGCACCATTTGGGACTACAACTGGGGTATAGTCTTTACCAGGTTCGGATGGGGGTAAATTTTCACGAACAGCCTTTGACCAAGGTCTAGAAGGTTGGTATTGAGATTGAGGTGTGTACGTTTTCTCAGAAAAACAAGGAGAAATGTGTAACAAAAGAGCTGTAAACATTAAAATTGTTTGTGTTTTGATGATATTACTAATCATTGTCCATTCACCATGTTCATTTTGTGAATCATTCTACCGCTTAGCAACGTCTCAACTTCAGTTCGTGCTATCCAGTAGTCTCTATAAGAATAAATAGATTTTAACCTAGTTTCTATTTCCCTTTGTTTCACGAGTAGCAAGTCAAACACACCCAGTTGCATAGCATTGAGCTGTAGCAGAGTTTCTTTAGTAGTTTGCTCCTCAAGAGGAATAATAATGCTCTGAAAATACTGATACTGCTTAAGGGCATTTAGCAGGCGAAAACTTGCTACACGAGATGCCGACCTGATTTCGATCGCTAAAGCCGTGTACTCATTCCATTGTTTTGAGAGTTCTGCGCATCTTGCTGCCTTTTTTGCTATTCCAATATCAAATATTGGGATTCCGATTGAGAATTGAGGGCCAACAAACCAGGGTCCTCCAGGTTCCCTTTCTGAATCTGGTCCAAAGGTAAGCTCAGGAAAAATAATTTCACTGGTTTCAATACCTAAACTCAACGCTGTGGCACGCATTCGCTCCTTGGACATTTGTAGGTCTAAACTATTGGCTATCACATGACTTTCAATGCAATCAAAATCCATCTGCTCGTCTGGTATAAAGGAAATCTGTTGTGATATTTTCCAATCAATATTTGACCCCCACAAACCCATTACGATATTTAACCTTTCTCTGGCCTTGAAAAGAGCTACTTCCGCACCCGACACGTCAATTTTCATCTGCTCGTAATTTGAACGTTCAACAACTAAATCCAAGTTAGTAATATTACCAGCCTCATTTAAGCGTTTAGCAACGTCATAAGCCGCCTCTGTTGCCTCCAGAACCTGCTTTCTCATCATTAGGACCTGCTCGGCGGATTGAAGCGAGTGATAAGCTATTTTTGCTTCTGCGATAACATCCAGAACATGAGCGGAAACCTCACTTTTTACCAGCGCCAGTTCAGCACAAGCTAGTCTCTTTTTCTGTGGTTTTAGTAGAATATCTAGGAGGTTTTGGACTAATCCCATTTCAAGAATATTGGCAGAGCTAACCAAGTTTTCGTATCTGAGAGAAAGACTAAAGATAGGATTTTTTAAAAGACCTGATTGTACAAGCTGCGCCTGTGCGATTCCAAGGTTCTCATAGGTTCCCTTAAGACGTTGATTATTCATTAGAGCAACCTGGACAACCTTTTCTACAGTCAAATCTTCTTTAAGGGTACTCTCTAACCAGTCCTTAAATTCACAACAGCTCTCCTTTCTTTTGTCCCAAACTAAAACCTGGCCCGTGCGATAAGAGATATTTGTTTGAACTTCATTAAAGACGGGCATTGGGTTTGTGCTTATTCGAGAGCACCCAGAGAAAAGAAGAACCGCTCCGATGCAACAAAGCCCTGATTTATACATTTCCATCACCGATTTGTTCTTTTTTATTTGTCAAATATCTTGCATGTTGCATGTGATACATTTCTGGTTCTTTTTCAACGCCTTTAAGAACATTTTCTTCTTCAATGTCTAATGTTTTAGGTAAACGAATAGGACCAACAGGAATATAGGCGTTTGAAGGGTGTGAGCAGCAATCAAGACTTTTGGTTACGCTATATGAGGAGCATCCACTAAGTAAAATAAAAATTATATTTAGGCGTAAAAAACTTAAAAAGGTATTGATGATAATTTTTAACCCTTCAACTTTCGTTAGAGTTCTCCTCAGCAGATATATGACATCATGATTTAAAAATATATCTTTTTCCCAAAATTTTCACAGTAACTCCCTGAAAGCAGCTAAAACTCTCTTGAATTCACAGCATTGAAAGATGACGGTTCTCTCTGATATGATTGCTGTTTAAATAAGTCGATTTCTGGGAATTACTGATAGAAATCGGGCTTGAAAACAGAAGGCAAAAAAACCGTCTGGAGGATCGAATTCCTCCTCTTCCGAAAATAACAGACCCTTTGGGTCTGCTTTTTTTTTGGTAAGGAGGCCTGATAGACGATAACGGAGCGTCCACCCGAAGGGCAAGGCGCGTGAGTGCCGCAAGTGTCTAACCCTCTTGGCTGTTTTCTACCTCAACAAAAGCGAATCAGTTGGTCTTACATCTTTAGACAGATCTATTCATTAGAATTCTAAATACAAAATCATGCTTTGGACGCAGTTTTTTCTTTTGATAGGTATTTTTCGAAAAAAACTCCTCACTCACTTATAAAATGAGTATAACTTATCACTTTCCTGCACTGTTAAAAATTAGTTTGTTTTTTTATCTAACTACTTTTCAAATTTTTCAATACATTCAGATATCTGCTTATCTAATTCATTTTTGTAGGGGTAATTGAGAAGATCTCCTGTCTCTTTAGCAAGATCTCTAAAAAGACCAATCATTTTATCAAGAGCCTCCCAAGAGTCCTCCGCTTCAAAAGAGGAAAAACAATGATGCAGCTCTCTCCATGTCGCTTTACTTACCCACGATTCCATTTTTTTTCCTTGAGCATGGGTTGCATAGTTCCACCCATGTTTTGCAGACTCGTTCCAGCGAATCATGGTTAATAGAAAAGGATCTTTCATTCCCCTGTCTCTGAGTTTTGCTACCCACAAGTCTCCACGTTTTAAATATTTAGCAACATGGTAAGCTTCAAACCAAAACTCTTTAATCACTGCTTCAAACTCATCCTGTGAAGGTTGTGATAACTGAAATGCCTCCATCGAAGGAGTTGCCATTTGGTCTGTAACTTTGTCTTTGTCTATAAGGACTTTATAACCACAATTATACTCGTCAGGAAGAGATTTCATTTGTGATAATTCTAAAAGTGTTACCGTTCTGTAAAAGGCAAAATCAACCTTAATCCCATTGTCGAAAATGACCAACCGTGTAGGAATGACTTCATCTTTCCACTGAATTGTTTCATGAACGCACACCCAGTGATTTGCAATGTATGACAGCCAAGTATCATTCGCAATCTCCTCGTGATTGCCTCTAGTAAAAAGAGAAATGTCGTAATCTGCAAGTTCATCTGAAAGTTCATTGCTTGCTCTTGAACCAATAAGAATCGCGGCTCTTACATCCTCTTTTGACTCTACCCATTCACAAATATTTGATATAATTTTATTTTCAATCATTTTCTACCAAATGGGGACCTGTTTTAAAAAACGAAACATCTTTTGCGACTACTGTCTCTAGATCGACTTGAACCATCTGATTTAAAGTGTCTACAATGTTAGTAACAAACCATTGGTTCCACTTTTCCACATCATTACCCAGGTATTTTCTTACAAACCTTTTAAGACGTACACTGTTTACCGGTGTCACTGTAGATTTCCCCCTCACTCCAACATGGCGAAGCACTCCTCTATCCAAGTCAAAATCTACTATGGTTAGCGCACATCTTGGTTCTAATTGCAACCTCTTGATAAAACTATCTGTGTCTATCCCAAATAGCCAAATCTTTTGATCTTCATACAGAAACCAAAGAGGAGACCCGCGAGGAACTCCCTCATGAGAGCTTGCCAAATGAGCCATTAATGGCTTTGTAAGGACATTTTCGATTTCAAAATCTTTTTGAACTATCTTCATATTACTTCTCCCACCAACGCTCTGTCCTCCTAAAAAAGTGGAGAATATCAGCTTATAACTTTTAAAAGAGAAAGATGTGTTATTGATGCTTTCCGTTATTTAAGCCCCGAGATTGCCATAAAATCTTTACAGGCCTACCTACAGGCCAAAGAACATAAGCCAAACTTAACAAAACTCCAAGAGTATGCAAAAAAAACTACGAGTGAACCTAACACCCTATATTTTATCTTTGACAACATGAACAGCTCAATTGAACATTCTTTTAAATCTCACATTCGCAATATTGCTCTAGAAAAACGGATTGATCAACCCAATTATGGCAAAACTACGCTCTTGAGAGATTTCTTGTCCGTCTCAGTGAATCCAAATTTGCCCCTCATTTTATTCTTGAAGGAGGTGCTTTTCTTGCACACTAACGAGCAAAAACGGCCAGTAATGGGCTGAGAAAAAAACAACAAATTTAACTATGCTCGAGTTAAATGTTTAGAGGGAACTACTGCTAATTGATTAAACAATTTGATTGTTTTTTCAATTTTTTCTGGGGAATTTAATTCAAAAAAATAGAAATTCTCATAGTCTCCACGGTTCATATATAGCTGCATTGTGCCTTGACTTTTGTGTTCCGCTATAACCCAATTAACTACTATTTTGTAATCGAGCCTGTCATTAAACCCAAATTTTTTTGTCTTATCTACGAAGGCTATAGGGCTTTCTTGTGTTTTCGTAATTGGAAAATCATCTAACTGATTGAATTTAAATTCATTTTCATTTTTTTCTGATATTTTTGCTGCTAGGATTGTAGGTTTATTTTCCATTAGCTCTTTCACAACTTCTAACGCCAAAATTGTTGCAGCTTTGTGATGTCCATGTGTCTCTTGAGTAGGCAACATTACAAAGATGTAATCATATTGTCCTTCAAGTATCAACTTGTTCAACATTTGTTTAATTCGGTTGACGTTCCACGCCCCTTGCAACACTTCACTTGGATCTTGCGTATACCCAGTATCTTTTTCTTCAAGAAAGAAGTAGTTTCTAACTCCAAGAATTTTTCCCCCATTCAAAGCTTCATTCTTACGAATAAAAGGTAGACGCTGACGTCCGACTTTTTCATCAGTCAACTTCATATGATAAATCGGTTCAGCTAGGGTGGAGTACTTATAACCCCCTTCTCCATTGGTAATCATTACAACGTCAACGGTTCCACCCATTTCGTGAGATATTTTATACAATGTTGCAGCAAATTGAGTTTCATCATCGGGATGTGCAACAACAGCAAGAATTTTAGGATTGGATTCAGAAGCAGAAAGATACGAGGAACATATAAGCAGGCTTGCTGTGAAAAACCAAATAATCCTATCGGTTGTGATACTAAAGCATGTAAAAATTCCATTTCCTTCGTAACAGTTCTTCATCTGAATTCTCTCCTTAAACTTAAAGGAGAAATCCTAAAGAAAAGTTGTTTTAAATGATAGAATACAATCTCAGTTGAGCATCAAAAGGAAGTAATCTCCCAAGTTCGGTGGCATCTCAAATATAAGAGCTTTTACGAATCAGAAATACGAGCTGCGATGCGAGAGCAAGGAATAGGGTCTACAGACCATGTAGGAGCTGTTGTACTTGAAACTGATGGGAACTTATCAGTAATAAAAAAAGAAAATATTACAGAAAATCCTTCGACACTTAAGCAAATTAATGGTTGGCCAAACAGTCCCTAGAAAGAATCAAGCAATGAGACCTCCTTTAGATAAAGATTTCTAAAAAAAAGCTTCTCACTCTCTTATGAATTGAGTATAACGTATCCTTTCCCTACACTGTTAAACATATGATTCGATACATTTTTCACTTTTTTATTTTTTCCATATTTACGCTCAATGCTTTAGAGCCGATCTTTCCATCTACCCTTAAACCGGGGGACACAATCGCAATCGTTGCTCCGGCCTCTCCTGCAAAAGAAGATGATGAAGCAATAGCTGCTGGAGTCCGCCTTTTAATTGCGCGCGGGTACAAGGTGCGCTTAGCTCGAAACGTCAGAGAATCTGACGGGTTATTTGCGGGAAATGACAAAAAGCGGGCGGAAATGTTTATGGAAGCGTGGACAGATCCTGAGACAAAAGGCATTTGGTGTTATCGCGGAGGATATGGTTGCGCTAGGATTCTTGATCGGATCGACTACTCATACATAAAAAAACATCCCAAAGTTTTAATCGGTATGAGTGACATTACCGCTCTACATGCAGCTATCAATAAAAAAACCGGTCTTGTGACTTTCTTAGGGCCGAATATGGATCATGTCTTTGTCTCCCCAACGACTCGCAGATTGACTTATAACGAAACAGAGCTTTGGAATATTGTTTCAAATACAAAAAATGATCAATATCTCTATAAAAACCCGTCAAATTTCCCGTTAAAAGGGCATCCCATTCAAACAATTCGCCGCGGGGTTGCTAAGGGACGCCTAACAGGCGGGACTCTTTCCATCATCACCTCGCTGATTGGAACCCCATGGGAAATTGATACAAAAGGTAAAATCCTCCTGCTTGAAGAGGTTGATGAGAAGCCCTATCGCATTGACCGCATGCTGTCCCAACTGAAACAAGCGGGGCATCTGGATCACTTGGCAGGGGTCGTTTTATGCAGTTGGAAAAAGTGCCTTGGAAAGGAAAACGGGAGCGACTCTCTAGTCAAAGTTTTTGAACATTATTTTGACAAGGCGCCCTATCCTGTTCTGCTTGGCTTTCCCTCGGGACATATCCCGGCGCAAACCACTCTTCCTTTAAATGTACTTGCCGAACTTGACGCAACCAAACACACACTCCGCCTTCTTGAATCTCCTGTTTCAAGATAATTCATATTCTGCTATCAAAAATTCAAAATGAATGCAGAAAATTAAGTGCTTACTGATCATATTTCCCTCGTTCTTCTTATCGGGATACTCATTTCTCTTTCGCTGTGGACTAAAGCTCTTTTGCACATGCAAAACCTGCCTCCACTCATTGGTTATGTCTTCTTAGGTTGGATGCTTCGCATGTTGAATGATTCTTGGGAATTCCTCCCAGAGACAGCCCCGCAAATTTTATACTTCATGTCAGATATCGGGATTATCACGCTCTTATTCCGCATCGGGTTCGGCAGCCATATTAAGACTCTACTTGCGCAGCTCAGTCGAGCAAGTATCCTTGCAATATCAAATATCGTCACCACAGCAATTTTAGGATTTTATCTCTCATACTCTATTCTCTCCATTCACCCGGTCGGCGCACTTTTTATTGCCATTGCGCTTACGGCTACAAGCATTGGAATTACGATCACGATTTGGAAAGACAACAAGATTCTAAATAGTAAGACAGGAGCGCTGCTCCTTGATCTTGTGGCGTTAGATGATGTGATTGGCATTATCCTTATGGGGATATTAATTCAACTGGCGCCCATGTTTCTTGAGAACACAAACTCCATTAGTTTCTCTTCGATCACTCTTGATTCTCTTCTTGTGATCGGTAAACTCTTTCTCTTTTTGGTATTCTGCATCTTGTTTTCCGTATTTGTTGTGCCGAAATTAACCCATTACTTAAAGAAGAGCGAACACATGCCGGATCCGATGGTCACGATCATCGCGTTTGGGATTATGATGGCAAGTATCGCCGCTTACTTGGGATTCTCAATTGCTCTTGGGGCCTTTTTTGCCGGGATTGCCTTTAGCCGGGATCAAGAAGCTATAGAGATGCAAGACTCCTTTAAAGATTTGGAGGCGTTCTTTATCCCATTTTTCTTTATCGGAATTGGTTTTAAAGCAGTTGTCACCTCTATCACAATGGTTCTTGGCATTACAATGATTCTTCTCATCGCAGCAATAGGAGGGAAAATTTTGGGGATATTGATTCCTGCGTTTTTTATGAAAATGAGTCGATATACTGCTTTGATTCTTTCTATAAGTATGATTCCTCGAGCCGAAATTACCATGATCGCGATGGATCACGGACTGAGGCTTGGCTCCTCGATTGTCACCCAAGAGGTGTATGCGTCGATGATATTGATTGCCCTAATCACAAGTGTCGCAACGCCTGTCATTTTGCAAATGATGCTAAAGCGCCGCTCTTTAAACTCCTAAAACCTACTTGCACAAATAATTATCTTCTGACAACGTGTAATTGACGAGTATAACCTGGAATATTCAATGAAAAGATACAGTACGGGAGCTCTAAGCGAAGAGAGACTGAATCAGCAACAAAAGAGATATGAAGAAAATAGAAAATATGACTACGTCATTATCGGTACAGGTGTTTCAGCCCTCTCGGCAGGCGCTCTTCTAGCAAATGCCGGATTTCGTATTTGTATGCTCGAGGCGCATGATGTTCCGGGGGGGTTTGCCCATAGCTTCGAAATGAATGGATATCATTTTTGCGCTCAAGTCCATTATGTATGGGGATGTGCGCCCGGACAGCGCATCCATCAGTTTTTAGAGAAAATTGGTCTTGAGGATGAAATTGAATTTCTTTCATATGAGCCGCAAAGTTACGATATCGCATCTCTTCCTGATGGCAAAAAAGTCAATATTCCTTATGGGTTTGACCAGCTCATCGAGAATATTGATGAAGCGTATCCGGGAGACCGCGAAAGCATTTCTAGATTCATTGAAATTATAGAAGAAATCAACAGAGAGATTTCAAATTTCCCGGATAAAATTTCATGGTGGACATTTCTAAAAGACGGGTACCGCTTCTACTCTCTCATCAAATATCAAAATAAAACACTTCAAGACGTATTTGATGAATGTGAATTAAGCCAACCTGTCCAAGCAATCCTCAGCGCTAACTCGGGAGATTTCGGCTCTCCACCCAATGAGCTTTCTATTTTTGCCTATGTCTGCCTATTTTGTGGATATAATGAAGGAGCATACTACCCTAAAAAGCATTATAAGTTTTTTATCGAAAGAATCGCACAGTTTATAGAAGATCAACCGGGCTGTGATATCTTTTATGAAACAGAGGTGACCGAAATCTTGCAAAACAAAGGACGGATCACTCATGTAAAAACAAATGATGGCAAAGAATTTAAAGCGGAAAATTTCATTTGCAACATGGATCCCCAAAAGACAGTGCAGATGATTGGTCAAGAGCATTTTCCAAGTAAATATATCAAACCCTTATCGTATGAATACTCCCCTGCAGCTTTTAATATTTACCTTGGAATTAAAGGTGTTGACCTTCGAGAACATGGATTTGGCAATTTTAATATTTGGCACTGCGGGCAATGGGATACAAATCAGATGTGGGATGAGATGATGAAAGGCAACTATGCCAACCCCCTCATATTCCTCTCCACACCTACCCTACACACCCCCGAGCTAGGTGGGGCACCCGAGGGGTGTCATGTGCTAGAAATCACAACTGCTGCCAATTATGCTATTTTTAAAGAGCTCCTAGATAAGAGTCCCAAAGAATACCGCGCTAAAAAGAGAGAGCTTTCCAACTACCTGATCCATGAAGTTGAAACAAAATACTTCCCCGGGCTTTCGCAGTACATTGACCTAAAGGTTGTCGGAACCCCTACAACAAGCCAGGAGTATGTACTAGCTCCGTATGGAAATGCGTACGGATCTAAAATGATGCCGAGCAATATGGGACTTGGCAGACTAAAAGCGGATACACCTTTTGAAAATTTATTATGGTGCAACGCGTCTGCAGGCTATGCGGGTGTGCATGGGACTATTTCAACCGGTTGTAATTTATACAAAAGAATTACAGGTGAAGAGGTAATGACAAAAGTAGCGCCAACTAAAGACGAGGCAATTGCATTTGCAAAGAGTAAAGTGCATCAGCCACTCTCTCTCCACACCTAGCGCTTCCTTCTGTCCAAGGACTGTTGAGATAATCTCCGCAAAGAAAAACTCCCCTCTCCCCTTGTCCATCGTTTAAGAATTTCTCAACTTGACTCAAGTACCCATGCGAAAAAACAGGCATGGCAGTTTTCCAACGAGTCAGGAGGTGATTTTGGATCGATCCACACTCTTTTAAGTAGGGACAGAGTCTTTTAAGCTCCTCTTTTACTTTGTCAAAAATAATTTCATCTGAATCGGTAAAAATTTTCTCGGCATATGAGCTGTGAAGTGCTGCATTAACAACGGAATGGCCCTCTTTTTGAAAATGCTTTCCTTTGACTCCTTCATTAGAATAGATACAAATTTTTCTACTTTCAACAAATGGTACCATCACAAGATAAATATCTTTCATTAGCTCTTCGGGAACAATAAAACTCACCATAATGGTAGGCGCATATCTAACCTGAGATAAAAATTCTATTTGCTTCTCTGTCGGATCCCTTAGAATCTTTCGGGTCACATTCGCAGTCGTTGCCAAAACAACAGTATCATACAACAAGTCTCCTTGGTCACTCTTAACAACAACTCCATTTGCCTGAGAAACCACCTCATGAACCTCACAATTAAAGGTGCAATTCAATTTCTCAGCTAGAGCCATTGGAATCTGGCGCATGCCTCCAACTGTCTGATAAGCTGCAAATTCAGCATTATGTTCGACCATTTCGCGGATCAGGCCCACCATTGCAGCTAAACTAATCTCTTTAGCGCCGTGAAATTGATACGTAGATGTAAATGAGTCGATTACATGGTCCGCAGCTTGCTTTCCGACATGTTGTAAAACGTAATCATAGGCATTTGTCTGATCAAGTGATGTAAGCTCTGTTAAGTTATAAAATGTCCCTTCTAGAGGAGTATTTGCAAGTGAATGTAAAAGATAGAGCAGCTTTAAACGCTGAACAAACGGAACGGGTCTTAAATAGAAGATAAGTGTATTGAGTGAAAGTGAAAGAGGGTGAATCTCACCCTCTGAAAAACCGTAGATTTGCCCATTTCTTAAGGGCTGCCACTTCTCATCTATTCCAAGTTCACGGCAGTACCCTTTCAGGGTTTTGTAATTATCAACAAAAAAGTTAGCCCCTGCATCATAACAGAGGCCATTTTTTTCTAAGCACGACATACGACCGCCAGGAAGAGCCTCTTTCTCAAAGACCGAGACATCAGCTCCCTTCTTTTGGAGCTGATATGCGCATACAAGACCTGATATCCCAGCTCCTACAACAGCGATTTTAGGCCGCATGCCTAGTTGTTTGTCGAAGACTTAAATTTTTCAACCAACCAAAGAACCATTTCTCTAATGAATTCAAAGATTTGATGCACCCAACTCACAAGGGTTTCAAATGCATCGGGGAAAAAACGGTAAATAGCGTAAAATAAAAGTCCAAAAATCAAAAAATTAATTAAAAATCGAATCATGTGTTTACTCCTGTCGTCTGTTTTTTATTATATCAAAAAAATAATTTAAGCAAGTCCAATCTCTTCGTTTTTATATATTGACTGAATCGCATGAAACATCTTAACTCCTTCATCCATAGGCTTTTGAAATGTTTTTCTCCCTGAAATTAATCCCATTCCACCGGCTCTTTTGTTGATAATGGCCGTCTTAACCGCAGTGGCTCGATCATTTTTTCCCGAAGCTCCCCCCGAATTGATCAATCCTACCCTTCCACAAAAATTATTGAGTACTTGATATCTGCATAGATCGATAGGGTTGTCAGAGGATAGATCGTCATACATTTTTTGATCGTACTTTCCAAACTTCCCTTCCTTGTTTAGAGCAAGATAGCCTCCATTATTTTTGGGAAGTTTTTGTTTTACAATATCTGCTTGAATCGTAGCTCCTAAGTAGTTGGCCTGACCGGTCAAGTCAGCGCTTGCGTGGTAATCTTCGTCGCCGATTTTGAAGGCAGAATTGCGCAAGTAACACCATAAAATTGTTGCCATTCCAAGTTCATGCGCTTGCTCAAATGCCTCGCTAATTTCTTGAATTTGACGGCGACTTTCAGGTGATCCAAAGTAAATGGTCGCTCCAACTGCCACAGCGCCGAGATCAAACGCTTGCTTGACACTTGAAAAGAGATTTTGATCGTAAATGTTAGGATAAGAGAGAAGTTCATTATGGTTAATTTTCACAATAAATGGAATTTTATGCGCATATTTGCGAGACATAGACCCTAGAATGCCAAGGGTAGATGCCACTCCATTGCATCCTGCTTCAATGGCAAGTCGAATAATATTTTCCGGATCAAAATAAATTGGATTGGGAGCAAAGGAGGCGCCGGCCGAATGCTCAATCCCTTGATCAACCGGTAATATCGAAAGGTACCCCGTGCCGGATAAATTTCCATGATTAAAAAGAGTTTCCAAGCTACGTAGAACGCGTGGGGTTCTGTCGCTTGGTCCAAAGGCTTGATCTACCCACTGAGGACCGGGCTTCAATAGTGTCTCTTTTGGGATTTTTTTAGACTGATAGGTCAAAAGCGCCTCCGCTTCCTGTCCAAGCAATTGTTCAATCTCATTCATTAAAAGCGCCATGCAATCCTCCCTTTTTATGGAACTTACTTTCCTTCTAGTAGAACCTCCGCCATTAATGCAAACGCACTTACTGTTAACAGTGTGTGAATTTGTATAAATGGAAGTCCAAGGTCATCCTTAAGGAACCCCTGATTAACTTAATTCTTTTCAATGTAAATTGCTTATTGATTTTTTCAAACGAAAAAAGGAAGATATTTTTTTAAATCCATTTTGAGGATCATCTATGAAATATATAATCTTTTATCTTCTCCCCCTTTTGTGTTTGGGTAGCGAATCTGCAATCATCACTGTGCAAGGAGAAGGAGTCATTTATAAACCTGCAGACCAGGTCAGTTTTTCAGCTGCCACTGTAACTGAAGGAGAGGATCCAGAAGTTGCTTTAAATAAGAATAATCAGCAAATGAACAATGTGGTTCAAGCTCTAAAAAATCTAGGTATTTCTGAAGATGACATCCAAACAGGTCAATTCTCACTAACTCCCATTTATGCTCCCCAATCACAAAACACATCTCGAGAATGGGAACCAAAAATCACAGGTTATCGAGTGACAAACCAACTGACAATTACAACAAATCAATTGAATTTAGTCGGCTCACTCATTAGCGAGGTGACAAAGGCAGGTGCCGGAGACGTTTCTCAATTGAATTATGATCTCAAAAACAAAAGATTATACCGTGAAGAGGCAATTACTAAGGCCACGGCAAACGCTATCGAAGATGCCAAACACTTAAGTTCTGCTGCTAACTTGGAGTTAATCCGTATCAAAAAGATTCGTCTTGACGATACGAATATGAGCCCTGTCTCTCGAAATTTTGCACTTGCGTCCAAGAGCGTTCCGGTTTTTGAAGGACAAATACCTATTCAGGCGACTGTCCATCTTGAAATCGAGGCGGATCAATAATAAATTTGACACATTGCACTTGGTTTGGTAAATAACATTTATTAAAGGAACCTCTGAAACATTCAAGTTTTTTAAATTAAATGCCTTTTTATCGAAATTCGACAGAAATGGCCTCTCTTAACTTTTTAACAGTTAAGATCGGCTATTGTTTCGAATTTATAAAAATATTCAAGCAAGATTTAATTAACCTTAAGTTATTCAGAGGATTATAAACAATTAGGAGAAAAAAATGTTAAATGCAAAAAACTTAGGGCTAAGTTTCGGAATTGTATGGGGAGTAAGTGTCTGGTTTGTCACGATTCTTTCTATGTTCACAGGATATGGCGATAGCTTTATTCACATGATGCAAAGTGTCTATCCTGGATATAGTGTCGATCTCTTGGGAAGTTTCATTGGTCTAATTTACGGCTTTGTCGATGGATTTGTCGGTCTATTTATCTTCGGACTCATCTACAATTGGCTGACAGCAAGAGATTCTGCTTCGCGAAGAAAGCACTAGTTCAGAATAAAAAAAAAGAGCGTAATAATGAAAGCCATTGTATTCAAAGATTTTGGAGCAGTCGATAACCTTGAACTGAAAGAAGTTTCCATTCCGAACCCGACAGAGAACCAGGTTCAAATTAGGGTTCAATATGCAGGAGTCAACCCTGTGGACTGGAAAATTGGTTCAGGTATGCTGAAAGAGATGCTCAAAAAAATGGGGATACAATGGGAGTTCCCTCTTATCCCCGGCTGGGATGCTTCGGGTGTTATTGAAAAAGTGGGACGCAACGTCAAAAATTTCAAGGAAGGCGACGAAGTTTATACCTATTGTCGAAAGCCAAAGGTTCAATGGGGAACATACGCAGAATATGTCAATGCTGATAGCAACGATGTTGCATTAAAACCAAGGGATCTTTCTTTTGCAGAAGCAGCAGCCATTCCTCTTGTTGGATTAACTGCTTGGCAAGCGCTTTATGATGTCGGTCACATACAGAAGGACCAGACGGTCTGCATTCATGCAGGTGCCGGCGGTGTTGGAAGCCTGGCAATTTCACTTGCAAAAAATGCGGGTGCAAAAATTTTCACAACTGCAAGCACACCTCACCATGAGTATGTCAAAGATCTTGGAGCTGATTATGCAATTGATTACTCCCATTGCTCTTTTGCTCAACAAATTAAGACGCACTGTCCCGAGGGTGTAGACCTTTGTCTTGACGCTGTCGGTGGAGAGACACTCGAGAAGAGTTTTGAGATTGTAAAACCTGGCGGCAGACTCATTAGCATTGTCCAGCCGGTTTCTGCCACCAAAGCCAAAGAATATGGTATTGTCCCAGGGTTTGTCTTTGTTAGGCCAAATGGCGAGCAACTGACTCAAATTACTGATCTCTTTAACCAAGGCAAGATTCGCTCGCCTCATATTGAGGAGATGCCTCTTTCTCAAGCAAAAGAGGCGATTGAAAAAAGCCAGACTGGACACACCTGTGGAAAAATCGTTTTAAAAGTTAGATAAGCTAAGGCGTCATTTTTGAGTTGATTCCCTTTTTCAGAGGTAACCAAAGAGCCATAGAAAAAAATCAGCTAATCGCGTTATAATTTACCAAAAAAAGTGGTGAATGAAGTGCTCAAAATAGACCTAAAAGGAAAACGCGCGTTTGTAGCTGGAATTGGAGACGATCAAGGGTTTGGATTTGCGATAGCAAAACAATTAATCGAAGCCGGTGCTGAGGTGATTGTTGGTACATGGCCCCCTGTCCTCAATATTTTTCTGAAAGGACTGCAGAGCGGAAAGTTCGATGGATCTCGAAAGCTTAGCAATGGAGAGCTCTTAGAATTTGCTAAAATTTACCCTCTAGATGCAGCATTTGATACCCCGGAAGATGTACCGGAAGAAATTCGTGAAAACAAAAGATACCAATCCGCTGCAAATTACACAGTCAGCGAAGTTGCAGCTCAGATCCAAAGAGATTTTGGCAAGATCGATATACTTGTTCATTCGCTTGCCAATGCGCCTGAAGTGCAAAAGCCTCTACTTGAAACGAGCCGAAACGGCTATCTTGCTGCGCTTTCAGCCTCTTCATACTCTTTCCTTTCTCTTATCTCCCACTTTGGACCGATAATGAATGAGGGTGGATCCGCTCTTACTCTCTCCTACCGCGCCTCTGAAAAGGTCATCCCCGGTTATGGCGGCGGCATGAGCTCAGCAAAAGCGGCCTTAGAGAGCGATGTGCGGACACTTGCCTATGAAGCGGGTCAAAAATTTAAAATCCATGTAAACGCAATCTCCGCCGGCGCCCTTTCTTCAAGAGCGGCTCGCGCCATTGGGTTTATTGAACGAATGATCCAGTATGACAAAGAAACCGCTCCTCTTACAAAAGATCTGAAGTCAGAAGAGGTAGGCACAGCTGCCGCGTTTCTTGTTTCTCCCTTAGCCTCTGGAATTACAGGCTCCCTCATTTACGTCGACAATGGGGCAAATATTATGGGCGTTGCCCCCACACATCCGACTCTAGAGGACTCTGAATAAGGGAATTCAAGTAAAGACTTAACGTGGCTTTTGATTTAATAAATTCTAGTAATCAGAAGCGCCCGGCAAAACCGTGAAAGTGCGCATGCAAAGCAAACTTTCTCTTTGCACTTATGATCAGGATGGGTCATATGGTACCACCTGAGGGCGCACTGTGCCCTTCCCTCTTTTACAAGACGGTGGAGCGACTTTTCCACCACATCAGGTGAGGAGATTGTAATCCTTGAGTATCTCGGATCAGACCAAAGATGAAGGGATTCATGTCGAAATTGTACCTCGGAATCGATAGAAAGAGTAATCTTTGTCTGAATCTCACGCCCGGTTTTAGCTAATAGTTGACGTACGAGTTCGCAGCATTGGTTATGAGTCAAAGAGTAATTCTTAAAGTCATAACCCCCACCATAGATAAAGTTGTAAAGCTCCTCATACTTCTCTTTGGTTAGGTCGACCTTTACGGCATATGAAGGACTGTGTCCGCCGCACCCCTCTTGTAAAAACCCATCTTTTTGTACTGTCCACATATAACGGACCGGGTTTGGATCATTGCGCTCCATCAAGTCCATCACGCCGTCCATGTACCTTGTTTGGTTCACTCCGGTCTCTCCGGAATGCCCTCCCTCAATTTCAACACGCCTATTGTTTTCAATGCCGCTCAGCAAAAACCAACAGTGCCCAACATCACATCCCTTGCTTCCATCTTTGGGGTGCTTAACAAGGGTACAAAAGAATGAGCGGTTATTGAAGTAATCAAGATGTTTGGCATCGACAAGGACGACAAGATAGTAAGGAGAGTATGTGAATGTGCTGCAAGGCTCATACTCTCTTAGATCCTCATAAAAGCCATGATACTCTTGACTCCTTGAAACCGCACATGACGAGAGTGTGAGTAATGCTAGAAAAAAACTAACAAGGTTCCATTTCAATCTCTGCCTGAATTTGACAAGAAGAATCTCGACGGAGTGTGCGTAAAAAAATCTGCCGGTCGAACGCATACTGCCTCCACTTACCTTTGCGCAATAGTTGCGAGGGTCTGTTACCCAACATCAAATGTCCAACAAAATTACCTGTACCATTTACGAGCAAGAATCGCAAGGAAACTTTTAATGTCCGTGTGCGAATCTCAACCAAGTCACCAAGGTTAAATGTTGTGGCTGCATGTCCATTTACAGTGATTTTTGCAGATGGATCTCGTGTTAAAAACCACTCGACTTCCCTTGCAGAGACTCTATCATGATAGTCTAAAGGATCCCCGAGTGTAAAGAGGCAAGAGACTTTATTTTCACTTTTTTCTGTAAACGAAACTTGGTGATTCCCCCCTTGACACACTAAACTATAAAATTCCTTTTCCGTTCCAAAATGCATTCTGAAAGGGGCGAGGTGTTGATCTGTTTGTGGATCGTATGGCCGAGAGCTATCGATAGTTGAAAACCCATATGTTTCGCACTGATACGTAGACCAATTTTCTTCTTGACTCCAGACAGGTTCTGTCACGTGGGGAATTTTTTTCTCTCCTATTCCAACAAGAGCCCCTTCTAACGGATGTAAATTCTGATACTCAGACCGGCACTGCGCCTGTGGATCAATGAGCATGTGATACAAGCTTAACTTAGGTCTATTCCCAACACATTCTTCGTCAAAGTGAGGGCCAATATAACTCTCTGTCCGAGCGTGGTATGTACGCGAAAAAAATTCATCGGTATCACCTGATAAGAGACGATCTGAAAAGCTATGCGGCTTGCCCTCATTAAAATTAAATAAGAGATCTCTTGCTCTTTTGACCTCTTCATCATAAGGACCGCGGAAATGCTTGATGATTCGATCTAAAATCGGAAGTAATTCAGAAGAGAGGCGATGATTATAGCACTTAGGGTAATGGTGAAGATAGATCGGAAAATTTCCGGAATCTGTCTGAAAGGCAAGAAGCTTTGCGATCATCTCCCACGCCTCCTCCGTCTCCTTTTCTTGACGTGTACGAAGAAGGGCAAATGCAAAGAGTAAATTTTCACGCACAGGAATAGGATAGTGAACATCTTCACCAATTGCCGTATGACAAAAATGAATATAACCGGTCTGCTTTTCCTGATACTGACGTCCACATGCAACTGCCTCTTCCAATCTCATAATCCAAGTCCTCCGGATATATCAATGTTTTGCCCTGTGATCGACGGGCTTTTTAATAAAAATAGAATCATTTGAGTAATTTCGCTTGGTTCGACAGCCCGTTTCATCGGAAGTGACCCTAGATTATCAGGGAGATCCTCCGAAATCGAAAGTTGACCCGGAGAGACCATATTCACACAAATCCCTTTTGGTGCAAGCTCGCTTGCAAGCATTTTTGTGATATGCAAAAGAGTCTTTTTCGTGAGCCGATAGAGCGAGCGCTGCTTATCTGAATTTTCCAATCCCGAAACGCCAATATTTATCACACTCTTCAAAGTCGGAAGAAATCTCTTCGTTAAAGCAAAAGGAGCAAAGCAGTTCACTTCAAAACAGTCCTTCCACTCATCAAGGGTATAATCTAAAAGAGATTCTTTAGTATAAACTCCAACATTATTAATCAAATGATCAATGGGACGGAAATCAATCGACAATAAATCGCCGCACACAATTTCTGCATCTACGCCCATTTCTTGACATCTTGCTTTGACTTCTTCAGCCTCTTTTTGACTTGTTCGATAATGGATGCAAAGGTCATATCCGTTTTCTGCAAGTGCATAGCAAATCAATGCTCCAAGGCGCTTAGAAGCGCCGGTTACTAATACTCGCTGCGACATTGCTCTATCTCTACAAATGCCCACTTAGCTCCCATGAACATTGCGGGTTTTTTTACACAAAATTTAGCTTTTTCAATTCTTTGCTCTAGAAAAAGGGTTTTCAAAACTGCACCTGCGTAGCACTCTAACATTTGAAATCTCCCTTCTTTTGCAATTTTTTGACAGAGGTCGGCAAGAGAGACATAATCAACCGTGTCGCTTAGGCAGTCACTTTTCAGGCAGTCAGAAAGATTAACCTCTACGCTGAGGGAGACTGTAATTTCCTGTTCATTTTCACGTTCATGGGGAAGATCTCCTATGACACAACTGAATTTTAATTCTTCAAATCCGACTTTTGAAGGCATCTGTCAACCCCTTAATTATACCCATTTCTTTAGCGGAAGGAGCTACGATATCAGCTATTTCCTTAACTTCTTTTGGCGCCGATGCCATTGCAATGGAAATATCGGCGTGTTCAAGCATTGACACATCGTTATAGTCGTCTCCTGCTGCGATCACAGGTCTTCCAAACTCTTTTTTAAGCCACTTAACAATACTTCCCTTATTTGCTTTTGTCGCCTGTACAACGCAGAAGCTCCGATCAAAGGGGTCGCGAATCGAGCAAACTTCCACACCTACTCCTTGCAAAGCCTTTAATACTTGTTTTTCCTGACTCTCTTCGATGATCCACTTCAAAGCCGGAAACATGCGCTCTGGGCTTGGTGTAAAACTTTCTATTTCAACCCAAACCTCGTTCATTGCATCGATGCGTCTTGTCAAGTATTGTTGCATTTTTTCCGTGTGGTGTTTGGGTCTCCAATAACACACAGTTTCTGAATATAGTATCGGGTCTGCACAATTCAAAAGCAGTGAAGGAAGTGTAGCTTCACTTAAATACTGCGTGAAAAGCACCTTGCGTTCCGGCATCTTCATCACCATTGATCCATTTTGAAGAGCAAGAATGTAAGGAAAGTCGATCGCAGCTAAAATTGGTTCAACAGAAGAGAGGTGGCGCCCCGTAATTAAACATACAGGCTCCTGACTCTCTCTTAAAAAAGAAACCACTTCTTCGGGAATTTTTTTAAGATTTGAAGTTAATGTACCGTCTATATCAAGTGCTAGCATTTAAAAAATAAAAAAGTATATCATGCGGTACGATAAACAATCAAACATTTACCCCTTAGGTAATTTAAACAATGACATATATATTTCTCTCACTCTTTCTTCTTTTCACTCCTCTAGTCGGACAAGAATTAGCCCCAAACTCTCAAAATGAAGAAGTGCCCCTTCCGGAAGGTTTTCGCAGGGAAGGTGGTGCCCTTCAAGAAGAGAGAGAGAGTCGCTTTGAGCTACCGGAAGAGCTTAGAGGTGCCGATGAGGCGCAAAGCAGTCGCTTTTTCGAAGAATTCATCCACATGCTCATTTTGCTTGGCCTGCTTCTACTTGTTCTTTTTGCGGGCTCTTGGATCATAAGACGTATGCTCAATGTTCGATTAGATCAAGTCAATGTAACGAGCAAAATCAAGTTACTTGAGAAACGAATGATCACAGCGCGTACAGGGATTTACCTTCTTGATGTCCATGGGAAGAAAATTATCTTATCGGAATCCAACAACGGGATCACTAAGATCGCGGAATTAGATGAAAATCCCTTGTCAGATAGTTAAATAACAAGTACCCTATTTCTTATGAAAATGACATTATGTACTCTTCTATTTTTCACAGGATGTACGATGCAGCCGATAGATGAATATTCAGTCATCCCGATGACAAATAATCCGGATTTCTGTGGAAGTGGGTACGAACCGAGCATCCCAGGTGCTCAATACTAGAGGAAATTATGCTAGACATCACATTAGATAACCTACTTCAATTTGTTCAAGACAAAGGTTACAAGGCCCACATTCAAGAAAAGACAGACCAAGTAGTTATCGAACTTGAGATTGAAGGTAAAACATTCCCCATCTTCCTTAAACTTTTTGAGCCGTCCGGGCTTTTACAAATGCTTCTTTTCTTTCCTGCAAACATTAAAGACGGTGCAGAAAACGATCTTGCAAGACTTCTGCATCTTGCAAACAAAGAGCTCGATCTTCCCGGATTTGGAATGGAAGAGAATAAACGACTCTTCTTTTACAGGCAGATGCTCCCGGTTAGGGACAACAAAATTGAAGAGTATTTATTGGAAAAATATTTGAAGGCATTTGAAGCTGTTCTTCAGGCCTATGGTCCTGTCGTTATTACTGTAGCTGTTGGGAAAAATACATTTGAAGATGTCATGAAAAAAGCGCAAAAGCGCCAAGACAACCAAGGTAAAGGCAGTAATGGCTAGTCGTCCGATCTATTTTGATACTGAAACAACAGGGATACGCACAGACAAAGACAAGATTATTGAAATTGCCGCATATGATGCAGCAAATGACACAAGCTTTGTCAGTTTTGTAAATCCGGGCATACCCATACCCCCTGAAGCATCAGCAATTCACCATATTACAGATGAAATGGTAAAAGATGCTCCAAGCTTTGCCACAGTTGGTCAGCAGTTTCTTGAGTTTTGTGAAGGAGATGTGATTTTAATTGCTCATAACGGCGACCGCTTTGACATGCCCCTACTTAAAAATGAACTGACCCGAAACGACCTTCCGACACCTAAATGGAAAACAATCGACTCACTCACTTGGGCAAGAAGGTATCGTCCCGATATTCCTAGGCATGCGTTACAATTCTTAAGAGAAATTTACGGCATTCCGGAAAATTCCGCCCACAGAGCCCTTGATGACGTCATGATGATGGTGGAAATTTTCTCGAAAATGATTGATGATCTTAGTATCGACCAAGTATATGAGCTACTCAATCAACCAAGACTTCTCCAACATATGCCATTTGGAAAGCATCAAGGAACACCTCTAAAACAGCTTCCTTCACATTATCTTAAATGGTTAAGTGGAAGCGGCGCCCTTGAAAAACCGGAAAATGAACAGCTTCGTAAAAGCTTCGAAGCGCTCAATCTTATCTCCCCTTCGGTAGTGGGAAGCTCCGTTAACTAAATCGTTTGATCCGCTTGATATTCGACACATCTATAGGAGCCTCTGAATAACTCAGGTTAATGAAATTTTGCGTGAATTTTTTCCAAAATTTGAAAAATCAATCGAGTGCGATTTTATCCAATTCCCTCGAAAAAGGCGCTCAATTTAACAATCTGAGTTATTCAGACAATAGACGATGATCAGTGTCGCAAAGGCCATGACTATAAGCTGTTTGGATACTTTATTTTAAACTGTTCAATTGCTTCATTTCTTAAAATACAAGCAGGACACACCATGCATCCATCTGAGGCAAGACCTTGGTAGCAAGTAATCGTGTTTTTAAGTAGGTATGGTAAGATTTGGAGAGATTGGGCAAGTTCCATTGTCTCAAGTTTAGTCATTTTGACAAGTGGTGTTCGAATCTCAAATTCGAATGCATTCAGATCAATGCGAAGAATTTGCTCCATCAAATCCATGTATTTTCTCGAGCAGTCACGATACCCCGAATTTGCCTCTTCAACCTCAATAACACCCATATAAATACAACCTGCGCCTAGATGATGGGCATGGATAGCGGCAAGTCTTGCCATAAGACCGTTGCGCCCCAAAACGAGGGTCGAGGGTTCCCCTTGTGGAGTCATTGTGATCGGCAGATCGTGGCAAGTCAGCGCATCTTCCGTGATCTCTTTTAGGCACTTGATCTCTAAAATGGTTTGATCAACTCCCCACTCTTTGCAGATCTTCTTTGCGGCGGTGATTTCATTAGAATGCCTTTGATCGTACTGAAAAGAAATACTTAAGACATTTTCCTTTCCAAACTCTTTCAAAGCAAGGGCGAGACAAATCGATGAGTCCATTCCACCTGAGTGGACGACAACAGCTCTTTTCTTCACCGATTGACACCCAGCTGCCACATCTGTTGAAAAGGAGGGCAGGTCTTTAAAAGCTCATCTTTTGTTCCTTGAGCGATGAGACGGCCTTGCTCCAAATACAAAATCGTATCTGCATCTTCAATCGTGGAAAGGCGGTGAGCGATAATAATCTGTGTCACTTTTCCTCGGATATTTTCAAGTGCAATCCGGATTTTCTCTTCACTAACGGTATCAAGAGCAGCTGTGGCCTCATCAAGAATAAGGATCGGTGCTTTCTTAATTAAGGCGCGCGCAATTGCAAGGCGCTGTTGCTGACCTCCGGAGAAGTTTTTTCCCGCGTCGGAAATTTGCGTTTGGTACTGAAGAGGAAGTTTTTCAATAAACTCGTGGGCTTGGGCTTTTTTGGCCGCTTCTACAATTGCGTCCTGCGTATACTCATTCCCGAATGCAATATTATCGGCAATCGTATCTAGAAACAGAAATGGCATTTGAGGAACAAAAGCGATTTTTTCGCGGAGCGATTTTTGAGAATAGGATGAGTGAGAGACACCATCGATCAAGACTTCGCCTTCATTTAATTCATACAGCCTTGGAAGCAGTTGAACAAGGGTAGATTTACCCGAGCCGGTCGGACCGACAAGCGCAACTTTCTGCCCTCTTTTAATTGTAAATGAGATATTGGATAGCACAGATTGCTCGCCATAACCGAAGCTGACATTTTTAAAGCTGATCTCTTTTGAAAAGTCAGTAAATGAGGGTTTCTCTTCTTCATCTATAAATTGGATACTTAAAATCTCTTGCATTCTCTCAGAGGCGGCAATCCCTCTTTGAATTTGTCCATTTTGCTCGGCAAATTTCTTTATCGGCTCATAGAAGACATGCAAAAGGCCACAGAAAAAAAACGCTTCCGGAACAGAAAGATCTAGACCGTAAAGACCCCAAATTAAAGAGATAGAGAGGAAGACCATTGCAAGTGTATGCACAATCGGCCTTGTCGCAAGGTCGTATTTGGCGCCCTTTTTTTCAAGATGGGCCATCAATTCATTTTGCTCTTGGTATTTACGTTCTGACACCTTTTCCATTGCAAATACTTTGACAGTCAATATGCCACGTAGAAAGTCGATCAGAACGGAGGTAAAATCCTCTTGCTGCCGTTGAAGCTGTTTTGAGAGGTGGCGCACTTTATTCGAAAGATAGACAATCGGTAATAGAAGAGTAGGAAATCCAATAAAAATAAGGAGAGAAAGCTTCCACGAGGTTAAAAAACAAAGGGTCAGCGTTGTTATCAGAGTAAAGGGGGTTTGGATATAGTTTACAAGTGCGGCGTTAATTGCATCGGCAATCATCATCGAATCGTAGCTGACACGGGAGGCAAGCGATCCGATCTTATAATCGAGAAAGAACCGCATAGGCAACCTTTGCATATGATCGAAATATTTCTTTCTTAAATCTCGAGAGACATAGATCGCAAGTTTTTTATTGCTGTAGCGATATACAAACATATTGATCGCTTTGTATAAAGCGACAAATACAATAAAAATTGCAAGATTCTGCCAGCTATTTGAAAGGTCAAGATACGGGTTAATGGCATCGATTGTCCTTTGAATAATATCTGATGAGTCAGAATCTGCGCTTTTATTGGTCATAATCCCAATGGCAAGCATCTCAAGCTGAGTTGCTGTTGTCAGTAGTATCATTGAAATAATGATCACTACAAAAAGGGCGCGATTTTTAGGCTGACTCAATGAAGCTCTAAGAAGCCATCTCACTTTACTGCCTCATGTTCTTCAAATTCGCCAATGGTGCGGAATTTTGTATAGCGTTGATCAAGAAGCAAGTGGATCGGAATATTTCTAAGAATTCGCCATTGATCTAGAATAAAAGATTTCACATTATCCATCGCTTCCTTGGGATTAAGGTGCGCACCGCCAATCGGTTCTTTAATAATTGTGTCTATCACGCCAAATCTTTGTAGATCTTCAGAGTTAAGTTTAAGTGCTTCGGCAGCGTCAATATTTTTTCCTGGATCTTTCCAAAGAATCGATGCGCAGCCTTCGGGAGAAATGACCGAGTAATACGCGTGCTCCAGCATGCCAATGCTATCGCCTACCCCCATTCCAAGCGCACCACCTGAACAGCCTTCGCCTATTACAACCACAATAATTGCTGTTTTAAGGACTGACATCTCACGCAGATTTTCAGCAATTGCAAGACCTTGTCCTCTCTCTTCTGCTTCAAGTCCGGGATAAGCCCCTGGGGTGTCAAGAAAAGTGACAACAGGGAGTTGAAATTTTTCAGCCAACCGCATCAGACGCAGCGCCTTTCGAAACCCTTCGGGATGTGCCATACCGAAATTATGTCGAACGCGACTTTCCGTATCTTTCCCTTTTTCTTGACCGATCAACATGCAATTTAGGTTTCCGATTTTTGCAAGCCCCCCGATAACGGCGGTATCATCTCTGTACAGTCGGTCTCCTGAAAGCTCTATAAACCGGTCGCAGATAGTCTCGATATAATCTAATGTATGTGGACGATTCGGGTGTCTTGAGATTTGGATCCGTTGCCAAGGTGTGAGCTTGCTAAAGACATCCATCTTAATCTGATCAAGCTTGGCTTCTAACTTATGAATCTCCTCTTCGAAGACATCTTCACCTTTACTTTGCTTTTTTAGATGATTGATCGCGTTGAGGTACTCATAGATTTTCTTTTCGTGCGGTAGGATGTCCATTTGTCTTACACTTTACTTTTGCTATTCATACATTTTTAACTTTGAATTCTCTTGAACATCTTTAACCAACTCGATCTGAGTCGGCTTTGTTATAATAATAGCAAACAGCTCTTCAACATCGGCAGTTTTAAGACGAATGCAGCCATCGCTTTCAAATTTTCCGATACTGTCTAAGTTCTCTTCTATGACACCCTCATCATTTTTAACGAGAGGAAGCCCGTGAATCCCAAATCCTTTAGCAGGTTCGCTACACCCTTCTATCTCTTCATTAAAAGGGATCCAACGCGTACCGAAAACTTGGATCATTTCTTTACGCTCTCCTTGATGGAGGGCAATCTTTTTTGGTTTGAAAGTGGCAACGCGGTCACCTAAACTATACGTTCCAGTGGGTGTGAGATATCCTGAGGCGCTATATTCATCCGGACGACCGAGACCCACTTTATATGTCTTTAATAAATGATGCTTTTCACTCTCTCCTTCTTGATATGAAAACCACATGCGCGAAGTTGTAAGATCTACAAGGAGGTGAAACCTTATATCGAGGTCAGGATTTAAAACATTAAATCGATCGCCATTGGCGATGTCTTGTTTTTCATAATCAGGCTTTCCATTCAAACTGCGAGCGATGAAGTGGCGCGACGTTTTATAATGTGTGGCATAATCGCAAAGCCATGCAGAGCGTCCTTTTAACCAAGGTACACTTGACTTATAGGTAATCGTCTGAACAATGGGGCTTTTCTTTCCTGTAACAGAAAATAGTTCATTTAGCCGATCTACCTCTTCAAGAGTCTCTTCCTGCCTTTTTTCACGTGCATTTATTTGTGACTGCGCGACTTCTTCTTCAGGAATGGTCTGCTCAAGCAGAACAGTAAGCCCTTCCTGATTGCCGGGCGCTTCAATTGTGACAATTTCATCCACTTTCAAAGATGGCGATGGATTGTTTTGCCTCTTTAAAAAAGAGGCTCCCAATATCGTTCCAAATATAATTACGGATAGTACGCCTAAAAAACGTGGAAAAGACATGATAAAACCCCAAAAATTAATATTCAGGATATTAAGAATCCGCCTTTTTTCCAAGGAAAATCCGATAACAAATGAAAAAGCGAATTATTCTTGGTCGATCGCACTTTCGATTAACTGACGCATTTTCTTTCCGGGCGAGAATTTTACCGCTCGTCTTTCCGGAATGATGATGGGTTCGGCAGCTTTTTTAGGATTACGCCCGACTTTTGGCTTTCGCATTACAACATCGAATACGCCAAAATCTCGAAACTCGAGCCTTTCTCCTTTGGATAAACACTCTGTCATTTTATCCAAAAACGCCTGAACCACATGACGCACGTCATTAGGGTGTATCCCTTTGTCCTGAGAAATTGAATGAATCAATTTCTTCTTTGTCATTGTTTCTTTTTTTAGATCGTCTTCTTCTCTATATCCACTTGGTTCCATACCTTGCGACTCCTCAATTCAGGAAATAAGTATTGTTCATCATATATAAATTCTGTTTTGTATCAAGAATAATTTGAGACATGAATAATCTCTTTTCTCTTTTTCCCGATAGCAAACAGCAGATATTCTCCGGAAATCAAATCTGATTCATTGATTATTTGATTTTCATCGGATACTTTTTCATTGTTCAAATAAAGCCCACCGCCACGTATGAGGCGCTTTGCTTCACCCTTACTTTTTATCATTGAAGTAGCAACAGTAACTTCGATCAACGGCTTTTCGATTAACTCTTCTTTTAATCTTTCATGACATGGTATTTCCGTTGCCATCTGTTTTAAAGTTGTTTCATTGAGCTCAGTGACCTTTCCCGGGGCTGCGTGTGCTGTGATTTTTTCAGCAATCGAAACTCCCTCATCCCCATGAACCAAACGTGTGACCTCTTCTGCAAGGCGTCTCTGAGCTGTATTTGGGAGGTAATCCGCATGTTTCATTTGCCTTTCAATTGCATTTATCTCATCGAGTTCCATGAACGTGAGCATTTTCATAAAACGAATCACATCCTCATCGCCAATTCGAAATAAATGCTGATAAAAGTCATAGGGAGAAAGTTTTTCGCTTGAGAGCCAAATCGCTCCTTTCTCGGTTTTTCCAAATTTTTTCCCATCGCCTGTTGTCAATAAGGGAAAGGTCAAGCCGTGGACATTTTTGCCTTTGACTTTACGCACCAGTTCTTTCCCTGCAGTGATATTCCCCCATTGATCGCTTCCGCCAATTTGCATTGTGACATTATGGTTCTGAAAGAGATAAAGAAAGTCATATCCTTGAAGTAATTGATAGCTAAATTCAGTAAAACTCATCCCCTCTTCGGATTCTAAACGAGAGCGCACGCTTTCTTTTGCAAGCATCGGTCCGACTCGAAAATGTTTCCCCACATCTCTTAAGAAATCGACAAAGGAAAACTTTTCAAACCAATCATAATTATTGAGTAAAACAGCCCCTGGGACGATCTTTTCAATATCTTTTTGTATTCCCGATATATTTTTTTCTAGTGTCGCTTTGTCAAGAAGAGAGCGCTCTTTTGCTTTTCCCGAAGGATCTCCGATCATTCCAGTTGCCCCGCCTAAAAGGGCGATCGACGTGGCTCCGAATTTTTGAAACCACCGCAATCCCATCAAGCCGACCATATTCCCTAAATGCAGGCTATCTGCAGTCGGATCAAACCCACAATAAACAGAGATCGGTTGATTCACCAAATTCTTGATTTCACTGCCTGTCATCGATTCGATGAATCCGCGCGCTTCTAATGTGTCAATCAAATTGTCCATGAAGAAATTGTTAAGCCTTAAGTGGTTTTCTGTCAACACTCTTCGTTTCTAAAAGAGTAAAATATTAATTATATGCTATACTAAAGTAGTAGAGAAGCAGAGAGGGACTATGGCGAAAAATGCAAAAGAAAGCAAAGCAATTCAAAAGGCAAGGCAAAAGCTAAAAAAACAATTCGATGAAGAAAATCGCTTAATTAACGAAAAAGCTTTAAGTCGTATGCGACAAGCAATTGAAATTTATATCAAGCGCCACGCTGACGAGCGAATCTCTCTAAAATCAAAAGAAATCTCTCTCTTCGACGAAAATAAACATCCTGCCAAGGTCAAGAGTCAGTATGTTCTTCATCTCATCCATGATTTAAAGCACGAAATTGAAGAGGGAAGGGAGCTTAACAAAAGAGTCAAAGGAAAACCCGAATAGTCTCTAGGCTAAAACGGGTTGTCGCAATCGATAAACACCACATCAACTCCAAACTTCTCTCTAAGATGTTCTCCAATGGCTTTTGGACCAATTTTTTCTGTTGCGGAATGTCCAAGAGAGTAAAAATTCACCCCTTCTTCATGCGCAAGATACCAAGCGGGCTCATCCGTATTTCCAGTCACAAAGGCATCAAGACCGGCTACTGCCGCATCTTGAATCTGTTTGTAGGCGCCCCCTGAGACAAGGCCAGCTGAAAAAATGTGCTCTTTGCCTCCAAGTGCCACTTGAGCATTGTGGTTATAGTACTTCTCAAGTCTCTTTTGAAATTCAATGCGGGGAAGATCAACCTTTCCCTGAACCCCTATCGCCATCCCATTGATCGAAAAAAAAGGCTGAAGATCTTTCCATTGCATCTCCCTTGCCGCTTTCCAATTATTCCCGAATTCTCGGTGTGCGTCCATTGGGAGGTGATATCCAAGTAGAGAGAGCTTGTTTTTGAGGAGGAGTGCAAGCTTTTTTCTCATGGGACCTGTTACGATTTGACTTCCCCCTTTCCAAAATAGACCGTGATGAACAAGTAAAAGATCGGCATCCATTGCGACTGCTTCCTCAATTGCTTTTAAACTGGCTGTCACAGCTGTCGCCACTTTTTTAATTTCTGTTTTTCCTTCCACCTGCAAACCGTTTGGACAGTAATCCAAAAATTGCGAGACATCAAATAATTGCTCTAGGTAGTCACAAAGCTCTTGCAATGTAATCATGTCGACCTCATTGTTTAAAACAAAGAATATACGAAATAACTGCGATGACTACAATCGAAAAGGCAAAAAAATTAGCTGCAGAGAAGGCACTTTCTTTTGTTAAGCCTGGAATGCAAATCGGGCTTGGAACCGGTTCAACAGTCAAGTATTTTCTGGAAGCTCTTGGACATCGCTGCCTTGAGGGTTTAAATATCACAGGTATTCCCACTTCGATTCGATCTGAAGAACTCGCAAAAAAACACCACATTCCCATCAGCAGAAACTTCACAGAGATTGACCTAACGATTGACGGAGCCGATGCAGTTGACCCCTCTTTAAACCTAATTAAAGGACGCGGCGGCGCGCTTTTACGAGAAAAAATCATTGCCTATTCAAGCAAACAAATGATCGTCATTGTGGATGATTCTAAAATGGTCTCTGACTTTTCAGGAGAGTCCCTGCCACTTGAGGTATTGCCCTTTGGGTGGGAATCGACAAAATATGCAATTGAAAAGCACGGGTTTACCTCTAATTTGCGGACGGAGAATGGCAAGGCATTAGTTTCTGACAACGGCAATTACACCATTGACCTTAACCTCCCCTCTGAATTAAAAGACCTACAAAGCTTCCAGCAACTCTTGGGTCGCATTCCGGGAATCTTGGAGACGGGCCTTTTTTTAAATTTCGCAACAAAGGTAATCTGCGGATCAGCCTCCGGAAAAGTGACAGAAATAAAGGGATAAGTTAACATACAAAATGATGATAGGACACCTGATTCAACTCAATTTTGACAAGATCATGCAAACGCGCTCTTATACGATGATTATTCTAGGAGCCGGTGAAAAGCGGTTTGCAATCTATACCGATCCATCTATCGGGCGCACTTTGCAGTTATATCTTACAGGCGCTGAAAAGCCAAGACCCCTTACTCATGATTTAATCGACTCGATTTTTCTAGGCATGGATATACGGCTTAAACAGGTAGTCATTATTGATCTACAAGAGACTGTGTACTTTGCAAGAATTTTTCTTGAGCAACAGCAAGGCGACATGAGACGTATCATTGAAATCGATTCCCGCCCTTCAGATGCAATCACCTTAGCCCTTATGCAAAACGCCCCTGTCTACTGCACACAAGATGTACTCGACAAGACCATTCCTGTAGAAGATTAGTTAATAATCAATGTCAAATTGATTATTCGCAAGCGCAATAAGAGAGGCGACAGCCTCTTCAGCATCGATCCCAATTGCCTCTATTTTAATTCGAGTCCCCTTGCTTGCTGCGAGCATGAGAACACCTAAGATGGATTTTGCGTTAACTTCGACTTTTTTATGAATCAGCCGAATATTAGATTTGAAACGAGCCGCACATTTGACAATTTCTGTTGCGGGACGGGTGTGTAATCCACGATCATTTTTCACCTTGAAAACTGCCGAAGCCTTGCAGCTACCTAAAGTCTCTTCCTGCATCCTAATGTACCTTTTTTACTTTACGGCACAACTTACCAAACGAATCATTTGCGTGCCATTTTTTTCGACAAAAAAAGATTGTAATGATAGAACTGTATACTTAAACCGTATGTTAGGAAGAAAAAATGACGATTAAACGCACAGATGTTAAGCCCAATGATTGTTGGAATACAGAGTCACTCTATTTAAACTTGGATGCGTGGAAGAAAGATTTCGATTCGGTTGCCAAGCATGGAGAAAAGCCTCTATGGCCAAAAATTGCAGAAGGAAGAGGGAAACTTAACGAAAAGCTCAAAAGCGTTTACGAAGAAATTCTTTCAACCGGTCGTAAAATCGAAAAACTCTATACGTGGGCGCATCTTAAACACGACGAGGATATCGCAGAAGATTCCTATCATAAAGCGTTTTTACAGATTTCCCAGATCTATCACGCCTTTGCTGAAGAGACCTCTTGGTTTGAACCTGAATTGCTTTCACTCCCTAACGAGACTCTGCAAAAACTCTTAAACTCAAAAGAACTTGAGTCCTATAAGTTTGCCATCGAAAAAATCATCCGCCTCAAACCACATACTCTTCCGGCAGAACAGTCAAAAATAATTGCACTTGCCGGCCAATCCCTTGATACCGCACGCAGAGCCTTTAGTGCAATGAATGATGCAGACCTTGACTTTGGCTTTATTCAAGATCAAAACGGTGATAAGCATGAACTTACCCATGGTAAATACCAAATTTTCATGCGAGGCCAAGATCGCGTCTTACGCAAAAATGCCTTTTATGCGATGCAAAATAGCTACATGGAGTATGAAAATACCTTAAGCTCTTTGATTCAAGGCCAGGTTCAAGCCCATCACTTTTATGCCCATACACACCACTACCCAAGCTGTCTCTCTGCAGCTCTATACCCAAAAAATATCGATACCCAAGTGTATGCAAACTTAATTCAAACAACAAATCAGAATCTTGAATCAATCTATAAATACATGCGCCTTCGAAAGAGATTAATGGGCTTGGATGAACTGCATCTTTACGATCTTTCAACCCCTCTTTGCAAGGAACCCAAAGCCAATATCCCCTACGAAGAGGCTGTAGATCTTGTCGTCCAATCTGTTGGCCCCTTAGGTTCCGAATACCAAGGCATCCTTGAAAAAGGGTTAAAAAAAGATCGATGGGTCGATCGCTTTGAAAATCAGAATAAACGCTCAGGTGCGTATTCAAGCGGATGTTATGACAGCATGCCATACATGTTAATGAACTATAATGGAACCATTCGCGATGTATTCACCCTTGCACATGAAGCTGGCCACAGCATGCACAGTTACTATAGTAACCACGAGCAACCCTACCAGTATGCAAACTACCCGATTTTTCTAGCTGAGATTGCCTCCACATTTAATGAAGATCTCTTGACTCGATATCTGATCGAAAATAGCTCAACTCCCGAGGAAAAAGCGTATTACCTCAATCAAAAAATCGACGATCTAAGAGCGACATTTTTTAGGCAAACAATGTTTGCTGAATTTGAGCTCTTTATGCATGAATGTGCAGAGAAGAATATTCCACTGACCCCTACCTTTTTGAAAGAAGAGTACTATAAACTCAATCAAAAATATTTTGGCAAAGACGTCGTTGTCGATCAGGTCTCTGCAATCGAGTGGGCACGCATTCCGCATTTTTACTATAATTTCTATGTCTACCAATACGCAACCGGCGTTAGCGCCGCTCTAGATTTGAGTCATCAAGTGCAGTCAACCGGTGACAGCAGCGGATATCTCAAGTTTTTAAAAGGCGGATCGCACCAGTACCCCTTAGATCTCTTAAAAACTGCAGGAGTCGACCTCCGTAGCAAACAACCGATACTTTCTGCCATTCAAACCTTCGATTCTATGGTAGATGAACTTGAAAATTCACTAAGTCAGAATTTCACGCCCTCCGCTAACTAACGTTTTTCCCTAGAGAAAAATCGGTTTTTGGCAAACAAATTGTGAGAGTGCTAAGTTTTTCTTGCGTATATTCGAACCCCCGAATATAATCAGGTAGCAAACTCACAAATAGGAGAGAAACAATGACAAACACCAAAGTGATAGATAAAACCACATTCAAGCCTCTTGGCAATCGCGTTCTCCTTCAACGCCTCGAGCCGGAACAAACCCTTAAAGGGGGCATCATCCTTCCGGACACTGCAAAGAAAAAACAGGAAAAAGCGAAAGTGATTGCAATTGGACCGGGAAAAACTGACAAAAACGGCAACACGCTTCCAATGCCTGTATGTGAAGGAAATATCGTCTTGATGGAAAAGTACTCAGGTCAAGAAATCACTCTTAACGACGAAGAGTTTGTGATCGTCCGCGCCGACGACATTATTGCAATTATCGAAGAATAGGAGACAACAATGGCACCAAAAACAATAAAATTTAAAGAAGAAGCGCGTCAAAAAATCTTAAAAGGCGTAGAAACTCTAGCGGAAGCTGTCCGAATCACTCTAGGTCCAAAGGGACGTAACGTTGTCATCGACAAATCTTTTGGCTCCCCTCACATCACAAAAGACGGTGTGACAGTTGCAAAAGAGATCGAACTAGAAGATAAGTTCGAGAACATGGGCGCACAAATGGTGAAAGAAGTGGCCAGCAAAACTGCAGACAAAGCAGGTGACGGGACCACAACAGCAACTGTCCTAGCTGAAGCGATTTATCGCGAAGGAATGCGCAATGTCACGGCCGGCGCAAATCCAATGGAACTCAAGCGAGGAATGGAAAAAGCTCTAAAAGAGGTCATTAAAGAGCTGCTTGCCCTAAGTAAAGATGTCAAAGATAGAAAGGAAATCGCTCAAGTTGCGACAATTTCTGCTAACAATGACAGCGAAATTGGTGAAATCATCGCTGAGGCAATGGAGCGTGTTGGAAAAGATGGAACAGTGACTGTAGAGGAAGGAAAGGGTCTTGAAACAACACTTGATGTTGTGGAAGGGATGAACTTCGATCGCGGCTATCTATCTGCCTACTTCATGACCAACGCTGAAACGCAAGAGTGCATCCAAGAAGGAGCATATGTACTCATCCACGAGAAAAAAATCTCTAGCGCAAAAGACCTAATCCCCGTTCTTCAAGCTGTGGCAGAAACAGGAAAACACCTACTGATTATTGCAGAAGATGTTGATAGTGAAGCTCTTGCCACACTTGTCGTTAACCGTCTACGTGGCGGACTAAAAGTATGCGCCGTTAAAGCGCCTGGATTCGGAGATCGTCGAAAAGCAATGCTTGAAGACATCGCTATTGTAACCGGCGGGCAGGTCATCAGCGAAGAGCTCGGCTTTAAACTAGAAAGCACAACTCTTGACATGCTAGGTCAGGTGAAAAAGTCAGTCGTCACAAAAGATGACACAACCTTGATCGAAGGTGCTGGAGAAACGACTAAGATACAAGAGCGCATTGCGCAGATCAAACAACAGATCGAAAACACCGATTCTGACTATGATCGCGAAAAACTCCAAGAGCGACTTGCTAAACTCGCCGGTGGTGTTGCCGTAATCAACGTCGGCGCCGCGACAGAAGTCGAAATGAAAGAGAAAAAAGACCGTGTGGATGATGCGCAACACGCCACCCGAGCTGCTGTTCTAGGTGGAATTCTTCCCGGCGGCGGGGTTGCTCTTATCCGAGCGATTCCAGCAGTCAATAAGCTTGCCTCTACGCTTCCGAGCGAAGATGAGAAGACAGGTGCAAGGATTATTGCTAAAGCGCTCACTGCTCCTCTTCGTCAAATTGCAATAAATGCGGGACAAGAAGGATCAATCGTTATCCAGAAAGTTGAAGCTCTTGAAAGCGCATTCGGTTATAACGCACTTACAGATGAGTATGTAAATATGATCGAGGCTGGAATTCTAGACCCAACCAATGTAACAAGAAGCGCTCTTGAACACGCGGTCTCTATAGCCGGGATGCTATTAACAACTGAGGCAATTGTCACAGACATTGCCGAAGAGAAACCTGCTCCAGCTGGAATGCATGGAGGAATGGACTACTAGTCCACTCGATAAAGTAAATCCTACTTTAAAACAAAAAACCCAGGCATTTTGCCTGGGTTTTTTATAGGTATTTTTTTATAAAATCCTAACAGTTAACCTTATCGGTTATATCCTCTATTTAAAGAAGCGCCTCTTTGAACGCCACCTCTATAATGTCCACCGCTCATTTGAGCTGGTTGTGGGCATGTAGAACAAGAAGGTGCACATGCAGCAGGTGCGCATGCGGGTGCACATGCAGGTGCGCATTCAGGTTGTGGGCATGGAATATCACAGCAACGTTTTTCTACTGTGCATTTTGGCACATAACGTGTATGTGTATCAGTTATCGTTTTGTTACGGTAACATGTCTCGCAAGTTGTGTATGTTTCTGGAACATATCTGCAGTGAGTTTTTTCATAATACTGTGGCACATAGCGGCAGTATTGTTTTTTATAGTACTGAGGAACTTGACGGCAGTGTTGTTTTTCCACAGTATAAGGCTCTTGCACACAACGCTGCGTGCAGTATTGTTGTGGCACGAACCGAGTCACAGGCACATAGCATGTCGCTGGTCCTGATTGGTATGAAGCGCAAGGATCGAAGTCGTCACAAGCGTCGAATTGGCCATCACCATTTGTATCTAGCTCCCTAACATCATTAATTTTATGATACTGAGCTGTATTTGCTTCTGTAAAAGCGGCTACGCCGCAACAGATGCATAATAACATTAAATATTTTTTCATTTTATATCCTCCAGAGATATTGCGAAATCACCAGGTAGGTCATCCCGCGTATTCATCCTCTGAATTTAGCTATATATTTTTATTGAATATTAGAAAAATGTTTTTTTAAACTAAATAGTATTAGTAACTTATAATCTCGAATTGCGGATTCTGAAAACAGGAGATATCTTTTTGAACTTTAGATAGAATTAATTCCCAAGTAATTGGGTTAGTATTACCCAATAGTTTTCTAAAGTATTCAAAAAAAGAGAGAGTAAAGACTCCCCCTTGATTTTCATACGCCCAAGCATACTCTCCAGGGCTTGCAGCGGAAATAAAAACCGCTTGGGTTTTCCCAAGAAAAAGAGTGTGGAGATTTGCAAGCCATTGAGAATGTCCTGAAGAAGCCAAACTCATTATTTCTTTCTTAACTGTCTGACTTCTGAAATTATTACAACAATCGGCAATCGCTAAAATAAAACGTGGATTTTTCTTACTCAAAGACGCTTTCACAAAACTAAAATCCATCCTCTCACGTGAGCCGGCTAAATAAAATTCAGGCCACTTATCATTTTTGTTTTTTCCACGGCTCCCATGACCGGTGTAATAAAAAAAGATAATATCCTCCCCTTCCACCTGCATTTGATCAAGAGAATTCCGAGCATTTACTCTTGTCAACTCGGTACCGTCGATAATTACTTCATCTAAATCATACCCCAATTTCAAAGCGACTCTCAAAGCCTCCTTATGCACTAAGGACAAATCGATTTTAGATGCTCTTGAAATATTGCTGTCAAGTGTATCGGCCCACATCAGTAAATGAAAAGTTGTTGCAGACAGGGATCCAAAGGCACATAAACAAACAAGTATGAATTTGAAACGCAGCATAAAAAAAATATTTATCAGATTTATTCATTTTTTTGCATTTACTTTTTTCGCTGTTTTTTTTATGATTGATTCCGAAAACCGAATGATCACACTTCGGATTACTGATCCGGAATAGCTCAGCGGTAGAGCAGTTGACTGTTAATCAATTGGTCGCAGGTTCGAATCCTGCTTCCGGAGACTAAGCTTCAGAATTCGTTCTGAAGCTTTTTTTTTGCTCACCTTAAAACTTCCCGAATTACAACCCACTTACTTAAGGAAGGTCTGATTAACGCAGGTTAATTAAATTTTGCATGAATTTTTTCTAAAATTCGAAAAAACAACCGAACTTAACTACCTGATAGTTAAGTGAGTGCGTTTTTCTTGAATTTCATAGAAAAGGCACAAAATTTAATGAGCTGCGTTAATCAGGGGTTCCTTAACAAGAAAACACGGGATTTACCACCTATTGTATCCAGGAAAATATCGAAAGAAACCCATCGACATTTTTATGAAGTAGGTTTTCTTATCAACTTGAGGCTCCTAAAAAGAGCTAAAATCAAAAATTTATCTGAAATTAACTGCGATATTGTTATAATATCTCTCTTTTTGCTATCCCTTAAATTATAAATTAACTATTTAATCAATCAGTCGTGTTTCAAATTTATTTCTTAAACATTCATGGAGTTTTACATGGCAATTCATCTTTCAGATAGCGGTTCACCAGATAATGGGCCTAGAAGCTTCGGCGAATTGTTAATGTGGATATCCAATCGAGATGTCGTAATCCAAGAGGTCTCTTCAAAAGCATTTCAATCACTCATTGCTTCTTCCGCGCTCGTTTTATCGGGAACTGTTATTCTTTTAGGTGGGAAACACAATCAAAATAAAGGACTTCAATTTCACGGAAAGTTCACAATTGGTCTAGGCGTCTTTAATCTTGTTTACGATGTTGTTCAGTGTTGTAAAATGATGTCAAAGGTACAAATAAAATAAAAATCTCAATATCTTCTCATTCCGCTGATAAACATCTTTTAAACCTTGAATCACCGCTTTCATTCGATTGCAAAATAGGAGCCTCTGAAAAACCCAGATTTTTATAGCAGACAGTTCCCAAGATGCTCAAAGCTCCATATATGTGACCTGTCGCATTATCTTCTGAATACATTTATTCTTTTACAAATTTCATATCATCTGTAGGGTGGAAAATATGGAAATATTGTACATCACATTGCTCACAATTGTCGCAACATGCGTAGGTACGCTGACCGGATTTGGAACATCAACGATTATGGTTCCAGTATTACTTCTCTTTTTTCCAATTGCACCGACCCTTCTATTTGTCGGAATTATTCATTGGTTCGGCAATATTTGGAAAATCGCATTCTTTAAAGAAGGCGTTCGTTGGTCTCTGATTTTCTCCTTCGGCATTTCAGGCGTCATACTGTCCTTTCTTGGAGCTAGACTTGTCTTTTCAGTATCAAATGCGCTGCTTTCTCAAGTCCTTGGAGGATTCCTTATCCTCTATGTTGTATTTCTATTTTTCAATCCTTCCTTCAAATTCAAACAAAATACTCTAACGGCAGCAACAGGTGGTGCATTTTCAGGGTTTTTTGCAGGAATCTTCGGTGTGGGCGGGGCGATCCGCGGCGCATTTCTATCCGTTTTTGACCTACCGAAGGCTGTATACATCGCAACTTCCGGGGCGATCGGTTTAGTGATTGATACGACGCGTATTATCACATATGTGAACGAAGGCGCAACCATTCCCTCCCACCTGACCTTCGGTCTACTCATATTTATTCCCGCTTCATTTCTAGGTGCGCAGTTGGCGAAGAAAATTGTTCATCGCATTCCACAAAATCAATTTAGAATGGTAATCGCTCTCTTTTTACTCTTGATTGGGTTCAAAATGGTTCTATTTTAGGCGATTCTTTTTACTAAGATGAAGAAATTGACAGAAATTCCTCAACAAAGGGTGCGTTTATCGATTGATTCCTTAAGAGAGATAGGCAAGAGCTAACGTGTTAAATTGAGGAGTCTTATCATTCTTTAAGGCAAAGGCGTTATTCAATGCTTAGAAAATCCTTATCCTTTCAAAATCTACCATTTCAACTATAAATCTTTTTAATTTCGATGTGACAAATTTCTTCTTTGACAGAATGCGAGTCCATAGATACTGTAACAAGTGCAACGGAGTAGCGAATGAAGTCATGCGGGCCTGAAAGGGTTGTAATTCAACATATTCAACCACAAGTGGATGGAGGGAAGTATCCGGTCAAGCGCACTGTTGGAGAGATCGTTGAGGTTACAGCAGATATTTTTGTAGATGGCCACGATCATATTAATGCTAATCTTTTATGGAAAAAAGAGGGGCAAGAGGAGTGGAATCGAGTGGTAATGACGATGATCAATAATGATCGATGGAGCGCCTGTTTCACTGTAAGAGAGATCGGCACCTACATTTTCTCTATAGAGGCTTGGGTTGATCACTTTGAGACATGGCAAGAAGATCTTAAGAAAAAATACAATAATGGACAAGATGTCGAAATCGAATTTAAAATTGGCAGCTCGTATTTAGAAGATGTCATTGATCACGCAAAAGATCGAAAAGAGATTTTTGAATGGAAAAAGAAACTTCAAGAAAAGCATTCAATTGAAAAAAGAGTCACACTAGCTGAAGATCCGTCACTGTCACTGCTGATGCGCGAATGCACGCGCAAAATCAATCCCACTATTTATCCGAAGGAGTTGAGGGTCGTCTGTTCTAGGAATAAAGCGTTATACAGTACTTGGTATGAAATGTTCCCCCGTTCCTTTGGGAATTCGGGCAAACATGGGACGTTTCGGGATTGTATCCGTGAACTTCCACAGATTGCTAAAATGGGTTTTGATGTCCTGTATTTTCCCCCTATACACCCGATCGGTCACACAAACCGCAAGGGAAAAAACAATGCGTTAGTGTGCGAAAAGGGTTCTCCCGGATGCCCTTGGGCAATCGGCTCTAAAGAAGGTGGGCATGATGCGGTTCATCCTGATCTTGGCACTTTAGAAGATTTTCAGATGTTAGTTAAAGAGGCCGGTCATCTTGGAATCTCTCTTGCAATCGATCTTGCGTTTCAGTGCTCTCCGGACCACCCGTATGTCAAAAAACACCCCAAATGGTTCAAATGGCGTCCTGACGGCACTGTTCAATATGCAGAAAATCCCCCAAAAAAGTACGAAGATATTATTCCTTTTCATTTTGAGAATGAGGACTGGAAAGCTCTATGGGAAGAGCTTAAGCGGGTCGTGTTGTACTGGGTCGATCAAGGGATAAAAATTTTTCGCGTCGACAATCCGCATACCAAGCCGTGTTTTTTTTTGTAGTGGGTTATTAAAGCGGTTAAAGCAAAGGATCCCGATGTACTTTTTCTTTCAGAGGCTTTCACGCGACCTAAAGTGATGCAGCATTTGGCCAAGATGGGATTTGATCAGTCCTACACATATTTTACTTGGAGAAATAATAAGCACGAGCTAATGGATTATATTACTGAGCTGACAAAATCGAATTTAAGAGACTATTTTAGACCTAATTTTTGGCCGAACACACCGGATATCCTCCCTGAGGCGCTTCAATTTGGGGGTCGGCAAGCATTTATCGTACGCCTCATTTTAGCTGCCACTCTTTCATCAAATTACGGGATCTATGGCCCTCCCTTTGAACTTGCTGTATCTGCTGCTCTTAAAAAAGAGGAGTATCTGGACTCTGAAAAGTATGAAATTCGGGAATGGAACCGCGAGCAAAAAGGGAATCTTGTCGATCTGATCGCCCTCGTCAACCAAATTCGCCGTGAAAATCCCCCTCTTCAGACCACGTGGAATACGCATTTTTGCCAAATCAATAATGAACACTTAATCGCTTACCTAAAAATTCCAGCTGACGACTCTCTCCCTCTGTTAATTGTTGTGAACTTGGACTTTTTTCACACGCAAGCAGGAACCCTACAGCTCCCCTTGCAAATGCTTGGAATAAAGGAAGATCAATCCTTTTTAGTACATGATTTACTATCCGATGAGAAGTATCAATGGTCGGGTAGATCTAATTACATCGCGCTCAATCCCGCAACTGTGCCGGCACATATTTTTCACCTTCACTCACTTGAGAAAACATTATGATCAGTAACGAACCGAAATGGTATCAACACGCCGTCTTTTACCAACTCCACGTCAGGTGCTTCCTTGATGCCAATAATGACGGTATCGGAGATTTTAAGGGGCTCACGCAAAAGCTTGATCATATCCGCGATCTTGGCTGCAATGCGATCTGGCTGCAACCGTTTTATCCCTCCCCTCTTCTTGATGACGGTTACGATATTGCAGATTACCTCTCCATTCACCCAAGCTATGGGACCTTAAATGACTTCCGGAAGTTTCTTGACGAGGCGCATAAACGAGACATAAAGGTCATCACCGAGCTTGTGATCAATCACACATCAGATCAGCATCCTTGGTTTCAAAGAGCCCGCAAAGCAAAACCGGGCAGCAAATGGCGCAATTATTATATGTGGACCGATGATCCGAACAAATACTCCGATGCGCGCATTATCTTTAAAGATTTTGAAAACTCAAATTGGGAATGGGACCCTGTTGCCCAATCGTATTACTGGCACCGCTTTTATTCCCATCAGCCAGATCTTAATTACGATAACCCTATGGTGCATGAAGAGATATTGAAGATTTTAGATTTTTGGATGCAAATGGGTGTCGACGGTCTTCGTCTTGATGCAGTGCCGTATCTCTATGCACGCGAGGGGACAGACTGTGAAAACCTTCCCGAAACTCATGACTTTCTTAAAAAACTTAGAAAGCATGTGGATGACAACTATTCAGACCGGATGATCTTAGCTGAAGCAAACCAATGGCCAAACCAAGCAGCGGCGTATTTTGGAAAGGGTGATGAGTGTCACATGGCATTTCATTTTCCCGTGATGCCTCGTCTCTTTATGGCCATTCGCATGGAAGATCGATTTCCGATTGTTGACATTATGAATGAAACGCCGTCAATTCCGGAAGGTTGCCAATGGGCAACATTCCTTCGCAACCATGATGAGCTTACGCTTGAAATGGTGACTGACGAAGAACGCGATTACATGTACCAGGCGTATGCAAAAGACACAAAAGCGCGGATTAACTTAGGCATTAGAAGGCGGCTTGCCCCCCTTCTTGATAATAACCGGCAGAAGATCGAGCTTATGAATATTCTTCTCTTTTCTTTACCCGGGACACCGATCGTCTATTATGGCGATGAAATCGGGATGGGAGATAA
>JBBDJA010000013.1:0-28378 GCA_040880105.1 Waddliaceae bacterium | reverse complement strand
AGAAGCTTCCATCTACTTCCATCAAAACGTAATATCTCCGGCTGACGGACCGCGTAGCCATTATTTCCCCTCAAGTTCGCAATATACACTTGAGGCGATTCGGAAATACGGCTTTTTTAAAGGAGTCATCTACGGATGTGATCGTCTGATGCGAGAAAATGACGACCCCTGGATTTATCCCGAGTATATGCTTCCGGATTGTACTACCCTTAAATACGACCCGGTTCCATAAAAACAAGCGGCTCATCTTTAGCAAGACCTTCCCTTAAGATTGAAACATTCGCTCCTACCAGGGGGTCCTATTAAAGAAGCGGCTCTTCTTTAGACAAGACATTCCCTTAAGATTGAAATGAATCTGGGTTCATCACTCCCTCCTATCAGGTTTCCCTTTAAGAACCGGCCCTTCTTAAGACAAAAGCATCGTTGAAGATTGAAAAGAAACCGGATTCATCACTCCCCTACTACCAGATCCCATTAAAGAGCCGGCTCTTCTTAAGGCAAATGCTTTCCTTAAATTTAGCATAAATCTCTTAAGTCAGCTCTTCTTAGGGGAAAAACTTGCCTCAAGCTTCAATAGGAATCGCACGTATCTCCTCTTCCTCTACTTGTGGCTGCTCACTTTCTTTATCTTCAATATTTGCAAGGAGCTCTCTTGCACGTAAAATCGCCTTATCCATGTATTTCGGAGGTGAGCTGTAATCAAGTAAAAATAAGTGGTCTTTGCCGATTAGATCGATAGTCCCTGCATGACTTAATACCTCCCAGGTATGAAATGGGATCCCTGCAAGAATTAAATCCCTTCCGGAATTCTTTAAATAGTCATGGAGTTGTTTAATGGCAAGGCATCCTGTCGCATCAATATCGCGGGTGCCTTTCAAATGCAAAATGAGAATACGTGTCTCTTGATCTTTTGCAATCGATTTCAAAGTCGCGTGAAACAAGTCCGCTGCACCAAAGAAAAGCTCTCCCCTCACTTTAATCACTAGAATTTCTCGAGAATCCCCTTCATTTGCAAGGCCAATGAATTTCATTCGCCCATTCTCATCAACAAGATACCGAACAAATTGCGGACGAGCCGCTTTACGTAAATAGGAGGCAATCGAAAGGAAAACACCCAAGTAAAATGCAACGTTGATGCTGAAGAAAAGACAGGAGAGGAAAGTGACCCATAGGACAATCGCATCCGCTCCGGTTGCGCGCTGACAAAGTTGAATCTGACTTTTTTTAACCGTAGAGAGCGAAATCGTAAGCAAAAGCGCAGCAAGAGCTGTTAACGGTATGTGAGCCACCCATTCATCAAAAAGCATGACGACAAGCCAAAGCACAGCGCAAGAAAGCAGTCCAGCTATCCTGCTTTGCGCGCCGGCCTCCACATTGGCAGCTGTGCGCGACGGGCTTGCCGATATTGGGAGCGCTCCAAGAAATGCAGATGTTAAGTTCCCAAGTCCAAGTGCAAATATTTCCTGGTCGACTGAGACTGTTTGACCCGTATTAGCAGCAAGTGTGCGCGCCACAGAGGACGTTTCAAGAAGTCCAATCAATGCAATGGAAGCGGCAAGGGGAAGGAGTTGAGTAAAGAGCTTAAACTGTATGGTTGGGATGCGAAATGATAATGGAAGGTCATCAAACCGCCCCATCTCTTTCACACAATCTAAAGAGAGTCCAAACCGACTAAATACGGTGCAAAGCGTCAATCCAATCAAAGTCGCAAGGGCAAGCATCAACGCTCCTGCCGGCAGACGTTTATCGATTTTTTTCATAAAAACAACAAAAAGTAGGCAGAAAACACCAAGTATAGCCGTTGTGATGTTCACTTCACCCAAATGCGTTGCAATATAATGAAAACGATCAAAGACAGAATGGATCCCTTTGAGCGGCGAGATGCCTAGAAAAGGATATAGCTGAGTGGCCGCAATTGCAGCTGCAACGCCCATCAAATACCCAATAATTACCGAATGGCTAATAAACTGCGTTAAACGCCCCAATTGGAAGGTCGCAATTAAAAGATGAATCAATGAGGCCATTAGCGTCAATTGCGTCAAAATTTGAAGTGCAAGAACCTGCCTTTCCATGTCAACTGCATAAGGATAATAGGTATGCAAAATTTCTTGGGTTCCATATGCAAGTAAGATTGCCATGGAATTACTCGGATTGGACACTAAATGGCGCGTAGAGCCAAAAAGTGACATCATCATCGAAGAAAATATGGCGGCAAAAAACCCGCAAGAGAGTGGAAGACCTGCAATAATAGCCGCTGCAATAGCCTGAGGGAGGGTCAAAAGGGCGACAGAAACACTTGCGTTTAAATCTTTTCGTAAAGAACTAAACGAGTAGCCTTTAAAATCCCCCATAAAGGGAAATAGGGAAATCGACGTCAAACGCTTCTTAAACATATGTTTAATTTGTATACTTTTAAGATTAAATCTATCAATTATTTTCCAGGCAATCCCACAAATTTTCTGCCAAGAATTTATTTCTTTAACCGAGGCAGATAAAATCAGAAATTGACTTTTAATGATAATTTAACAATAATAACTCATTAATTGTTTTAAAGTAACTATGAACTTACCAAAATTAGCAATAGTCGGTCGACCTAACGTAGGAAAGTCCGCTTTATTTAATCGAATCTGCGGTAAGCGAATTGCGATTATCGATGAAGCTGAAGGGGTCACGCGCGATCGTCTATACGCGCAAACCGAACTCTTCGGATTCCCATTCCAGGTGATTGATACCGGTGGTATCGACCCGAAATCTACGGCGCTCTTTAACGAAGAGATCAAAAGACAAGCAGAGATCGCCATTGAAGAGGCGGACTCTATCGTCATGGTCGTCGATGCTCAAATGGGAGTGACAGAACTTGACGAGCAGCTTGCGCGTCTGCTTTTACGAACCAATAAACCACTTTGTCTTGCCGTTAATAAAATCGATGGCATAGAACATCAACACCTCGTCTCTGCCTTTTACTGTCTTGGAATTACAAATGTTCTGCCTGTTTCCGCCTCTCATAACTGGCAAATCGCCGAGCTTCTTGAACTTTCATGGCAAACGCGGCCCGAACCCCAAGAACCACGAAATGATGCATCCACATATATCGCAATTGTCGGGCGTCCAAATGTGGGAAAATCTTCGACTGTAAACAAGATTTTAGGCGACGAGCGCTGCATCGCAAGCGAAATTCCCGGCACAACCCGAGATAGCGTCGACATTACACTTGAATGGGAAGGGACCCCATGCGTACTCATTGACACAGCCGGTGTGCGAAAGAAAAATTCAGAGCCGGAAGTTGTCGATAAATTCGCCTCTATCCGCACAAAGCTTGCCATTGAACGCGCCGATGTCTGTTTACTTTTATTGGACGCTGAAGTTGGAATGACCTCATTTGATAAACGTATTGCCAAGATGATCGAACAAGCCGGAAAGGGATGTTTACTTGGATTTAATAAATGGGACCTTGTCAAAAGTGTCCGCCAGGAGCACTGCCTTCGAGAACTACACTCTGAGGTGCCTTTCCTTCGCCACTGCCCAAGCCTGTTTCTCTCTGCAAAAACAGGGCGAAATATTAATCAAATTTTACCTAAACTCCGCGACATTGACATCGCGTCTAAAGAACGCATTTCAACCGGAAGACTTAATAGTTTCATTGAAAAAATTCTTCAATTAAACCCACCGCCTGTTGTAACGGGTAAACGCCTGCGCATCTACTACCTCACTCAAGTCAAGACGCAGCCCCCGGTTTTCCTTCTTTTTGTTAACTCCCCTCACTTAGTGGCTCAGAGTTACCTGCGTTTTATCAACAATCAGCTACGGAAGGAATTTGGCTTTGAAGGCGTTCCGCTTGTTCTCTCTCTCAAAGGGAAGAAAGTCAGAGTCCCTGCAAAATAACATTTCAAACAGAGAAAGCTCTGCAAAATAAAACGTATGAGCCTAATTATCGAGTGCAATGGATCGTTTGGGCAATCGAAACGCTACTACTTTACAAATCTGATTCAATAAGCCATTTGCGTTTTAAATAAACTAGAATCTCCCTCACCTGAATTAACGAGACACTTGGCGCTTTAAGCAGGTATGATCTCTTGATCTATATTAACGAGTGTATTGCGTTTTGGGTACACTCGATCTCTTGATCTATATTAACAAGTGTATTGCGTTTTGGGTACACTCGATCTCTTAAACTGAATTAACGAGCTAGCTCTGCTTCTGTAAGCACGATCTCTTCATTAGAGACGCGTAAAACCCCTGAGATTGCCTGAACAAAAAGAGACGGTGTCACATCCCCCTCAACACGAAGCTGATTTGTACGTCCAAGGCAGCACGATTTTAGATTCGGCTGAGCGGCAAGTATAAACGTTCCGTCTGGCTTCTCATAGAGAAATCCTCGTATCTTAACCTCTTGTCCTGCGTGTGCGAAAAAATCATCATTAAAGGTCAAGGGCTCAGCAAAAGAGAGAAAAAAAAGGGAGATAAAGCATGTGAAAAGCAAGCGACTTAGCATTTTACCTTTGAATGTATCCATCCGATCTTTTAGCCATTTCCACTTGTTCGATGGTCGTTTGCGGAACTTCAGTATCGGTTGGATTGGCAAGTTTGATTCCTGTAAATCCAGAAAAGGCCATGGACATAAGGCCGGAGGCAATAAAGGTAATCCCCATTCCTTTTAAAAGAGGCGGCACATTTGCAATTTCCAATTTTTGGCGGATTGCAGCAATTAATGCAATCGCAAGCCACCACCCCATTCCCGTTCCAAAGACATACACCAGATTGGGAACAAATGGAAACTCGCGAGTGACTGCAAACAAACATCCACCCAAAATCGCGCAATTGACTGTAATCAGCGGAAGGTACATTCCAAGGCTGTTATAAAGCGCCGGAGAAAAGCGCTCAATTATCATCTCAAGAACCTGCACAAAAGCTGCAATCACAGAGATAAAGAGTAAAAACTGCAGGAAACCAAGATTAATCCCCTCTGTGTTAAGTCCGATAAATTGGAGCCATGACAATGCACCCGGTCCTGTCACAAAGGCTTGAACAAACCAATTCAGAACGCCTGTAATTGTTAAAACAAATACAACGGCGACCCCGAGGCCATTTGCTGTCGCAAGCTTTGATGAGCAAGCTAAATAGGTGCACATCCCAAGAAAGCTGATCAGGAGGATATTCTCAATAAAAATCGACTGAATGAGCAGGCCGAGGAGATTGACTGCTTGGTAATTTCCCATCCACATAATAACTTCCTACTTTCTTTGATTAATATAGTTGTGACTCCAAATCATCATCCCAATGATGAAAAATGCAGCGGGAGGACTGATCATCAACACAAGGTTTGCGTATCCATCGGGGTGTTCAGCGGTAGCATACCACGTCTCCGGGATGATCTGGAATCCAAGAAGTTGTCCGAATCCGAAAAATTCCCGAATTCCTCCGACCGTGCAAATAACAAGCGTGTAGCCCAAACCGGCTCCAAGTCCATCCATAAAGGCGGGAACAGGGGCAATATTCTTTGCCATCCCCTCTGCGCGTCCCATGACAAGGCAATTCGTGATAATTAATCCTACATAAACGGTCATCACCTTAGCGAAGTCAAACATATAGGCTTTTAGAAATTGGTCGATGATCGTTACAAACGTAGAGATAATCGCAAGCTGAGCTATCATACGGACACTATCTGGGGTCACTTTTCGTAAAAGAGAGACAAAATAGGAAGAAAATGCAGTTACAAAGGATACAGAGACTCCCATTGTCAAGGCAACAGAGAGTCTATTTGTCACCCCAAGTGCCGAGCAAATCCCTAAAATTGCAACTAAGATCTGATTGTTATGCCATAATTGATCTTTGAAGTAGAACATCGCAGATTGTTTAGCCATTACTTTCTCCGGACTCTTGGTGTAGTTTTATGAAAAAAGGCCGATAAGACGCAAGATTTTGCTTATATGCAAGTGCAACTCCGGTACCGGTAATCGTTGCACCTGCCATCCCATCGACTGCAGACTGAGCTTTGGGCGCATCGCCAATTGTCTCGGACACTTTTCCTTTAACCACATTAATCCCGATCGGAGCTCTTTCCAGCTCAGTTGTATCTTGCGTTGTGGATTGGAAAATTTTCTTGCCGTAAAAGTTCTCTTGCCACTCCTCTGTTGCAATATTTGCTCCCAAACCCGGAGTTTCCTTCTGGTCATACCAAGAGATCCCGATCACTGTTTCTCCGTCCGATTCGATTGCAATGTATCCGTAAATCGCATCCCAAAGCCCCATTCCATTGACAGGGATGACATATCCAATCGGTTTTTCATTATTTTCCGGTTGGTCAGGGGTCGGATTGGGTAAAATTTTGTAGATGAGTTTCAAAGGGAGATTGGAGTAACCTCTCTGCCGATTTTCTTCAATATATGTCTCTTGGTCAATACCGGCTTCTTCAAACGTTTTTGTGTTGCCGTCATTATCGACCAAAAAGGGAATAAATCGACGATGATACACATCGATAATTTGATCTGATTCAGAAGGTGTAATCTCCTCTGTCCTTTCAAGCCTCCCGTCTCCAACATATCGAGCCGGAAAATATTCACCATTCTCCCTTACTTGAAAGTGACCGGTATGAGTAAATACACGGGCGGCGATCATCATCTCTTTGCTGCGATCCAGCGCCTGAGCACGCACTTGCGGCTCGCTTAAAGCGCTTGCAAGTGTGGCAAGGATCAATGCGCAAGTCAGGCTCAAAATAATCACAAAACGCAAGACTTGAAAATTAGTTTCGTGAGGGATACTAGGCTGTTGCTCGTTTGACATGATTCACCCTCCTTTTTCGGTATCCAAGTGCTGCATAATAGTCAAAAAGCGGTGCAAAGACGTTTGCAAGTAGAATTGAAAGCATGACTCCTTCTGGAAAGGCCGGATTGATCACCCGAATGACGACTGCAACAACCCCGATGAAAATACCATAAATCCATTTAGCAGAGAGCATGTCGGGTGAGGAGACAGGATCTGTTGCCATAAAGACCGCTCCAAACGCAAGTCCTCCGAGAAGAAGGTGTTTATATGCCGGAAAACCCATCATTGCAGGGCTCCAGGCGCCGCCATCTGCTCCAAGCAATTTTGGTACCCATTCAAAGCCAAGGGCCGTTATATAGGCGCCGATCATAACAGAAAGCATGACACGCCACGATCCGATTCCGACCCAAATTAAAAATATTGCTCCGAGCAAACAGCAAAAAGGAGAAACCTCTCCCATGCTACCGAGCCTATCCCCAAAGAAGAGATTCCAAGTGCTATGATCTCCCAAACCGTTTTGCAAATGAGCAAAATGTAATGCGTCTTCATACACGCCTGTAGAGAGTCCGAGTCCCCCTTCGGTCGCAGTTGAAGTGACAAAATTTTGCAATTGCTCACTATTTAGCTCTCCTAGAGCAGCTGAAGGTGCATTTGCCGCGCTCCATTCAGAGAATTTTTGTTGAATTGTCTCGATTGTCCCGACATTCGAACCGACCTCATTGGCCGTAATGGCGTCCACATGTACACGCTGCACCTCTCCGGCAGAATTGAAAATGCCAAGCTTTGTGGCTTGAGTATACCCATCAATTGCTTCCTTTCCGGCGTCTTGATTCATTTTTAAAAGACTCTCTCGAACAACTGTTGGATTGGTGCCGACCCATACATTTCCTGTCATTTTTCCGGGAAAGGTGAAAAAGAGAAAAGCCCTGGCTGTCAGTGCCGGGTTCATAATATTCATCCCGGACCCGCCAAAGAGCTCTTTTCCAAAAAAGACTCCCATCGCAATGCCAACTGCCACCATCCAATACGGCATGGTAGGGGGAAGAATCAGGGCGTAAAGGATTCCCGTTACTAAAAACCCCTCAGAGATCGGGTGACCTCGAACAACAGCAAAAAGCGCTTCGACAGCGCCTCCTACCACATAAGTAATCACAACAATCGGGATGAAGGCAAGAAGGCCAAGTTTAAGAATTTCAATGAAGCGGCCATCCTTTCCTACAAAAGCGAAGTAGTCAGCAAGTGAGCTGCGGGATCGAATATACTCTTCCATTAAGCGAAAATCGCCGCCTGAATAGACCATTTTTTGTAGACCCGTATTCCATATTGCCCATAAGATACATGGGATAAGCGCAAAGACGACAAGTAACATCCAGCGCTTAATATCAACGGCGTCTCGAATTTGAGGCCCTGTTTTTGTCGTATTTGGCGCTTCATACAAGAAGGTGTCACCGGCTTCAATCAAATAACGCAGCTTGTGAAGGGGCTTCCCTTTTTCAGTCAATGAAAGTTGCCAGTCGAGAAATTTGCGTAGCATAAAGTTTGCAGCTCCAATCTAATCTGCCTATACACTAGCAAAATTGAAGTCAAATTGAAAAGAAAAAACTGATAAAAAATAATTGGTCGGATTTAACAACTGCGACAAGTCTAAATAAATTATTTTTTACCAAAACTCTCTTTATTAATCAAAAAATTCTATAATTAAATTAATTAATCAACTTAATGTTATAATAAAATTAAGTTAACTGAATTTTTATTATGGAAATCAACAATAACTATTTCCCTGACCCGCCTATTTCTGCAGACCAAAAGGTTGTAAATGGCCTCAATCAAGACTTAGGCAATCGGCTTGCGAAGGTTTCAAATAAAGTAAATGCAATTGCAGCAAAGACGTTCCATTTTATCGCAAGCGGGGCTGATAAAAATGTATGGATTTCAGTTGGGAGTCAACAGTTAGGAACGACCTCTAACGATAAAGCCAATCACGCATACTACACCCCAAAGGGTGTTTTTCTCCGTAATCAAAAAAGTGCCCTAAAAAAAGAAGCAAGTAAAATGCAGAAAATAATGGACTTGGTTGAAGATCACTCGAATCTTGCGGTCAAACACTCCATTTTATCCAAAGATGAAGGGATCCGCGGCATGTTCACTATGAAGGTCGATAGAGCCAAGAGCGACTTTGAGAAAACATTAAGAAATTCTAAGGTCGGTTTTCAAACAAGGATGAAACTCCTATGTGACTTTGTAAAAGGTTTAGCCCAGCTCCATCGAGCAGGATTTGCACATGGGGATATAAAGCCTGAAAACTCTCTCGTATATGAAGATAAGGGAACATTATCACTTAAGCTTGCGGACTTTGGACGCGCGGAAGAAGTGAAAGATGAAAGCAAGACATATAAAGGAAATTTAAGATTTGCGCCGCCTGAAGGAAGGCTCAGCCAAAAAGGAGACGTTTATGGCGCTGCAATTGTCATGATACGCACCCTTGAAGAAGAGATTCTTAATGAGGGTGGCGATCCTCTACTCCCGGTTCATGACCAAGACCGTGATGAATATCAAAGTGATCCAAGCCAAAACCGCAGGGGGATTGAAAAGTTAATTGTCGAGCATAAGGCCTTTGCCGGAGTAGATGTCGGTTCACTACGCAATAAAATTTTTCGCAGACTCCCAAGACAGGTCAGGATTGAAAGTTGGGGGGATGAAAAAATTCAGAATCAACATGAGGTTCTGAATCAATACATTGACCAATTAAAATTAGAGTTAAATTCAAAACTGGATCAAAAATTACTGGAATCGACTAACAACTTATTGAAAGAGAACAAAGACGGAGAGATTCCAAAAGAAGTTGAAGAAAAAATCCATGAACTTGACCAAGAGACTCTACGCCAAAAATCGCAATTAGTTGTCGTTTGTCAATTATTGAAGGAAATGATCTCAACAGATCCCAAAAAAAGACCGACTGCCGAGTTTATTGCTGAGCACTTTTAGGAAGATCTGATTAACGCAGGTTAATTAAATTTTGCATGAATTTTTTCTAAATTCAAAAAAAAATCGTAATTAACCACTTGATAGTTAAGCGGGTGCGATTTTCTCAAATTCCCTCAAAAAAGAGCGCTAAATCTAACAATCTGAGTGAATCAGAGCTTCCTTTAGAAAAGGAGAAAGCAAAGCCGCTTTCTCCTAAAATTCTTTCAGCTAAAGGTTGTTATTACTCTTTAACTTTTAGACGATTCCGAATGACATCAACTCCAGGAGTTTCACTTAGTTTTGACTCCACATCTTGCACATCACCTTCACTCTCTACAGAACCGGTGATAATGACAACTCCATTATTTACATCGATTTGCACATCATCGTAGCTTCCCCACCATGTATCTGCAAGTTCAGCTTCAATATTTTTTCTAATCATGTCATCGGTCAATCCCCGTCCGCTTGCTGCTCTTCCATTTTGATCCGATTTAATATTTAAGTGGTTTTTTACGAGTTGAACCCCTTTAATTCCTTGAATTCTCCCCTCAATCTCTCCTAGATCTCCTTTATTCTCCACGATTCCTGTCAGCGTCACAATTCCATCATTGACTTCTACCACGACTTGCTCATACCCGGATTGAAACCATCCGCCTTTGAGCTTCTCTTGTGCTTCATTTTTAATTGCGCTATCGGAAACATTTTCTTTAGAGTGGTTATTGTCTACATTTGCAATAAGATTTGAGCCGCAATTTTGGCAGTATTGGTAACTAGAGTACCGATCATTCTGATCTTGGCGTTGTCCATCTAAAGAGACGCGAAATTGATATCGTAGATTTTCAAGAATATTGACTGCGCGTTGTAGCCTTTGAAGGTCTTGTCTTGATTGTACCTGTCCCTCTATCATGACCTGTCCATTTTGAACGCTGACGCGAATATCCGATCCGTCTTCAATCTCTATGGCTTGAAGAATAGACTCTACAATCTCTCTTGTATCTTCATTTCCAAGTCGGATCTGTTGGCGAGGGTGCGCTTGATATTGACGTTGTTCAGGATAACGGTCGAGCCTTTGCTGTTGGACTCGCATCGGTCTTCTATACCCTCTGTCGTATCTATTATCGATCCCGCGGCCTTCATTCACTCGAATCTCTAATTGACGATTATCATCCATATTTCCATTAAACACTGCCGCATTCCCAACTAACGGAACTAGGCTTATCATTGCAAAAAGAAAATTTTTCATCCTTTTATCCCCCATTTTTTAATTATTTTTCCTGGTTTGCAACATCAATTGTTGCTTTTCCCTTGAATCCTATAAGTAGTGGAGGATGCGGTTATTGTCAAATACAATTTAATTTTCTGTGATTTCACAAAATTAACAAGGTTAAATACTTATGTAAAGTTTCATCGCAAATGACTTAACAGCAAGTACATTTAATTTTAATTATTGTCTCTCTTTTATTTTGTTTAATTAAAACTGAACGGGTGATATTTGAAAGATAAGGGCCTTGTCAAAAGACGTAAAGGCTAGATAAAGTATTCATAAAAAGAGGTAATACAATGGATTCTAATATTTTTGAGGGAAATTGGAGTATTCTAAAAGGGAAAGTTAAGGAGAATTGGGGAAAATTGACCGATGATGATCTACAAAAAATTGACGGAAAAAAAGACCAATTGATTGGAAGACTGCAAAAGCAATACGGGTATTCAAAAGAAGAGGCTCAAAAACAGATCAAGGATTTTGAGAGCTCGCACCTAGACAAAAATTAAACGAAAAAGGGTTAAGGCAAGCTTAGCTTGCCTTAACCTGTTTTTCTAAATTATGACTTATCATCATTATTCAGAATTTCAACATCCGCGTCTTGAACATCTTCTTCATTTTCAGATGAAGGTGCCGCTTCCGGTTCAGGTGCAGCTCCGGGATTTGCTCCTGCAGCCTTTGCCATCGCCTCTCCGATCTTTTGCATATGAGTCTCAAGCTCTTGCTTCGCAGAACGGATCTGATCAATATTTCCGGCCTCAATTGCTTTATTTAGAGAATCGATATGATTTTTCACATCGGTTGCAACATCTTCCGGTAGTTTATCTTTAAATTCATCTAAAGACTTTTGTGCGCGAAACGCAAGCGCATCTGCTTCATTACGCACATCAATCTCTTCTTTGCGTTTCTGATCTTCTTCCGCATGTGCTTCGGCATCTTTAACCATGCGGTCAATTTCAGCCTCATCTAAACCTGAAGAGGCTTCAATTCGGATTTTCTGCTCTTTTCCAGACGCAATGTCTTTTGCCGACACATGCAAAATTCCATCTGCATCGATGTTAAAAGCCACCTCGATCTGTGGGGTTCCACGTGGAGCCGGAGGAATATCGGTGAGATCAAAACGACCAATTTCCTTATTGTCGTTTGCCATTTTACGCTCACCTTGAAGTACGCGGATCGTCACTGCGGGCTGGTTATCTGCTGCAGTTGAGAAGATCTGCTTTTTCTGTGTCGGGATGGTGGTGTTGCGCTCAACAAGAGGTGTCAATACGCCACCAAGCGTCTCGATTCCAAGCGTTAAAGGAATCACATCGAGAAGAAGCACGTCCTTGACAACACCGGAAAGCACGCCGCCCTGAATCGCTGCGCCAATTGCGACAACCTCGTCGGGGTTGACTCCTTTATGTCCTTCCTTGCCGAAAATAGAGGTTACAACCTCTTGAACTGCCGGCATACGCGACATTCCGCCGACTAGAATCACCTCTCCGATATCCTCTTTTGAGATGCCGGAATCCCTTAGTGCCTTTAAGCAAGGCTCTTTTGTGCGCTCGATGAGTGCAGATGTAAGAGACTCGAGCTTTGCTCGTGTCAAAGTGAGAGCCAAGTGTTTAGGTCCGGAGGCATCCATTGTGATGAATGGCTGATTAATCTCTGTTGACTGTGTACCTGAAAGCTCAATTTTCGCCTTTTCAGCTGCATCTCTTAGTCTTTGCAATGCCATTTTATCGGTATGGAGATCAATTCCGTGCTCTTTTTTGAACTCACTTAAAATCCACTCTAGGATCACATGGTCAAAATCGTCTCCACCAAGATGCATATCGCCATTTGTGGAGAGTACTTCAAAAACTCCGTCACCGATTTCTAAAATCGAAATATCAAACGTTCCGCCTCCGAGGTCGAAGACCGCGATTTTTTTATCTGTTTTCTCTTTATCAAGTCCATACGCCAAAGCAGCGGCTGTCGGCTCGGGGATAATACGCTTCACATCAAGGCCTGCAATTCGCCCTGCATCTTTTGTCGACTGACGCTGCGCGTCATTAAAGTAAGCAGGCACAGTAATGACAGCTTCTGTCACTTTCTCACCTAGATACTCTTCTGCCGTCTCTTTCATTTTAATCAAAATCTGCGCAGAAATCTCTTCCGGAGTCAACGTCTTATCGTGAGCCTCAAAAACAGCATCGCCATTATTGCCGGCTTTTACCTTGTAGGGAACATTTTTAAGCTCCGACTGCACCTCGGTATACTTACGTCCGATAAATCGTTTTGCGGACGAGATCGTATTTTCAGGGTTTGTCACTGCTTGGCGTTTAGCCGGAATACCGACAATACGCTCGTTTCCTTTAAACCCAACGATTGAGGGAGTGGTTCGACTGCCTTCAGGTGAAGGAATAACCTTCGGGGTTCCTCCTTCCATTACAGCAACACAGGAGTTGGTCGTTCCAAGGTCAATACCGATTATTTTTCCTCGACTCTTTTTTTGTTCTTCAGCCATCTTCATTCTCCTTATTCATTTTTTGTAATTCTTTTGCGACTTTCACCTTTGCCGGACGCAAGGTTTTTTCACCGATTAAATATCCCTTTGACGTAACCTCAACGATTGTACCCGGTTCATACTCATCGGTCTCTATCACCTCGATTGCCTCATGATAGTGCGGGTCAAAAGATTTTCCCTCAGCATCAATGGGTCGAATGTTATTGTTTCTAAGAACATCTTTGAAGTTGGTTAAAATCATCTGAAATCCTGTTGCCCAATGCTGCACTTCTTTAGATGCCTGCTCTGTAAATTTCAAAGCATTTTCCAAGTGATCCAAAGGATGTAAAATATCTAATAGTAAATTTTCTGTTGCATACTGCATCAAATCTTTTTTCTCTTTATTCAGCCTTTTGCGCGCGTTTTCCGTGTCAGCCAAAAGAGAGAGGTATTTGTGCTTATACTCTTCTGAATCACGTCTGAGTTGTTCCAGTTCAAGCTGCTGAATCGACACTTCTTTTATTCCTTCTTCTTTTTCCAAAACCTCTTCTTGGAGGCTTTCTTCTTTTTCATTTATTTTTTTTTGTTCAGTCATCACTATCCTTATTTTGATTTTCCAACATTAACAGTGGCGAATTTTCAAGAAGTTTCTGCTGCTTTTCCAAAAGCACCCCTCCTCCTTGTTCCGGTTGTCGAAAAGTAATTTTATGTTTGTATACGCTTGTTGTCAGTAGTTGACTGACTTGGGTTGCAAATGCCTTGAGGAGACCAAAAATCTCTGAATAATGCGTTCGCATGGGTCCCAGAATTCCGATGGCTCCCACCGGTTGATTATTAATGCAGTACGGAATGGCAATCACGCTGCAGTTGGGAGAACTCGACGCAAATGGTTCCAGATCGTCTCCGATCCACACCTTCAACTCATTTTTTTTCAGTGACTCTTTTAAAATTAGACGCATGCTTTGCGCATTTTCAAAAAGGGTCAAACTAGAAGCGACAACGACAGGGTCTTCAAAATCGGGAAAATCAAGAAGCTTGGAAAACCCGGTACGGTAGATCTCTTCATCAATAAAAGTGGTATACCCGACGATGTATCGAAGCATCAGCTCGTTATAGTGCTTCTTTGCAAGCTTCTCTTCTTGTTCAGATAGAGTCGGCTTTTGCAAACCGCGCAGTCGCCATAAGAAATACTCTTCCATCCTCTTGACTGCATGTTGACTAAGCCTTTGACTTGAGTGTAAAAGCTCGGTCTGCACAACCCCAAAATCAGAAATCGTCACACATACAAACCGCAAAGGATCAATGGAGACAAGTCTGACATCTTGGATAAAATCTCTGTCGAACCGAGGAGCTGAAAGAAAAACGGCGTGATGGGAGAGCTCACTTAAAAGCTCGGCGCTATTTTGCAAAAACACAGCAATTTTACGAGAATCACTGCTTGTTTGTTCTTTTAGACGTTTCTCATGATCAGAAGAGAGCTCGACCGAATCAATCACTTGATGCGCATAAAAGCGAAACCCCTTCTGAGTAGGCACACGTCCACCGGATGCATGCGCTTGGTGTAAATACCCACTTTTTTCAAGTTCTGAAAAATAGTTGCGAATTGTAGACGAGCTTAGATCTTTAAATTCCGATTCCATGAGAGTTTTTGACCCAATCGGCCGCCCTTCCTTAAGGTAGAGCCTAATGAGACCCATTAAAACCTTAAACTCACGCTCTTTTTTATTTGAATAGCCTTTAAAAACCGTTTTCATACTCGCCATTATATGAAAACAAGGGATGAGAGTCAAGAGAATTTAGCACTCTCATTTATAGAGTGCCGAAAAGTCCATTTCTCCAGGGAGATATAATCAAACACTTAGGATTCAAATAGAAGAGTCGGTAGTACATCCACTATGGATGGCTCCCAGTCAAGGCCATTTTTGTAAACAAGCTGACTCGATATTGAACTTGCGATGATTGCTTTTTTGTGATTTTCAGGTACGTACTTTATGATTCGATCCTTAAATTCTTCACCGACAATCGGAAGACAATAATCAATATAGACTTGGGTTAAGTCGTCATTCAATTCGATTTCTTCTAAATAATCTAAAATCTGATCGGTGTACTTATTGATCTTTCTTGAAATTTCATCTGAGATATCGGTCAATCGCTTGCCTGTTTCTTTATGCGTAAGTAAAAGGAGATCGGCCTCGTCGCTTGCTGCTTTGCGCAGGCGCTTTAAAACTTGGGGGACAATTTTCTCTTTTTCACGGATAAATAACTCCTCACCAAGGATCAGTCCTGTTAGCACTTCATACGAGGAACAAATCACCCCGGCTTTATTTGCGGAGCTGTCTTTGATAATCAAGACTCCTTTCCCTTCAAGAAAATGTCTGGCTTCATCGTTTAAGTAGAGGTTTGCGCCCTCAACGATCGCTTTTGAAGTCGGCTTTCCGGTTGCATCGAGATAATCAAGATGAACGTTATGCTGGTTTAATGTTCTTGGGCGACCACCGGCGGGGATAAAAACATCGACCGGAGTGCGATGGACATTTTGACGAAAGAGATGATTCATCTCACTTCCGGAGACCCAGTCTTCAATTAATTTACCCTCTTTCATCCGCATACAAAGCGTCTCTTGCGCGTATGCTGTTTTCTTTCGTTTTGCTTCGCGATCAAGTAAAAACCCCTCATTGTGAAGTTTTTCCGGGGGATAGTACTTAATGGGACGTTGCTGATGAAAAAGCTCCTCAAGGGCACCTAAATCAAGGCCCTCCGGGTCGTAAATAGTGCCGGAAATATCGGTCAATGCTAAAAGTTTTGCGGTATTTGGGTAGTATCGATTGAGATTGAGTATTTGATTGCCCGCAACATCCCCGTCAGGACCCCCAGATATTTTGACTGTAAAAGTCTCTTTTTCAGGATCAATTCCAAGGTAGTTCAAGACCTTTTCCATGTACACATTGACGCCAAGAGAGGTTACACCGTACTCTTTATGGTTGATTCCAAGCTTTGGTTTACCGGAAATAAAAGAGCTCCCGGGTTTGTAGTCATATTTCAAACTGAATCTTGCAATCCACTCAATCATATCGTCGTGCATATTCTCATCCGGGCCTAAGTAGATGTACTCGGGCTTTTTTAAGTAATCGACAATATATTTTGCGCGAATCTTCCCATCGAGATCGCAGTTGATGATCGTAATAAAGCTTTCAATATATGAACGCTGCGCTTGATACAGAAACTCTTTTCTCTGCTGCTTATAAAAATCGTCCATCTTATGCTTAATTTCAACGGGATCGACATGTGATTCTGTAAGCTCTTTTTCAAGTATGGTCGCTTCCGACTCCAACCTGTCCCAAGGCTTTAAAAAGATGACTCCTTTTGCGCCCCCTTCAGGGATATCCTTATTTTTTTTATGCTGCGTATAGGCAAGGTTATAACATTCGCGAAAGACGCTGTTCTGTTCGGTCTCAATATGTTCAACTATAGAAGGATAGACTGTCCTTAGACCCCCTCTGGATAAATCTTTAAAGCGAATATGAAACCCAAAAAAATGCATTCCCTTAAAGAAAAAGATTCCGTACGGCATTTCAGGGAATTTCAGCGTGCGATCAAATGGAAGCAGGTCTAAATACTCAGGATCAAGCCTAAAAGAAAGAGCGGTGTAGTTTGTTCGATACAAATTTGTTTTGAGAGTATATTTGACCATATGCAATGCCTGCTTTAAGACATTTTTTCTCCTTTGATCATTAAAGGGATGTCCTGTGTCAAGTAGGTTAATCTCTTCAAGAGACTCTTTAAATAAACTTTCAAACTTCTCTACATCGTGACGCTGGGGGTCGAAGCGAAAAGCGAATGACTCACAAATCTTAGAAATGAGAGCCGGGTGACGACACAGATCTTCTTCGATATGCTCTGTTGTATAAAGGTGTGGGTCAAGATAGACTAGAGACTGGTGCACAAAATTAATCATTGCGCGCACAAGATTTCCCATCACATCTGAGATAATTTTGGTCTTTACAAGCTTTTGATCGATCAGATCAAAACTCGCAAAGTATTTAACAGTCGCAAGTTCACGTAAAAACTCCGGAATATTTGCTACATCCCAAACGGCCTGGCCATCGCTGCCGTGAAGTCCGAGCGCCATAATTAAAATATTTCCGGGGCTATAGGGGTTAATATAGGTCGCATTGACGCGTTGCATTACAAGGCCGTGTCGATGGATCACCCTAACAATTCGGTACAAAAAATTATGTTTCGGCGTATTCCTCCACGCAAGAACTAGCTGAAGGGACGGGGTCTTCTTCTCTTCCCAATCTTCATTGTATCTTGTCACATACTGGCAGTTATCTCGCGTTTTCGCTCGGAAAAACATATCGAGTGCTAAAATTAGACGATCGATAGGAAGTGAGCGTAAAAAACGGGAATTCATACCCGAAATGAGTTTATCAAACTCCTCATCAGTAACTTTTGGGTTGCGCTCCTTCACAAGGGCGCGAAGTTCTTTTGTTAATTCTTGTGGAAGGGGCTCTTTTGCGCTCTCGATCGCTTCGGTAAAGAAAATCTGCGCGACTCGCAACTTTGCGCTCACACCGGGAAATGGAGGGGGAGATTTGGAGATGTAGGCCCGATAGTTTTTAATGCCATACATCGCATATCCTTTTAAAATTCTAAGATCGGCATCTGCGCTGTCCAAACACATCACAATTGCGCTCGTGCGCATATTAATCGTTGTAAAGTAGTCTTGTAGGTTAAAGCCCATTAAGCTGTGAGTGATGAGCATGATATTTTCTAGCTTCACCTCTTCAAAAAAAAGATCCGGCATCGCCTGTTCAATCCAAGCGTAATACTCCTTAAATTTCTCACTCTCTTGTTGAATGGCAACATTTAGCTGAGACTCTGTCAATCTTCGTTCTTTTTTCATAACCTATCTGTCGAAATTTATTTTGAGATATACCCTTAAACAGCAAAGTTTACAAGAAGAAAACGACTTTTTAGAAGCCTCTTAAAAAATGAGCTTCTCTAGGGGTTTTTTGATGCGAAAGGATTTAAATCCTTAATAGACGAAGGGCATTTAAACCAACAAGTACTGTGCCCCCTTCATGCATTACGACAGCAAGCCAAAGGGGGATATAGCCTCCCAAGGCAGGAAAGCTTGCGATAATAATGGCAGCTGTTGCCACAACAAGGTTTTGTTTGACAATTCTTTGGGTTTGATGCGCTTTACCAACCAGCCAATCTAACCTGTCGATCGTGTCATGTAGAAAGACAATATCTGAGGCGTCCATTGCAGCTGTTGTTCCGACTTTTCCCATGCAGATCCCAACACTTGCCCGTGCAAGTGCAGGAGCGTCGTTAATTCCGTCTCCAACCATAGCAAGCCCTTTTTTCTCAGACATTTCTGAGATATATCTCAACTTATCCTCAGGTCGAAGGTTCGCTTTGAAATTTTCAATACCAACCTCACCTGCAATCCGCTTTGCGTTCTCTTCATGATCCCCGGTCAGCATGACCAGAGTCATTTTCCACTCCTCTTGTAGCGCTTGAATAGTCGCAGAGACATCTTTCCTTAATGTGTCGAGAAATCGAAAAATAAAGACTTCATTTTCAATTTTTAAAATAGAAACCATTTCGCCCTGATTTCTGATCTTTTGCACATCGCGTAGCAACTTTTCATCCAACTGCTCCTTAATATACTCCGGATGTCCGATGTAAACGGTCTGCTCGCGCCCTGAAATGAGAGCTTTCCCTTCCAAACCATATCCGGGGACCGATTGGTAATTTGAAATTTTAAAAGTTGGAATATTTTTCCCCTTCACATAGCCTAAAATTGCTTTGGCAACCGGATGCACAGCATTTTTTTCCAATTGATACGCAATACCAAGAGCGTCCTCTTTGGTCAAAGAGTTCTCTCCATACGGCTCAACACCGAGACAGTTCAAATCTCCTGTTGTGAGGGTACCTGTTTTATCTAGGGCAATAGTTGAGCAGGCTGCAAGGGCATCTAAGGCGATGCCTCCCTTTAACAAGATTCCCCTTCTCGCACACACACTGACCGCGCTAAGATAGGCGATCGGAAGCGCAAGAATAAGCGCGCAGGGAGAGGCTGCAATCAAAAATGCAAGGGCGCGGTATAAGGAGCCCTCAGTTCCTAAAAATGGCATTTGAAAGAGATAGGGAAACGTTGTGGAGAAAAGAGCGGCTAGAAGAATAATTGCTTTTGCATAAGATTCACTGACCCGATCAAACCAACGTTGCAATTTCGGTCTTGCCTCTTGCGCTTCTGTTACAAGTTGAATAATTTTTGAAACGGTAGAGTCTGAACTTGTTCGTGTGACAAGGAGTGTTAAAGCTCCCTCCAAGTTGACAGCGCCGGCAGGTACAATGTCAGGGGCCTTTTTTGTCACCGGAAAATTCTCCCCGGTTAGATGTTCGAGTGTGACAGAAGAGACACCTTCCACAACGACTCCATCCAGAGGAACAACTTGACCTGATTTTACAAGAATATGAGTTCCAACTTCAATTTCCCGCACCGATTTTTCTAGCAAAGAGCCATCTTCTTGCACAACAGATGCAAATGAGGGCGAGAGGTGATGTAGCTCTTGGATCGCATTTGAGGCTTTTGCACGCACCGCCTGCTCCATGGATCCGGATATTGCAAAAAGCACAAGTAAGAGCCCCCCCTCCATTCCGCTTCCGATTATAACAGAAGAAAATGCAGCAATCGTCATCAAAATATCGATATTGACTTCCATATTGAGTAAATCCTCAATCGATTCAATCAAAGCCGGAATTCCTGACAAAAAATAGACCATAATGAGAAGGATCTTGGAATATGGAACCAGTGCAGGGAAAAATGAAAAAGCAAACGAAAGAATCAAAAAGAACGCTGCAAGTAAAGAGGCTTTTAGATCAATGCGACCTCCCCAATTTCGCGAATAAGGCGTTAGAAATGGACTATCTTCTAGAGACTGACCCTTCTCAAAGAAAGGTTCAAAAAGATAGGTAGGCTGGCTTTCTGTTGAATTAGTACGCATGCAAAACCTGAAGTAAAAAATAGACCATTCCGGATGACACAGCCCCAATGCCGATACTCCATACAATAGCTGGAATGACTTGATTTTTTTCATAAACGGCAGAAATCAAAGCACCCCCCCCGACACCAAGGATCGTACTGATATAAATGCCGGTCTCCGGAAGAAAAAAGCAGCATATCCACGCAAGCGCACCTGCGACACAAACGCCAAGTCCAGCTCCGACTCCCTGCTGCAAGGGATGAACATGGGTACCTAAGCTCAAACAGAGCTCTTCATCGACCATGATTTGTAGTAACCTCTCATCATCTGCCATAAAGACATCTATTACATCCTCAAGAAGCTTTCCATCTAGGCCTTTTGCCCTGTAGAGCTCAGAGAGCTCTTCACGTTCTTGGCTTCTGTGATTCTTAATTTCACTTCTTTCCTGCTCCACAATGCGGTGCATGCGCTCAAGTCTTGAAAAACCGAGCCATGTCGAACGCCCCACATTCCAAAATAACCAGCCGCAAAAAAAGATCGCAAGTAATGACCACATTCTGGGTCCCGATTCGTTGGATCCCCTAAGCAGCAACCAGTGCAGGAGGAATAAAAGGGAACTTCCCCTAAGAGCGTCGGCAAACGCGTGGAAATGGCCCGGAATTTCAGTTCCGTGTGTTTCGGCAAATGAGAGTATTCCTTCGGCTTTGCGTGTCGCTACATGAGAAAGGGCGCTTTTGCCTTCATAGTGGTCTGTCATCTCTTCCTTTCAATTTAAATAATTATTATATATAATATAAGTAGGGATTCGGTAAGGTTTTAATATTTTTTAATATCTTATTCCCTACGCTCTTATCTTTCAAGGAGTCTTAATTATGAATGGAAATGCCATCAACGGTGACACCCCGAATGTCGACCCCACAATGGGAGTCTCTCCAAGCGCTGAAACTCAAGAAGAGGCCAAATTTGTAAACCCCGCCCTCTTAAGTTCGATCATGCAGAGTCAAGCGCAGGAAATTTTAGAAAACTTAACCGCATCTTCTCCGCAGATTGCAAGCCCTCAACAGATCAGCGCTCTGATGTCAAGTGCTGAGAATAATATTATCAGCAAGATGTTAGATAGCTGGCTTGACAATATCGAGGAAATTTCAAAAGAAAAACGTGCGGAAGAGGAACGAAGGATCCAAAATCCGGCCTTTCGCGAGTTACTGCGAGAGGAGATCGCCTCACCTGAATTCTCCGCTGCACAAGGCCTGCACGAATGGACGCGAGATCTCCCCCCCATTTCAAGAAACGATAATCTTTACTCAAATCTTATAGAAGGAACAAAAAACTACCTCTCTGAGAGCGACCCTAAGGATGCAATTCCATTTATGGTTGCCGGCCTAGTCATCTCAGCTGCCGGAATTGCCGATGTCATGCTTGTTGACACCGTAAGCACCCAAGGTGTCGCTGCCAACCCGATTGTCTCGATCTCTCAACACGCCGCTGAAATGGTTCACCCTGCCGCTCAAAGTGAGATGCTACTTGCAATCAACCTCTTTGTTACAGGACTTGTCTATCAAGCGGCAAGTGAAACAATCTCAGGAGCTGCAAATAGCGGAAAACCTCCTGTGACTGCCGAATTTGCGGAAAATTTTGCTCGCGCGACGATTTCAAAAGTGAATGGAAATGAAATCAATCAGTATTTAATGTCGATGCTATCGCAGAGAATGGAAACCGGCGCCATTACCCCTGAAAGAGCGCAAAATTACGTGACAATGGCAAAGTTAATCATGTTAGCTGTTGCCTTAGCGGTCTCTTATCGCGCAGAGACAGGTTGGTTGACAGGTGAGGAGTTTGCGGGTATTGTGAGTGGAAAAATTGGTATTCCGGAAGATCAAGCAGCCGGTGAAGCTCAAAGACTCTTTCAAGAGCTTCTAAGAGAGCTTCCTCCCTCAATGAGAGAGGCTGTTTTAAATGGACTCATGAGTTATTTTGACTCCAACCCCGACTTTGACCAACTGCTGGAGCCGCAAAAAGTGTACTCCCAAATCTACTCAAGGATTCCTCAAGCCGACCCACAAGGATAGAAATGTCAGCACAGATACCGACAACGAATGATCGCATAGAGATGAGTCAAATACTTGAGCCTGTCTATGACTTTGAAAAGACATATTCGCACTTGGATGAAGCTAAAGATGAAAAAGAACCGACCTTCGACCTTTTCTTCATTAAATTAGATAAATCTTGGGCTTGTCCTAACAAGCCTCTAAATCCAAAGAGAGCCAAACGAACGTTTAAGGTCAAGCAATCCGATATCCAAAGCTGCAAAGATGTATACAGCTTTAGAAAGCTTAGGCGTCGTATTACCAAACAAGACTGCTTTTCTACACTCTATGGATTTTCCGAACTAGAAAAAATCAACTGGGGGCTATCCCAACACCTGATCATCGACATATTAAAGGCAAATGACCTGCCAAAGTCAGGCCGCCAAAACATAGCTAAGATATTTCACAACCACATCTGCGATGCCAGGAGCTGGGTTAAAAAAAGTTACTGCGCTGATGTCAACGTTAAGCTATCGGCGCTTCGACTGCTAACATCCCTCGATCTTTTCCCGATTTCCAAGATACGGCTGTAAGACCTTCGGTATATTCACTGACCCGTCGGCATTTTGGTTGTTTTCAAGTAGCGCAACCATTAAGCGAGACGTGGCAAGTCCAGAGCCGTTCAATGTGTGAACAAGTTCGGGCTTTTCTCCTTTTCGTCTAAAGCGAATCTGCGCGCGTCTTGACTGGTAGTCTGTGCAGTTTGAAATAGAGGAGACTTCATAGTAACGGTCTTGTCCGGGGAGCCACACTTCCATATCTATCGTGCGAACAGAGGAAAATGACATGTCTCCTGTCACAAGAAGAGCATTTCTATAATGAAGCCCAAGCCCTTGCAGAATCTCCTCGGCATTTGCAACCATCAGATCAAACATCTTACCGCTTTCTTCCGGTTTTGCAAAACAGAACATCTCCACTTTATTAAACTGATGCGTGCGGATAAGTCCGCGTTCATTGGAACCTGCCGCTCCGGCTTCTCGTCTAAAGCACGGGGTGTAGGCAACATATTTTAAGGGTAATTCACTCTCATCGAAAATCTCATTTGCATGAAGCCCGTTCAGAGGGACCTCAGCTGTTGGGATTAAATAGAGATTAAAATCGGAATCTTGAACTTTAAACTGTTGGTTTTCAAATTTTGGCAATTGACCGGATCCGTACAACACTTCCGGACGCACAAGAGAGGGAAGCATCCATTGTTGGAACCCATTTTTGATATTTACGCTTAGCATGTAGTTGATCAGCGCCCATTCCAGCATCGCTCCGAGGCCTTTATAGACTGGCCATCCTGTTCCGGTAATTTCAGCGCCGCGTTTAAAATCAAAGAGTTTCAGCTCTTCATTAAGTTCTAAGTGGTTTTTGAACTCAAAAGAAAAGGTCGGCTTTTCTCCCCACTCCTTAACAATCACATTATCCTTTGGGTCTGATGAGACTTTAATATCGTCCATTGGGAGATTCGGAACTCTTGACAATTGGTCTACAAATTTCTCTTCGACCTCTCTTACTTGCTGATCGAGTGCATGAATTTCATCGGCTTGAGTAGAGACGCGTTCTAGAATTTCGCTTGCATCTTCCCCTTTGCGCTTTTTTTCTCCAATTTCTTTAGACACCAAATTGCGCTCGGCTTTAAGCGATTCGACTTTTGTCTTTAATTGACGCAGTTCGTGATCTAAAGAGAGAATCGAAGATAGATCGATCTCAGGATCTTTTGTTTTAAGTTTAGCCTCGATCTCTTTGGGATTTTCGCGAATAAGATTAATATCTAACATAAAAGCTCCGGTTGAATAAACAGCATAAAGAAAAGAGAGCTGCGGGTCAATCTGATAATCAGACCCGCAAACAATACTACATGATGATTTTGAATCCATCCTCAGTTGTGCTCACCTGGAAAGTATGATTGACCATGCTGCTAATCATGAAACCCGTTGCAGCACCCGCAAGGATTCCTAAACTAAAGGAGGCAATCGACACACCAACGGCAACTGCGGCAACAATCGCCAAGATAGGAATGATTATTTTTTTAATGTTTTCAACTCTTGGATCATTCCACATTTTCTTAGCTTTTTGCAAAAGGGTAAGTGCCTTCCCCGCATCCAGACCCGGTGCACTTTGTTGACCCTCTTTCTCTAACTGCACTTTTTTAAATACCTGCTGATAATTTACAGAAATGCCATTTTGGTGAAAGTTAATGACAAGAGATTTCTCTTTAAAAGATCCAGCGATCAAACCCGGGATCACACTCACTAGAAAAGTGAGACCATTTCTTGCTAGACTACTAATACTTACAGCGCCGACAAATAAGATCACCGGAATTGCGATATGGCGCACTTTTTTTACGCTCGGATGGCTGCAAAAACTTTGAACCTTTTCTAAGGAAGCAAAATCGCTTATCCCTAAATGATGCGTTTGAACAACCCGCGCCTGATGAACAGGAGCGCTTAAGTTCGGATATGCAGAACCCTCGGATAATGAAAATGACATTATATTCTCCTAAAATTGTTTGTTATTTTTTAAAACTAAACCATTGTATTCAAAACACTTAAACACAACAATATTTTTATTATTTTTCAATAAATCTCTTACCGTAATTAATTCTACTTGGTTAAAAAAGGGAATTAACTCTTGATAGTAACTCTCACATTTTTCTTCTAGTTCACTCTTTGGTAATGCATTTTCAATCAACAGAAAATAGCCGCTTTTCCCAAGCTGCTCATCTGCAAGTCCCGGCCAGTAACAAAACTGATTTTCTCTTGCGCCGTGAAGGTTTAAAAAATACGCACGGTTTTTCCCCTGACTATAAAAACTTGCAATACTTGCAATCTGGTACTTGTCTGCAAAAAGAAATTCCTCCTCGGGACGATACCCGGCATCGTCAAGGATCGACTCCAGACGATCCCAGCCGAGTTGATGACGGAAAGGATTTGCTCGATAAGGGATCGGTAAAACAAGTAGAGCGGTAGAAAACAGAACCGAAACCGCAATCCCCACATACCCCCACGCTCTTTTCTCAACTAATTGATACGCAACAAAGACCGCTGCGCCAGAGAACGCAAAAACCGCCCAGTTCCCTTGTATCTTTTGAAAAAGAGCCAGCACGCTAAACAAAAAAAGCAAAGCAAAGGAGAACAAACCCGTAAATTGCAAGGCAGGCGGCGCTTTTTTTATAGAGAAAAGACCTATAAGAAAGGCAATAAAGAAAATGGGAGTGAACAAAAGCGCTTGCGCGCCGATAAAGTCAAAGAAGTTCCCCGCCCCGAACCCGATCTGCGTTGTCGGTCCGCCGGTTGATTGATTCCATACATGAAGAAATGTAGGGAATCCATGTTGTATATTCCAAATGAGACTTGGGAGGAGCCCAATTCCGGAAAGGAGCGCACCTTTCCAAAAATCATTTACCTTAGGGCGAAAAAGCAGAAGGAGCGGCCAAAACAGAAAAATCGTCCACTTAAAAAGCGCGCCAAAACAGATGAAAATACCAAGAGACCTTCCATCAATCGGACGATTTTCAGAGTATGCTTTTGCGACAGTTGCCATCGCTAAGGTCCAAAAAAGGACCATCCCCCCATCGGTTGTGGCCATAAAGGAGCCCCAAATTCCAACAGGTGACAAGGTGAGGATAATCGCGGCTAAAGTCGAGAGGCGCGGTGATAATTGGCACTGCCGCCCAAGGTAATAGACGGCAAATCCCTGGAGAGTAGAGAGTAAAACTGCACCGAAACGAATTCCAAGCTCTGTATCGCCAAAGAGAGCGCATCCGAAACAAATCTCTAACGCTACCCCAACTGGTTTGCTGTAGTATCCCCAGTCGAGGTTTTTACTCCAGAGCCAGTACTGCGCCTCATCGGGCGCAAGCCCGATCCCGCCAAAATGGATAAATCCAAGAATAAAGGCAGCTTTAAGGAGCAGTACTACCGTTAAAATCTTTAGATTAGACACTTCCTTCCACGTGAAGAGCGTCAAGTCCCTTTTCTTCTAAAAGAGTGGAGTATTTATCAGCCATTTTTTCCATTAACTCAAAAATTTCTTGACCCTCCATCTTTTGAAGACCCTCAATTCCGTGTATTTCGGTCAATTCCTTGAATGAGAGGCGCTCGATCAGTGAATCCCAGAAGGCTGCTTGATCATAGTTTTCTTTATATGACTCTATAAGCTCTTCGACTTCCTCGGTGAGGACAAGAGAGTTTGACTCGCTATCTTGCTCAACTAGATCTTTGGCATCGAAAGCATCTGCCTGGGAAAGTAGATAATCCAGAAGCTCTTCGTATTCTGTTTCTCTATTTTCCTCGTCTAAGTTGGCATTGACCATCCAATTACCTAGATAAACGGCCTTAACGAGGGATTTGTACTGCTCGTTTGTGAATTGAATTTGCATAAGAGTAGAACCTTTATTTATGATTTAGAGAAGAGAAGCGTATCACGTACTGGAAAAAACTTTAAGCAGAAAATTAGATTTCTCCAAAACCTTTTTTTATTGAAACAAATACATTTAATTGATATGAACTATTCATTCTTAAATTAAAGACTTATAAATATGAATCCAACCACAAATAATCAAAGAGTTATTAATAACCCAATTAATCCCGATAATGTACCGAACAATCCAGATAATAGGGAGAACGCCCAAATAGCAAGCGTATTGGGGAAATGGGTAAGAGATGAAAGCAATGCCGGATCTGAACCTAAAAAACTGAAAGCCACGGCCTCTTTATCATCCTCAGCACAAAACGAAAAATCAAATAGCGCCGAAAACAGAGCGCATTTGGCATCCCAAAGTATCTTGGGAAAAAGAAAATCCTCTGAAGATTCATCCGAGACTCACAGCTTAAAGTTACCATACAGCCCTTACAACTCAAGGACGCAAACACGCACATTTCTAAATGATGTCTTACAAGATTTTATGAGCGAAATTGGAGATGAAACTGAAATCAAGTCGATAGATGAAGTAGACCTTGAATTCCTCTCCAAAAGAAGAGACTTAGCAGAAGCTTCAGGAGAAGTAGCGATCAAATACTTTAAATTACTTACAAAATGGAACTATACACAATTTGCTCTAAATAGATTTATAGATGCAATTGAGGATAGTTCTAAACTGGGTCTAGATGAAGTAAACAGTGATTTCCTCAATCAAAGAAGAGAACTTGCAATTAAAAAGGGAACTGTTGTGGTCAATGACTTTAACTATGTTGCAAAATATTTGAACAAAAAAGATCCCGAACACCCAGTTAAGTATATTGGCAATCGCAGTGTTATAAACGCAAAGAACTCTCTTAATAAAGCAATCTCCCTAACCCCAGAACTACAAAAATTAGTACTATCTGCTTTAGGTACAGAAGAGTTTAAGCCTAAAAGCGTAGATGAAGCGATCCAGATTGCTGATCAAATCCATTCACACCATCTCGACCTTTCTGATTTCAGGGAGATTACCGATGAACAGTTTAAAGGGATTGCTAAAATTCACTACCTGGAATCAATTAACTTGTCCCGTCTTGAGTTTAACCAATCTGGCCTTGCGCACTTAAAGAGTCTTCAAAATCTGCAAGCACTTAACCTAGGCCACTGCCGAATCACAGACGCCGGCCTTGCGCATTTAAAGGATCTTCCAAATCTGCAAGCACTTGACCTAAGCTTCTGCTACCGAATCACAGACGCCGGCCTTGCGCAGATAAAGGATCTTCCAAATCTGCAAACACTTAACCTAGACCACTGCCGAATCACAGACGCCGGCCTTGCGCATTTAAAGTATCTTCCAAATCTGCAAACTCTTTACCTAAACTACTGCAGACAAATCACAGACGCCGGCCTTGCGCACTTAAAGGATCTTCCAAATCTGCAAACACTT
>JBBDJA010000012.1:12798-28529 GCA_040880105.1 Waddliaceae bacterium | reverse complement strand
GATAATCTCTATCCCGCTTAGAAGAATGAAACAATTGACAACCTAGACGCTCTAAAACCCTCGATATGAAACAAAAGGAACAGAATATGAGAACATAAACTTCATCACTTCTTAGATATTGTTATTTAGAAGGGGTTCCTTAAGAGCTCCTAAAGAACTTTTGTGTGAGAACGGGAATGATTCGAGGTGAGATAGAGCTCTGCAAGAGCGAGGAAACCCAATACAACAAATAGAATGTAAATGAAGTTCGGAATCTGAACATGAAAGATCAATGCTAGAATGACAAGAAATTGCAAAAAGGTCGTAGCCTTTCCGATCCAAATCGCTCGAAAATGCAGGCGACTGAGCCTTCCTCTTATCATAAGATAAAATCCGTACAGCATCACAGAAAAATCCCTGGCAAAGAGTGTTAAACTCTCTCCATAGGTGATTTTATTTTCATAAAAGAGAATGGAGATGGCAAAGACAACAAAGAATCGATCCATGATTGGATCTAACAATGTGCCAAAGAGACTGGTTTGACGGTAGCGGCGTGCAATAAAGCCGTCTAATCCATCTGACAATAAGGCTAAAATCACAACAACAGTTCGCACGTAAATATCGTGTGTTAAAAATAACAGACCGAGGGGTAATCGTAAAAACGATATGAAGTTAGGAATTGTTAGCATGAGAAACATTGTACTATATTTAGCGATAAGTTTCACCAAATTTCAACGAAAGGGTTCCTGTATCAGTCACTTATAGGAATTTTTAAATGAATATAGTCCGTTCAAATTTTGGTTAAGTAGTGCGAATTTTAGTAAAAGGAGGCTAAATTTGAGGGTTAATCTTATTCAGATCTTTCTTAGTCCAATGAAAAGTCTGTAAATTGAAAACAAAAAATCAGAATAAATTTGATGAGCCTAGAGGTAATATCGACCGAAAATTTTAAAGGACTAGGCGATTTTTCAAACAGAAACGCAAGAGATTTTATGTACTAAGCAAAGAGCTGACGATTCAAATGAGAATCGTTATTTTAAAAGCAAAGAGGGCGCTTCTTTTTCCTTCTTTACATTTTCTTTTACGCGGACAACATCGACGCCAAGGCAGCCAAGCTTTTCGACGATTGTCTCATATCCACGGTCAAGGAATTTTAAGCCTGAAATTGTGCTAGTTCCGTCTGCTATTAAAGCAGCCATCAAATAGGCAAAACCGGCACGTAGGTCGGGAATTTCAATATGACCGCCTTTAAGAGGTGTCGGACCTTTTACAATTAAACTATGCGCGTGTGACTGAGTGGCAAAGCGACACTCTTTTCCCCCCAGACATTGGCGGAAGAGAGTAATGTCTGCGCCCATCTCAACTAAAGTGTCTGTATAGCCAAAACGATTTTCATAGACCGTTTCGTGAATCACTGAAGTTCCTGTGGCTTGTGTCAAAAGCGTAACAAAGGGCTGCTGCCAATCCGTAATGAACCCGGGATGGACGTCAGTTTCTAAGTGTATATCCCCTTGAAACGGCCCGTCGTAGAAAAATTCAATTCCCCCTTTCTTCACATCAAATCCGCCGCCGACCTCGCGTACTTTATTGAGGAGCGTAATCATATGCTCATGATTTGCGCCTTCGATAAACACTCGCCCCTTGGTAGCAATAGCGGCAATTCCCCAAGAGACTGCCTCGATTCTGTCGGGTATCACGGTGTGCTCGACTTCATAGAATCTTCTTGTTCCTTGAATGCGAATTGTTCGATCTACATCGACTGTGATACATGCGCCAAGCTTTTGTAAAAAAAGGATAAGTTCAAAAATTTCAGGCTCTGAGGCTGCATTTCTAATAATTGTCGTTCCCCTAGCGGTGACGGCAGCGAGAATACTATTCTCGGTCGCGCCGACAGAAGGATACGGAAGATTGAGAACAGCACCGTTCAAGCCATTATGTGCATGGGCAAAATATGCGCCTTCTCGCTTCATGCCACGATACTCGATAACTGCGCCTAATTTCCTAAGAGCTTCGATATGAAAATCCACAGGCCTTGGGCCAATATTGCATCCCCCGACTGTCGGGACAATGATCTCTTCATCGGTACGGCTGAGGAGCGCTCCCATCATGAGAATCGGAATGCGGTTCGCACCGGAAAATCGCTGGGGTACGTAGGAGGTCTTTAACTCAGGTGTCACTGTTTCAATAATTCCAGCTTCCTTATCCCAATGCATTTGGGCTCCGATTTCTCGGCAAAGGGCAACTGTGATCTCGACATCCCCAATATTCGGTACGTTATAAAAAACGCACTTTTTATCTGAGATCAGTGAGGCGACAAGCAGTTTAGTGACAGCATTTTTAGCGCCGGAGGCCTTAATTTTGCCATTAAGTGACCCGCCGCCTTTTATTTTAAGAACTTCCATGCTCAATTAGATACCACTCTTATACGTTTCTTGACAACTGATTTTATATTGTGTCAGAATAGATCTATGACAACAAAAATCGGTATCGGTCAAGATAGCCATCGCTTTTTGCCGACAGACTCTTCAAAACAGTGCGTCATTGGCGGTATCGTCTTCGATGAGGTTCCGGGATTTAATGCAAATTCTGATGGCGATGTCATCTTTCATGCGATTTGCAATGCAATTAGCTCTCTTACAACTATCCCTATTTTAGGTGGAATCGCAGATGAACTTTGCTTGAAAGAAGGGGTTGTCGATAGTGAAGTCTATCTTAAAGAGGGACTAAAAACATTAGGCTCGCTTCAAATTGAACATCTTGCAATCACACTTGAAGCCAAACGCCCGAAATTTCTGGAGCATATCCCTAAGATGCGAGAAAATATTGCGCGGATTCTTGAAATCACCCCTTCTCAGGTCGGGATCACTGCAACAACAGGCGAGGGTCTGACAGATTTTGGTTGTGGGGACGGTGTGCAGTGTTTTGCTATTTTAACTGCTGTTAAGAAAGAGTCTTAGTAAACGTCTCTTAAATATTTTCCTGAGCGGCGCAGATTTTTAATATAATCTCTTGCTTCCTGTTCATCACAGCCTTTTTCCTGTTGAATAATTTCAAGAAGCGTTTTTTCTACATCCTTTGCCATCCGCTTTGCATCTCCGCAAACATAAAGAAAAGCCCCACTTTGTAGCCAATTAAAAAGGTCTTTGCTGTGTTCTTTCATTCGATGCTGAACGTAAATTTTCTCTTCTTGATCACGGGAAAATGCCACATCGAGCCGAAGTTTTCCAAGAGATTCCAACTCTTTCCAATACTCTTTATAGAAGAAGTTCTCCTTTTCATGCCATTCACCAAAAAACAGCCAATGGGAACCTGTAGCCCCTTTTGCTACCCGTTCTTGTAGAAAACCGCGAAACGGAGCGACTCCGGTCCCGGGACCGATCATAATCATGGGAGCGTTTAGATCTTCAGGAATAGTAAATCCGTTATGAGGCTGGATATAAATTGGAACAACGGATTGCTCAAGAGGAACAAGAGAGCAAAGGTAGTGAGAGCATGCGCCAAGTCGTCTCGTGCATCTGGTCTCATACTCCTGCAGAACAACCGTTAAATGAACCTCTTCACCAACCTCTTGATAAGAGGAGGCAATTGAGTAGAATCTTGGAAGTAACGGCAGAAGTAGGTTGCTAAGCTCTTGTGGAGAGAATGTTGCTTCCGGATACTCGCTAAGTAAATCCCAAACTTCAAAATGCGATTGGATCTCTTGAAATTTCTCTCGGCCACCTTGTAAATGCTTTTCCAGTCGCGTTTTTTTTTCATCAAGGGGATCTTTATTAATGATTTCTTTTACCAGGCTACGGGTCACTTCACGCAAATTCGCTTTTTTTTGCAAATAGTCATAAAGAATCCAGTTTTCGCCGGTCTTTTTGTCTTGAATCACCTCTTTTCCAGTCGAACCGATGGCTTGTAATGTCTTCTCAACAAGTTGGTGGTCGTTGACAGGAAAAATCGCGATGCAATCACCCACCTCATAAGTTAAACCGGATCCGGTTAAATCAAGAACGATATGGTGTGTGTGCTTTTTAGACCCTTCGCTGCAAAGAGAATATCGTTTTTTTATAGTCGCTAAAAACGGGTGATCTTTATTGTATTTTGTCATAATGAAATCCTAGCATAAAATTCTAATGTGATTTACTATTTATTATCAACTGCGGCTATGGCGGAATCGGTAGACGAGCTAGATTCAGGTTCTAGTCGAGGAAACTCGGTGGATGTTCGAATCATCTTAGCCGCAAGACGCAACCCTTTAGTTAGTTAAATCGCCAAATGAGTCATCTGGATTTCCAAAATAACCGGGGACCCTAAAATTCTAGAATAATATGTCATCTAAGTATAACCCAAATATCCGAAATTTTTCAATCATTGCCCACATTGATCACGGGAAGTCCACCTTGGCCGATCGCATGCTTGAATTTACACACACTGTCTCAACACGCGAACTGCAAGAGCAGATGTTAGATAATATGGATCTTGAAAGAGAGCGTGGCATCACGATCAAAGCAAGACCTGTACGCATGCTTTTTAAGTCAATGGACGGAAACATTTACCAATTAAACTTGATCGACACACCCGGACATGTGGATTTTACCTATGAAGTTTCTCGTTCCCTATCTGCATGCGAAGGGGCTCTATTAGTCGTTGATGCCGCACAAGGCGTCCAGGCGCAAAGCTTAGCCAATGTCCATCTAGCATTAGAAAGAGACTTAGAGATCCTTCCAGTCTTAAATAAAATCGATCTTCCACAAGCAAACCCAGAGGAAGTAAAGCGCCAAATCGAAGATGTAATCGGTCTTGACTGTTCAGAAACTGTGCATTGCTCAGCAAAAGCCGGCATTGGCATCGAAGACATTTTAGAAGAAATTGTAAAGAAGATCCCCCCTCCTAAAGAGCCGGAAGATGACATCCTCCGAGGACTTGTCTTTGACTCTCACTACGACACTTATCGAGGAGTCATGACTTATGTCCGTATGATTTCAGGCGAATTAGAGAAAGGCATGCGCATTAAAATGATGGCCACTGATAAACAGTATGAAGTGCTTGAAGTTGGAATTTTCACTCCAAAAGAAGTAAAGGTCGACAAATTGTATTCCGGAGAGGTTGGGTATCTTATATGCAACATAAAAAATCCATCCGAAGTGAAAATTGGCGATACTCTTACACTCGCGCAACATCCCGCTAAGAAGCCGTTACCGGGATTCCAGTTGGTCAAACCGGTTGTCTTTGCCGGAATCTATCCTATTGACTCATCGGATTTCCCTCTGCTTAGAGATGGTCTTTCGAAGCTACAACTGAACGATTCAGCTCTCTACATCGAGCAAGAAAGCTCCACTGCTCTTGGATTTGGCTTTCGATGCGGATTTCTTGGACTTTTACATCTTGAGGTCGTTTTTGAACGCTTAAGCCGAGAATTTGATCTCGATATCATCTCTACAGCCCCAAGCGTTGTCTACCATGTCTTACTTTCGAATGGAGAGAAAAAACATGTGGATAATCCGGTCTTTTTCCCTGATCCTTCAACGATTAGTTGGATTGAAGAGCCATGGGTTGAGTGCTTTCTAATGACCCCTGCAGAGTACGTGGGGGCTGTAATGAATCTCTGTTCTGATAAGCGAGGAAGCTGTCTAAAGACTGAAAATGTCAGTGATAAGAGACTGCTTCTTACGTTTGAGCTTCCTTTGAATGAAATTATCACCGATTTTAATGACAAGCTCAAGTCGATCACCAAAGGGTATGGCTCTTATGATTACGACCATAAAGACTATCGTCGAAGCGATATTATCAAACTTGAAATTCGAGTAAACGAAGAACCTGTCGACGCTTTTTCTTGTCTGGTCCATCGCTCTAAAGCAGAATCAAAAGGAAGAGCGATCTGTGAAAAGCTAAAAGATGTGATCCCCATGCAACTGTTCCGCGTTCCTATTCAAGCTGCAATTGGCGGAAAAGTAATCGCTAGAGAGACGATACGCGCGCTCTCTAAAAATGTTACCGCTAAATGCTACGGTGGAGATATCAGCCGTAAAAGAAAGCTTTGGGAAAAGCAGAAGAAAGGAAAGAAGCGCATGAAGGAAATCGGTAAAGTCAACATTCCTCAATCCGCATTCATGGACGTTTTAAAGGCTGAAGAATGACAGGAATTTTAGCGCCTATTTTTCACGCAAAAAACGACTCGCGAAGTGAAACTCCTCACACCAGCGGCAATCAATTGCCAACGCATATTGCCATTATTCCTGACGGCAATCGTCGCTGGGCGAAAAAAAATTTAAGAAAATCCTTTTTTGGCCACAAGACAGGCTCAAATAAAATCATTGAAACCGTCCTCAATATCAGCACGTTCGGTATTTCATTTGTCACCTTTTATCTCTTCTCTACAGAAAATTGGGCGCGTCCTAAAAATGAAATCGATCAATTAATGGATCTTTTACTTGAATTTCTTATTGTGAAAAGAGAGGAAATGATCGAGAATGGCATACGTTTAGAAACGATTGGAGACCTTTCACAGTTTTCTGAAGAGATCCAAAGAGAGATAAAAAAAACAAAAGATGCAACAAAAGACCTGGACAATGTCTGTATGATTTTGGCTTTGAACTATGGAAGTCGAAATGAAATTTGCCGAGCCTTTAACCGGATGATAGAAGAGGGAGTGACCGAACTTGATGAAAAAAAACTCTCTTCCTTCCTTGATACCGCCAAATGGCCGGACCCGGACTTACTCATTAGAACAAGTGGTGAGAATCGGCTCAGTAATTTTTTACTCTGGCAGCTTTCTTATGCAGAACTCTATATAACAACTACCCTTTGGCCGGATTTTTCTAAACAAGACCTTAGCTTAGCTATTGACTGGTTTCAAAAACGCAACCGAAGACTTGGAGGATAAGGCCGTGCAACCGATTGTCTATCGCACTCTCATTGGAACTCTCTTACTTATCGGCTCTTTGTCTGCCATATGGCTTTCCCAAGGACCTTTCTCTTTAATTTTTCCTGTTTTGTGCGCTGTCATTCTTAGCCTTGCTCTTTTTGAGCTGTATCACTTATGTGAAGCTAAGGGATATCCTTCAATGAAATACTTAGGGATCACCTCAACGATACTTTATTTAGTGGCAATCTGGATCGGCCATCCCCTTCTTTTGGAAGAGGCAATTCTCTTTTTTACACTCTTTTTTGGATTTTGCTATTACTTTTATTTTGGAGACAAGCCTCTTCTCTCCTTAGCTATGACGCTTTTTGGAATCGGTTATCTTACGCTCCCTTTAAGTTCAATTCTTCGAATCATCTATCTAGATGACGGGAAATTGTGGGTGATTTATCTGTTGCTCATCAAAGCGGCAACTGATGGTGGCGGATATCTATTTGGGTCAATGCTTGGAAGAAAATCGCTTGCTCCGTCAATCAGTCCGCATAAGACTTGGGAAGGAGCCGCTTGTGGAACCTTGCTTGCGATTCTCATTACCATCTGCTTCAATTATTTAACTCCTCATCCATTACTTGGATTATCTCAAGCTGTTTTTTTAGCTGTCTCCCTGGCAATTTTTATGATTATTGGAGACCTTGCGGAATCACTGATTAAGCGAGATATCGGTGTAAAAGATAGCGCGCATATCCCAGGGGTTGGCGGCGTTCTTGACACAATTGATTCTCTCGTCTTTGCAACTCCCTTTCTATACTTTTTCTTACAAACACTAAAGGCGTACTCATGATCATCACAATTGACGGCCCCGTTGGAACAGGGAAGAGCACCATTGCAAAAAAACTTTCAAGCCGCATTCAATTCATCTATTTTGACACCGGCGCGATGTACAGAACGCTTACCTATGCACTGATAAAGAATCACATTGACTACAATGATAAAGCAGAACTTAGAAAATTCCTCGATTCGTTTGTTTTTGATATAAAAATCAACCAAGATGAGAAGCAATATTTTTGGAACGAGGAAAATGTCACGCGTGAAATTCGCTCGCCTGCAGTGACACAGTTAACCTCAAAAATCGCTGCAATCCAAGAGGTACGAGAGACGCTTGTTGATATTCAACGGAAATTTTCAGAAGGTGTAAATGCTGTTTTTGAAGGGAGAGACATGGGAACTGTTGTTTTTCCTGATGCCGAAATTAAAGTCTTTCTTACAGGCCGTCCAGATGTACGAGCTGAAAGAAGGTATAAAGAAATGCTCGAAAAATTTCCTGAAGAGGAAAAGAATCTAACATTTGAAAATGTTCTCAAAGAGATTAATCAACGCGACACGTTTGATACAGAACGGAAGATCTCCCCTCTTCGACAACATGAAGACGCCCTTGTCGTTGACACATCAGATCTTACAGTTGATGAAATCATTGACATCATTTTGGAGTTTCGCGATACAAAAGCTAAATAAATTCAGCTGGTTTTTGTAAATTGTATTCGTTTTTTCATTTTTGTTTCAAAATGATCTTCCACCTCTTCTACCGCCTCCAAGTCTATGGAATAGAAAATCTGCCTAAGGGAGCTGCCATCATTGCCCCCAATCACAGCTCCTATTACGATCCTCCTATTATCGGCGCTTCTATTAAAGAAAAGGTGCACTTTATCGCTAAATCTCAGCTTTTTAGGTTTTCCTCCTTTGGATGGTTTCTCAAACAATTAAACGCAAACCCTATCAACGAAACTGCAGAGAGCTTTCACTCGTTAAAGCTCACTCTTCAAATTTTAAAAGAGGGTAAAAAAGTCGTCATCTTTCCTGAAGGAGAGCGCAGTTTTGATACCAATCTCCTTGAAATTAAACCCGGTGTCTCTCTCATTGCATTTCGCGGAGAAGCCCCTATTGTACCTACCTATATTAGCGGGGCCGGCCAGGCATGGCCAAGAAAAAATTTCCTTCCGTGGCCCGTTGGAAAAATTACCGTCACATATGGTACCCCCATCTACCCTAAAGATTTCAAAGACCTTCCGGCAAAGCAGGCGCGCGAAGAAATGACCAAGCAACTGACTGCCGCTCTTGAGAGACTCAAAAAAACAGCTGTAAAATAAAAAATTTGCATAAACTTTCCATCTTAGGCTATAGGTTAAAAATATCTATAAACTTAGGTTAATCCATGATTCGCCCCTACTTACTCTTTTTCAGCCTCTTTACGATAGCTCTCCAAGCGCAAAATAGGGGGGAATACATTCATGAAGGATTTGTTACGATTGTAAAAGAAACAGTTGCGCTTCAGGCGATTGATCAAGAGCCGCCCCCGCCGGTAACAGAGAGGATCCCTGCGCAACCAAGTAGCGACACTGTATGGATCCCGGGTTATTGGCATTTTGATGAAAGAGAAGCGGATTTTATATGGATCAGCGGAATTTGGCGCAGACCCCCTCCCGGACACCAGTGGATCTCCGGATTGTGGCAGTTATTTGATGAAGGTGAAGTCTGGATCCCGGGATTCTGGAGCCAGGTAGGAGGGAATGAAATTCAGTATCTTGATCAGGCTCCTCCCGATCAAACCGATGAAAACATCCCAACCCGTCCTCCTGGAGAGGACTATTTCTGGGCACCGGGATTTTGGCAGTATTTACGCGAAGAGAGCAACTATCAATGGATTTCAGGAACCTTTGAAAGGCTCGATCCCAACTGGGTGTACACACCTGCCCATTATATATGGAGAGAGGGAGGTTATGTATTTGTGCCCGCCTTTTGGGATTGGCCACTTGAGGAGCGTGGCGTTGCATACGCAAGTCAGTGGATCAGACCCGCCTTAAGAGAAAACGCCTCTTTTGAGCCGACAGTTATTCTAGCGCCCTACATTATTGTAGAGTCACTCTTTTTCAATTATCCGAATTACCTATGCTTTTATCAACATCATTATTACTTCCATCCCGAGTTCTGGGAATACTACTGCTGCACGCCACCCTGGTGGAGTTGGAATAGTTGGTGGGGTCTTCCCTGGCACGACCAATGGGGACTTTGGTGGTGGTGGGGACATCCCGGTTTTCCGCAACCCCTTTGGATCGATACAGCAATAGCAAATCACTTGCCGCCGCCCAATCAAAAAGTGATCCATCTATTTCAAAATGTCACGCCGCCAAGGGTGATCACCTCACAAGGAGTTGTTAAGCCTAGTCGAATTCGCGAGGCGATTTTTGATACCACAAACAGCCAAAAACCAATCATTCCGGACAATCAAAATATCATGGAGGCAATTCAGTCTCAAGCGGCTCCGGAAAGAGCAAGAGAAATTCTAACTCCTTCAGGATCAGAACCTGATTCTGTTACAGGCAAACTTCCACCCTTGCAAAAACCAACAATTTCGGCACCTCCTCGCAGAAGAGTGCGTCCGGATCCTCAAACCTTGCCAACTAAACCCAATCGATTAAGGCCCGCTGAACCGCGAATCAGACGCCCGCAAATACAGGATGAACGTTCGATCCAAGACCGCCCGGAACAAAGGTCAAGGCCTCCCATCTTAAGTCCAAGAGGAGGAAGAGCAGAAACCCCCTCTATTCAAGAGCGACCCATCAGAAGAGTGCCGGAAATTACTACCCCAAGGCAAGTGACCCCTCGCGGTCGAGTAGAAAGAGCAGTTCCTCAAATTACCGAACCCAGAAGACAAGAGCTGCCAAGCCCGTCAAGACGACCGATCTTTAGATCAAGAGCTGAGACTTTGGTTCCTCGTCAGATAAGAACACCTGAAACACGAGCAACTCCAAGGCCCCCTGCAATTGAAAGAGAGCCAAGGAAGCCGCACCTTAGACCAAGAAGATCTACAGCACCAGAACTTAAGCCGACCGCTCCGAGGCAACCTGCAATACGACAATTCCAGCCGGCTACTCCAAGACAACCTGCAGTACAACAATTCCAACCGACCTCTCCGAGGCAACCTGCAACACGAGAATTCCAGCCGGCTGCTCCAAGACAACCTGAACGGCGCGAATTGCCACGAAGGATCCAATCAAGACCGATTAGCACCCCAACACCCCAAGATCAATCTGAGCCTAGGCAGATTCTGCTACCAAGCAACCGTCGCGGGCCATCTGAAACCTACCAGATTGACCGTGCTGAATCCATCGCCCCCTATTTTGAACGACCAAGAGCGACTGAAGAGCCGCGTTTGCGAGGATATGTGCTTCCGCAACCCTCTTCACCCCCTTCAAGGATTGAAACTCTGACCCCGCCGGATTATGAGAGGGGTGTCCGGACTGATAGAGTCAGGACACGAGATATCCGATCAAGATCTGTCCATAGAGATCCCAACCGAGGGGGTATCACATATCCGCACGATATCTTGCAGGAATAAAGAGGTTAAAGATCATTCTTTCAGATTCTTTTGCTTGAAGTAGGCGAAGTGATGTTAAAAGAACGAGGGTAAACAGCAGACACTTGATCATAAATGAAAAGAGTAATCCAAGTGGTATTGAAAAAGAGAGAGTAAAAATCCCCGCTAAAACCGAAGAAAAAAGAACTTTTCCCCCCTCTCTAGGTAGCACTTTTTCTATTTCAGGCATATTTTTAAATAGAAAAACGATCAGTAAAGAGGCATTAATCCAAGATGAAATGGCTGTTGCTATCGCAACCGAGACAGCTCCAAATCCAAACCCGAAGACACAGAGGCTATTGAGCAACACGTTAACTCCTACCATCGCAAGACTAATGAGCGCCGGTAACCGGTAGTTTTTTTGCGCGTAGAATAGAGAAGATAATAGAAGGACAAAAATTGCGGGAATAAGGCTAAGTCCATACGCAAATAGCGCTTTTGTTGTCACAAAGCCATCGGCAAGAGTAAAGTTCACGTGGCAAAAGAGAAGCTGAATGACATCTTCTCCAAGAACCAAAAGGGCAATTGTGCAAGGGATGAGAAGCGCAAATAGTCGTTGCATGCATTTTTGCAATACTTCATTCAATTCACCCCATCTTTTTGCATGAACAGCAGCAGAAAGGGAAGGGAAGACCGCATTCACAGATGCTAGGCCAAAAAGAGCAAACGGTAATTGTTCAATCCGAAGAGCATAAAACAAATAGACAGGTCCGCTTGGATCTGCAATCCTTGCGAAAAAGACATCGACCAAGCTATTGACTTGTGTGGCTCCCACTCCAATTAAAGATAGAATAAGAGAAGAGAATAACCGACGGTTTTGTCTGGAAAAAAGTTGAATATTTTTCACAAAATGACTTGTAAGATTGCGGTAAGAAGTCACTGTTTTCGGCAGTGTAAACAACCACTGACACAAATACCCAAAGACAAGCATCCAGGCAATTTTAACAATCGCCACCTCTACCGGTTCTTCTCTAAAAGAAAAAATGGCAATAATCCAGATGATATTTAGCATCATTGGGGCAAGACTTGCCGACAAGGTCGAATAGCAGCAGAGCAAAAATGAAGAATTTAAGGCATATAGGGTTAAAAAGAGTATTCCGGGAAATAAAACACCGGTCAAATGCATGACCTCTGATGTTGAAAAATAGGAAAAAATCAATGTTGTTAAGATCACAAGCGGCCCAAGAAGCAGAGCGAGAAAAAGCATGAGATCGCGGAAAAAATATGCAGCTTCTTCTTTTGACTTTGCTTTGATCTGCTCAAATTGAGGGACAAAAGCGGTTTGCATCCCCCCTTCACCTAGAAGACGACGAACAAAACTCGTAAGTCTAAGAGCGATAAAAAGGGCTGCTACAGAGGGGTCCGCACCAAAAAACGCCGCCATACTGATATCGCGTACCACGCCGGTCAAACGACTGATGAGTGTGCCGGAAAAAAACCCGCGAACAGATTGGTCAATTGCAATTGATAAAGACATTATCCCCTTGAGTTGTAGGAGCTGCATCTTGGACAACAGCTCACGACTTTTTCTTTCTCTATCAGATACAGAAAATGGCAATATTCACACACTGTAGACTTTTTGGCAGTAAAAGTTTTGCGCCTCCGAACCTTTAGGTGATGCCAGATCCACAAACAAATGACACTTCCGAATGTCAATGACAAGTATAAAAAACTAGCCGTTGTGTAAAATATACTCACCCGTGCCCCTCATTGAAAGGAAAGCCAAATAAAGGATCGATTTCTTCTTCATGACCCACCCCCATTTCCGGGTATTCGGCTTGCTCAATCCACGATGGAACAAAAACACTTTCCACATCCCCGGGCTGAATTGTTTGAATCTGAAAAAGAGTGATCATGAGAAAATGAAATAAAAATGCAATCCCAAACGCTGTTACAATGGGCCGTTGCTCTTGCAACTTCAATTTTTGAATTGCGAGTCGATTTCCCCCCTTAATCGTCAACATTCTGATACACCAACCTTAATCGCCTTGAGACTTGTTGACAGATCGAAAAGACCTTAAGAAATTCTCCATACTCTACTCTTCTGTCGACACTTAGAACCAGGGTTGCCTCCCCATCTTCGATTTTTTTGATCTCTTTACGTAAATAGCTTTCTAAGGAGGCTAAGTCGACTATCGCTTTTTTTGATCCGACGTAAATCACATGTTGCAAGTCAAGCACCACAACAAGTTGAGTGGTGAGAGGTGTGGAATTTACGTTCAAAGATGGAGTTTCAATATTGAGAGATTTTAATGGGAGGATGTCTGATGTGATTAAAAAAAAGATAAGAAGAAGGAAAACCACATCGACAAGAGGGGTTAAATCGACAAAGGCACTTGTGGATTTTAGCTTTGTTTTAAAATTCATCTCGATGCATCAATAAGTCTACGATCTCGCTAGAAGTTGTTTGCATTTCCAAAACAAAAGCTTCGATGCGACTGACCAAATAATTATATCCTAAAATAGAGGGAATTGCGACAACTAACCCAGCTGCCGTTGTGACAAGCGCATACTCCATGGCAGCACCGATACGTGAGGCGGAAATATCGACAAGTCCACTCATACGCATTTCAGAAAACGCCTCAATAAAACCAACAACCGTTCCAAGAAGTCCAATCAAAGGGCAAATATGTGCAATGACGGAAAGAATTTTTGCGTTTTTCTCCAAGCGGGCAATTTCAACAAGACCAGAAATTTCCATTGCCGATTCGATTCGCTCTCTTGCTTGGTGGTGCCTCTCAATACCGGATTTAACCATTCGAGCAACAGCCCCTCCGGCCTTCTCACAAATTTGAATGGATTGCACAAAGTTTCCCTCCATAACAGCCGACCGAAGGCCGATAATTAAGCGATCAATATCAACCTCGGACCGATGCAAGACAATCAACCGTTCGATAAAAACCGTAAACGCAATAAGAGAACAAAAACCAATCAAAATTAAGATGATGTTCCAGTGCATAGTTATTCCCCTATTTACTCTTTGTTGTATCTACAATGGAGGGAGTGAGAGTTTTTTCTCAATCGATATTATCAATAAGCTGTGCTGCTCGTTTAGCAGATTTTCCACCAATTCTCACAATTGACTCCAATTGACTTTTTGCAAGATCAACCCTTCCTTGGAATCGATAGATTTCCGCACGCATGAACATCGCCTCAATGCGTAGACTGGATGCCGTTGGACAATTCACAACTTGGCTTAAAAGACGCATAGCTGCGCGCACATTGCCGATTTGATATTCAGCTTTAGATTGTGAGATCCAAAGTTTCAATTGCTCTGAGGGACTTAACTCCCCTTTCCCATGAGATTGTGCCAAAGCATAGTACGTAAGCGCTTCATTCGGGCGCTTTTTTTCCAAGGCAATTTGACCCAGCAAGAAACAACTTTTTGCAAGCTCTTTTCCTTCTTGTTTCAAAGCGGCAGCGGTAAGGATTTTTTCAGCCTCATCAATTTTTCCTTCATTAACCAAATGATACGGGAGTAGATAGAGTACCTGATGCATCACAGCTTCAGGTAGCTGGCTTTCCGTATAGAGACGTCTTAAAAACTCCATTCCACTTTCAAAATAGATGCTTTTTTTAATCGGACTTGATTCTTGAGCAATTTCCAAAAACGACTTTGCATGCTCTAACTTGGCATGCGCAATTAAATTCTCGTAATCTAAAAATTGACGTTCATCATAAAAGTCGAATGCAGTTTCAAAATCAAATATCGCCTCTTTTAACTTTTCTTCACGTGCAGCCGGATCAAAAAGAGTATGCGCTTCTCTTTTTGCTCTCAAAGCAAAAATTAAATGTGCGTCAATGCATCGCTTAGAGTTTGGAAATTTATGGAAGATTTGCCTTAGATGGGAAGCTGCCGCCGGTTCAGAAAGCAGATATTCCCTTACTGTGTAACGAGAAAAAAAAGATTCATCGTCGTCAAATGCGTCCAAATTTGCAAAAAATGCAAAAAAAATGCAGAAAAAAAACATGAGATCAGTATAACTGTTTTTTTCCCGTTATTCTACTTTAAAAGGGACTTTAAATGGTTTTGACTTGAAAAAAAAAGTGCATCACTAGATAAAAAAATTCTTTTTTTTAAAAAAAATGTTGCACAATATTTCCCAAAGTTAATACACAGAGAATTGTAACCTAATTTTTTTAAAGGAGGAACACCTCAAATGACTTTACAACAGACAATAAACCACATGAAAAGTCTTCTGAATCAAATTAAAGAAGATCTTTCTGAAAAAGTAGAAGCAGGAAACAGAGCTGCAGCTCAGCGCGTACGTACAGCTTCTATTAAATTTGAAAAAATTGCTAAACAATTCCGCAAAGAATCAATCAAGGGAATTGAGCAGCTTGCAAAACAAGCTAAAAGCAAGAAAAAAGCAGCTCCTAAGAAAAAAGTTGCTGCTGCAAGCAAAAAGGCAGCTCCTAAAAAGAAAGCAGCTCCTAAGAAAAAAGCAGCTCCTAAGAAAAAAGTTGCTGCTGCAAGCAAAAAGGCAGCTC
>JBBDJA010000012.1:0-12698 GCA_040880105.1 Waddliaceae bacterium | reverse complement strand
CTAAGAAGAAAGCGGCTCCTAAGAAAAAAATGGCTGCTGCAAGCAGAAAAGCAGCTCCTAAGAAAAAAGCGGCTGCAAATAAAAAAGCGGCTCCTAAAAGAAAAGCTGCAGCGCGGGCACGTCCCCTTTCTGTTAAAAGAAAAGCAGCTCCAAAAAGAAGAACAGCTAAGCTTCCTTCTAGAAGAAGAGCTACACGTAGCTAATGAATTCTTAATTGTTTTGGGGAAGCCACAGCTTCCCCTTTTCTTTTTTTGATCCCTCTTACTTTTTTTTCAGATTTCAAGTATGCTATCTGCTGTGAAAAAAGAAAAAATAATCGAAACAGAGATCACCCATTTTTCAAAAAAAGGCAACGGTGTTGGAGACCTTGAAGTTCCCTTCACTATCCCGGGCGACCGAGTACTTGCTGCTAAAAATCGAAAAAAGGGTAACCTAAAGGAACTCCTACATCCGTCAAAAGATCGGATTGCGGCGCGATGCGTTCATTTTGGAAGTTGCGGCGGATGTCGTTGGCAACAAATGCCATATGAAAAGCAACTTGTTTACAAAGAGCAGATGGTCAAGGATTACTTTAAGGATCTGATTGACCCAACCACTCAATTCTCCCCTATTATCGCGTGCGACCCTCCATGGAATTACCGTAATAAAATGGAATTTAGCTTCTCTTCGAGTCGATCAAAAGAAAAGCATTTAGGACTGATTATGGAAGGAAGCCGCGGAAAAGTCTTCACTCTAGAGGAGTGTCATCTATGCCCTCCGTGGTTTGTTCAAGTAAAAAAAAGCGTGCAGAGTTGGTGGGAACAGAGTCGCCTTGATGGATATCATCCATATACCGATCAAGGCACTTTCCGAACGCTTACTCTAAGAGAAGGACTTCGCACACAAGAAAAAATGGTCATGCTGACCGTTTCCGGCAATCCTGAATTTTCTATGAGAGAAGATGAAATCAAAGAATTCATCGAATGCGTAAAAGAGGCAGTAGACGCAACGAGCATTTTCTTGCGTATTCATCAAATTAAAAAAGGCAGTCCCACTCAGTTTTTTGAAATGCACCTTTATGGGAAAGAGACAATAACCGAAACCCTTTATATTAAAGAAAACGCTCTAGATTTTGTTATTAGCCCTACTGCCTTTTTCCAACCAAATACAAAGCAAGCAGAAAAACTCTATACCAAAGCCATTGAGCTTGCAGATATTTCTAAAGAATCCATTGTGTACGACCTTTACTGCGGAACCGGAACACTTGGCATCTCCTCATCGAAATTTGCCAAACAGGTCATTGGCATTGAGCTCGCCCCCGAATCTACTCTAGATGCGAAAGAAAATGTGAAAAACAATGGATGTTTAAATGTCCGCATTGAAACAGGTGCAGTAGAGACCAAGCTATCTGAACTTCGGAATCAAAATGAAATACCCGATGCAGACATTGTCTTTATAGATCCGCCACGAGTTGGACTTGACCCTATGGCTATTCGCTCTTTAATCGACTTAAACCCTAAAAAGATCGTCTCAATTTCATGTAACCCTGTGACTCAGGCTGAAAATATTAGGGAACTTCTCTCCAAAGGCTGGAAGATCGACTCCATCCAACCTGTCGACCAGTTCCCCCACACCGCGCATATTGAAAATATCGCAATTTTATCAAGAAAAACATGACATCCATGAAATTTACATTACACAAAAGTGAAAAAAACAGTAAAGCGCGCCTTGGACTCATTGAAACATCCCACGGCCCAATAGAGACCCCCGTGTTCATGCCCGTTGGAACCCGAGGGGTTGTCAAAACTGTGACTAACCAACAGCTTCTTGACATCAACGTCCCGATTATATTGGGAAATACCTACCATTTGATGCTAAAGCCAGGTGTTGAAATTATCAAGAAGGCAGGTGGACTTCACCGTTTTATGAACTGGGAAAGAAATATTTTAACAGATTCAGGCGGCTTTCAAGTCTTTTCTCTTTCGCATTTAAATAAGATCACGGAAGAAGGTGTGCATTTTCAATCCCATATCGATGGTTCAAGACATTTTCTCGGTCCAAATGAGAGTATGGAAATCCAAAAAGTCATCGGCTCTGACATTGTCATGGCGTTTGATGAGTGCTCCCCCTACCCCTGTACGACCAAAGAGCTTGAGCAGGGACTCAATCGCACCACTCGCTGGGGAAAGGTCTGCCGTAACTACGAACTTAAGCCCCATCAAAGCCTTTTTGGCATCGTTCAAGGCGGAATGGAGCCGTCTTTGAGACAGCAATCTGCAACCGAACTTGTCTCGCTTGATTTCGACGGCTATGCAATCGGGGGACTCTCTGTCGGAGAGCCGGCTGCACTAATGAACGAAATGCTTGAGTGTACCGTTCCCTTTTTGCCTGAGCAAAAGCCAAGGTATTTAATGGGGGTCGGCACTCCTCGAAACATTGTAGAAGCTGTCATGCGCGGCATTGACATGTTCGACTGCGTCATGCCCACTCGAAACGCTCGCAATGGCACTGCTTTCACTTGGAGCGGGAAAGTTTCAATTAAAGCCGGAAAGTATGCAAGCGACTTTACACCTCTTGATGAAACACTTGATTGCTACACTTCGCAGTTTTCCAAAGCGTATCTTAGACATCTACTAAACGTAGATGAAATTACAGGACTCACTTTGGTTTCTCTCCACAATATCGCCTTTTACCTTGATTTCATGAAAAAAATGAGGCAAGCTATTCTTAACGATGAACTGATGACGTTTTATAACCGCGTCTCACAAATTTATCCAACTTAAAGAGTATATGATGAAAAAATTGTTCCCCCTATTTTTAATGCCGCTCTCTCTCTTTGCGCAAAGTGACCAACCTCCTTCAAAAAATGACCCATTTCAAACAGTCATTATGATTGGAGTCGGAGTCATTTTCTTATACTTTATCCTCATTCGCCCCGAACAGAAAAGACGTAAGGCCCTAGAGGAACAGGTAAAAAGTCTCAAGCAAGGCGACAAAGTGACAGCTATGGGGATTATCGGCACGATTGTACGTGTGTTAGATGAGACTGTGATCTTAAAAATGTATGACGGAAGTAAAATTGAAGTCGTCAAAGGATCCGTCACACAAATACTTGGCCACGAAGAAGCGCAGAAAGAGAAGTCTTAGGATTTTTTGGGGGTGCGCGCTTTAAGCTGTTTTTGTTTTAATTCTTCTGAATAGAAAAACTCCGGAAGCAGCGCCGATTCATCTACTTTTTGCTCTCTACACCACTTCAGAATAGATTCGAAATTCATCTCTTCCGGAAGGTTCTTCTCTCCTCTTAGCTCTACCATGAGCTCTTTTTGTAAGGATCGTTCACGATCTCTCTGCTCTGCCATCAATTTTGATATATCGTCAGCAACAGCTTTCACTCCTTTGCGTGTATCCAACTCTTCAAGTCTTTTATTTAAACTCGTGAGTTTCCCCTTTTTAAAAAAACATCCTTTAGATGGAATTGCAAAAAGCTTTTGCAAACACCCACGATCACTCTTTTTAATTGAGTCAATTAACTTATAAATCAATGCATCATCAAAGTAGTTAGGTCTCTTGGGAGTCGCATCCTTCATTTGAGAAGGAAACATGTTCTTAAATGCAGTACCTTCTTTTATAAAAGCATCCACATGCTTCCTTAGAATTTCCACTTCTTTCTTAGAGTCTTCAGCGGTTTTCTTAAGAGCGATAACTTCTTTCTTAAACGCAATCGCTGACTTTTTAAACGCTGCAGCCCTTTTTCTATATGCCGTAATCTCTTTAGATACAGTTTCCTTTTCCTTAAGAGCTATAGCATCACTCTTAAGAGCAGAAGATTCTTCATTAAGAACCTCAACTTTATTCCAAAAAGCATTAGTTTTCTTAAGAAATTCTACATTTTTGCAAAACGCTTGAGCCTCTTCTCTAAATGCCACAGCTTCATTCAGTAAAATTTCTGTTGTTTTCTTGACTGTAACTTTTTTCTTCGGCGTAATCGCACGCTTCTTTGGCGTAGCTGCTATTTTCTTCTGACCTTTTAAAATCGTGTAGCCAAGATCACATACCTTTCTTTGAATAGTTGACTGCAAATAATGCTTACTTTGAAGCATGCGCATTCTATTGTAGAAAATCGCATCTCTATCTTTACCTTCTGTTGCTTTAAAGCCAAGAAGGGTAATAAAGTCATTTTCTTGGAATTCTGCTTCAATCAATTGATTAGCTTCAAGATAGAGTTTTAAAACAACATTATCTTTATTCAATAGAAATTCATTCAGCTTATTGATAAGTTTCTTTGTACCTTCAATCGGCGTAATCTCTTTATTGGACCCTTCATTAATAATATCAATTGCAACTTGACGCATTGCAGCATTTTTTTCACTGCCTTCAAGAGTCTGATCCGCATCGTTAATCTTTTTCGGCAGATCATTTGTTTTGTTTGAAATGATATAAAAATCACTCCCCATACACCAAATTCTTTTATTGACAACTAGTGTAGGTGTAAGACTGCTGTGGCATGCATTCTTCTTGCAAACCCCCTTCAGTGGACTGGCAGACTCAGCCTGTGCAAGTGTTGGGCCTGATGAAAATTGATGACCGGTTCCCCATGTGGAGATCATTGCAAAGAAAAAGGCGGTAATTCGATCTTTATGGTGATTTAAGATCTGCGGTCGATACTTCTCTGCCAATTTCTCGAAGACTTGCAGCTCTTCCCTTTCTTCTTCCTTTAACTCCACATGATCCGGAAACACTTGGTCTTGTAAAGAAGGGGCAAGATTTCTGCGATGGGGGTTATGCACTCGAGATGGATTAATATCCTCAATTTTAGGTCCAAAATCGTATATACTTACGCCATTTATCATATTAATATTTTAAATTAAAATTATTAAGATACATTAAATTAAGCGTTTATTTAATATAATATGGTTTTTTATTAAAGGAATTAAAAAAACAAATTTAAGAGATTGAAATAACTACTTTTATGAATAAAAAAACCCCGGAAAAAAAGCAGATTCGTGAACTTGATACCTAATACACCACTTTTTTATAGATGAAGTATCGATTTTAATAGGAATGGAGTCTTTTCCTCTCAATTGAACGATCAATTCCTTTTGGATTTGACGATCTCTTTTTCTTTGAATAGCCATCATTTTAGATATATCCATCGCTAGGGAGATCACTTGAAATTGACCAACTAAATAACGAACTTTAGTTTCGAGGACTTTTGATTTCCAACTACTACTACTATTAAAATAATAATCTTTAGGTGGTATGGAAAATAAATTTTGCAATCGCTTGCGATCCAGGCCTTTCATTAATGAAATTAACGCATACATAATTGCATCTTGAAAATACGCACTATTTTTACCATTATTCAATAAAATAGAAGTGGTCTGTTTGAATTTTGCGTATATTTTTGATTGAAGGATATGTTTATTTTGAATAAATTGTACTCTCTTTAATGAAATCACCTTTTCATCTTTTGAATGCACGATCGTTAGACCCAGTAGGGATTGCAAGTACTCTTTATTTAAATTCTTTTCAATTTTTCGATTGCACTCATAGTAAAGTTTTAAAATTAAATCCGATTGACATCCGGACAGAACTGCACTGCACTTCTGAATCAATATTTTTGTTGCTTTAAAAGGGGTGAGACTTCCCTTTGACCCCTCATTTATAATGTCGATAGCAACTTGACGCATTTTATATTCAAGTCGCATATCCGCTTCATTTACCTTTCTTGGCAGCTCGTTTGTTCTGTTCAGCATGTGATATAGATCTGAGCCCGGCAAAAACAAGCAATCACGTACAGTCAATGTGGGGATTAAACTGCTGTGACACGCATTTCTTTGACAGATATCCGGAAGTTTAGACGCCGGCTCCGCTTGCTCAAGCGTTTTGCCGAGTGAAAAAGTATAGCCTAATTGGTAGGTTGAAATAGCTGCATAAAAAAAAGTTGTAATACGGTCATGATGATGGTTTTCAATCGATAGGCGATATGTATCAACTAAAGTAGCTAAATCATTAAGGCCATGTAAACGAAGATGAGAACACTCGGAAAATTTTGGAAATATTGGATCTTCAGTAGACGAATTAAGGTTTCTCCGATGTAGGTGCCTTGTTCGGTACACTCTTCCATATCGATCCCCAGGTAAATCGGAAATTTTCTGGTCAAAAGAATATGCGTTGATATGATTTGCCATATCCGCATATTTGCACTAAAAGAAAAATATATTACAGAAAAATATAAAATTATAATTTTAAATCTATAGAAAGGTGATGCGATTCTACAGAACTTGCAGCCAAAATCGTCCATTTAAAGCGCTGAAATGGAGTTCTTGCCTGCAATGCCCGATCGATTAAGTCTTGGTTTTGACTATGAGAAATTATCCGCTTAAACTCGTCTAATTTTTGAAAAGAAAATATATTTTGTTCAAATAACTTCTTACAAGCAATGAATCCTCGTATTTTTTCTAGAGTCGTTTCTAAATGCTGTTCATTGAGTTTTCTACCTCCGCTTGTTACTCCAACACTACAAGCAATAAGTCCAGACAGAGAACAAATAATACCCAAGAGACTACTCATCTCCTCTTGAGAGTTCATATATCCAACGTAACTAATTAGAGCAGAACCGGCAGCAACTTTAACCACCTTTGGTACAACCTTCATTTCGTGACGGGATTTGACTTGTTGCCTCTCAGCAACTTCAAGGAGTGCGTATGGGCTTAGAGAGAGTTCAATCGAATGGTTTTTCTCTTTTACAATAGATCTTAAATGTTCAAAGGAGGGATTCCACGTATGATTATACTCAAAATAACGACTCAAATTTATTTTGGTATTCAATCTAAATTCGGGGTCAAATAAATAACGCTTAATAGGGTTGAAGTCTTTCAGTACGCTTGCATTAAACGTGAATGTAACATTTTCTTTTTCGTTGCCGTGATCATCAAAAAAGAACTGATCAATTGCAAAACTTTTAGTGATGATCTGAAATTCATTAAAAACAGATCGAGAAGTATCGAAAATCCTTTCGTGAAGAGGTATTTCTTCCTCTACACCCTCATTTAGGGGTGGTAACCTCAAAGCATCTGCAACCAAAGAGAGATCGATATCATCATCTGAATCACTGAGTTGAATTCTACCTGAAACCATCCCTACCCTCCGTTATGCATGGAATTTTCGTGAATATAACAGATAGAAAAATATTCAGCTATAGAGAAAAATTTAAAATTGAACGTTTAAAGGAACCTAGGAATGACCTAGTTTCCTAAAGTTCAACTTTTCTCTTTATGCATATGTTTGGATAGTAGACCTGCGACAGAGAACATTCCAACCTCTTCCTTGGTGCCAAATACCTTTGAAAGCTTATCATCAGGATGAATGATCCTCTTATCTTTAGGATCTTGCAAGTCATTAGATTTCACGTAATCCCAAACCTTCTTTAAGACATCTCCGCGCGGAAGCTCGCTTTCGCCAATAAGGTTCTGAAGCTCCTTAGACAAGTAGAGTGATTTGGTGACACGTTTTTTCTTTGGCTTTTTCGTCTCTTTTTTTGCCTTAGCTGCAGTTTTTTTACCTTTCCCCCCCTTTTTCTTTGTCTTTTTCTCGTAAGGGGTGCGAGGGTGATCCACATACTTGCGATGAAGCTCTGAGATTTCATTGACGATCACATCGCATTCGGGAAAAGTTGAACAAGAGTAAAATGTTTTTCCAAAGCGAGATTTTCTTGCTGTGATATGGCCTGTGCAATCAATCGCCGGACATTCGGGCAAATCTTCAGGCGGAATGACGATTTCCCCCTTTTTTGGAATATTGACAATACCACGACATTCGGGATATTTAGTACATCCTAAAAATGCTCCGTAACGCCCATGACGAAGTTTCATCTCTGCGCCGCAATTTGGGCATGGCTGTTCCCAATTAAAATCTTCTGCATAATCCGACTGGTCAAAATCAAGTTCTTCCGCTGCAGCTGTATAGTCACAATCGGGATATTTAGAACATCCGTAAAAATATTTTGAGCGATACCACACCTTTTGCAGCGGCGACTCGCATTTTGGGCAGGGGCGATCGGTTAAAATTTTTGGTACAAACGCCTCTTTTTCCGCTTTTTCAAGAGTCGGTTCAAATTTCTCCCAAAAGTCCCGAATGACTTTCTTCCAGTCAAGCTGACTTTCTGCAATCTTTTCAAGCTCATCTTCCATTGCAGCGGTAAATCCGACATCCATGATCTCAGTGAAATTCGTCTCTAGCATTTGTGCAATGACGCGTCCAAGCTCGGTTGGTTTTAAGCGACCCTTTTCCTTTAACGTATATTCCCGACCTTGAATTTTATTCATAATAGATGCGTAGGTCGATGGTCGTCCAATTCCGGATTTCTCTAACTCTTTGACAAGCGAGGCTTCTGTGTATCTTGGAGGTGGTCGAGTAAACGACTGCTCGGAAATCAACTCGAGAAGATCAAGTCTCTCCCCTTCTTTTAGATCGGGTAATTGATCCTCTTTATCGAGAATTTCTTCATCGCTTTTCTCTTCATAAACAGCAAGAAAACCGGAGAATTTCATTACAGAACCAGTCGCTCTTAAAACGATCCCTTTAGTATTCACAATATCACATGAGACAGTATCGTAAATTGCCGGTGTCATTTGTGAGGAGACAAACCGCTTCCATATGAGCTGGTACAGCATAAACTCTTCTCGAGTCAGATACTTTTGCACTTTTTCAGGATCATACTTCAGACTACTTGGACGAATGGCCTCGTGCGCATCTTGAGCACTTTTTTTTGTGCTATAGTTATTGGGCTTTTCAGGCAAAAATTGTTTCCCATACTTTTTCTCAATGAACCCTCTAGCTTCATGGATCAACTCAGGGATAATACGGACCGAGTCTGTACGCATATATGTAATTAAACCTTCTCCGCCCTCAGGTCCAAGCTCAATCCCCTCGTATAGCTTCTGGGCAATATTCATTGTTTTAGCTGCAGAAAAACCAAAGTGACGAGACGCTTCTTGCTGAAGTGTGGAAGTGATAAATGGAGGGACAGGGTTACGCCGCTTCTCCTTCCGCTCAACAGATTTTACCGAGTAAGGCGTATCTTGCATTTTTTTAAGCACAAGATCCGCTACATCTTTATTTGGGATAAGGAAGAGATCTTCTTTATTGTCGGGGTTTTCTTTCACCACTTTTTTATCGTCGACGGAGTACAGAGAGGCGCGCAGGTTTTGTTCGCTTTTCATTTTTTGAAGCAAGGCAGCTAAATTCCAGTACTCAACGGGTACAAACGCCTCAATTTCCTTCTCGCGATCGACAACAAAGATCAGCGCAATGGATTGTACGCGCCCGGCAGAGACAAACCCTTCTCTTCCGCGATGCAGACGACGATTTAATAAGGGAGAAATTTTATATCCGACAATGCGATCTAAAAGTCGACGCGCTTGCTGAGCATTCACGAGGTTTAGATCCAACTCGCGAGGATGCTCAATAGCCTCTAATACAGTCTTCTTTGTTAACGAATTAAATGTGACTCGCTGTGTTTTCGTTCCTTCCGGAAGAATCTGGAGAATGTGCCAAGCAATTGCCTCCCCTTCTCTATCAGGGTCGGGAGATAAAAAGACCATTTCGCTTTTTTTTGCTGCAGACTGGAGGGCCTTTATCACATTCTCTTTATCTGGCATTGTGACATACTTCGGTTCGAAGTCGTTTTCAATATCAATACCGAAATCTTTTTCGGGCAAATCTCGAATATGGCCAATGGATGACTCATAAGCATACTCGTTGCCGAGTAATTTCATCAATGTCTTGATTTTTGCCGGAGACTCTACGATAATGAGTGCTTTGTGTCTTTTTTTAGCCATTTGCTCCTTTACTCCTATCGAATGAAAGTTCCTTTATGAAGAGAGTACATCTTCGTGAGTGCATAATCTCCTCTACTTAGCAAAATAGGGAATTGTTGTATATCTTCTAAAGTTGAAAAGGAAAAATTGTAACACTCTACTGAATATCAGGCAATTTTTTTAAAATGCACATTTAGAAAGTATTTGCAGATTTATAATATCCATAAATTAAATCACATCCCTCATATAGAACCACGTTGCATAAGGGCCCTTTTATGAATGATTGAATCCGTATAAACGTATAAATTCGATGGTCATCGCCAACAATAGCGTTGTGAGAAGCGAAATTCAACCTTCTATAAAATTAAATATCTATAGTCGTCTAATTTGATAGATTCAGCCCCTCAATATTATCTTTTTTAGAATATTTCAGTAAAGAGACCTAGTTTTTTATATATCTCATCAATTGTTTAGTCTTTTAATTCATAAAAGATACTTATTCACATTTTCTCACACAATAACTATTTTGTGATATTTTACAAAAATTAAATAGAATTATTAAAAAAAGTGTGATAGTATCATTAATTAAATTAAAATCCAACAGAGATACAACTATGGTAAATATTACAAACGGCCAAGGTCCGGAACGGGTTGATATTGATGAAATCTTGCATGTATTTATGGGAGAAATTAAAGATAATCCTGAAATTAAACATGCAGACGAATTAAATCCCGAATTTCTTAATGAAAGAAGAGATTCAGCCCAAAAAGCAGGAAGAGTTGCAATCGATTGTTTCAATTTACTGGTGAGTGCTTTTAATAAAAAAAATCGCTATATTGTCAGTCCCATTGCCGTTCCTAAAGTACGAGCTATAAACGAAACTGCAGACGATCTTTTATTTAAAGCTGTGAGTTCCGATAAAACAGCACTTACACGACTGCTTATCAAAAAAGGTGCTAATGTCAACGCAAAGAATAATTGTAGACATACCCCACTCCATATTGCTGCTCAAAGAAACAACGTCAAAATGGCAGACCTCCTCATTGAAAAGGGGGCTAATATCAACGCCAGAGATCTTTTCATGTCAGGAGGTGAGGATGTACGCACTCCCCTCCATATTGCTGCGGAAAGAAACCATGTTGAAATGGCAGATCTCCTCATTGAAAGGGGCGCTAGTGCTAACGCATTCTCCATGCATAATATACGACCCCTCGATATTGCTGCGGAAAGAAACCATGTTGAAGTTGCAGATCTCCTCATTGAAAGGGGCGCTGATGTCAACGCAGATAATTGTTACGGTACAAAAACCGCTCTCCTTCGTGCTATTGAAAAGAACCATTTTGAAATGGTAACTCTCTTAACTAGAAAAGGTGCTGATATCAATGCACAATGTATGAGCAGAGTGCCTCCCCTGTCTAGAGCTATTGATGCCAAAATGACAGCTTTACTCATTAAATTGGGCGCTGACGTCAACGCAAAATATATGAGGGAACTTAACCCCCTCCATATTGCTATTGATAGAGATGATATCGAAATGGCAAATGTCCTCATTGAAGGTGGGGCTAATATCAACGCCAGAGATGAGAAGAGATATACCCCTCTCCTTCGTGCTACTTATATGAACAGATTCAGAATGGTCACTCTCTTAATTAGAAAAGGTGCTGATCTCAATGCACAAGGTCCGAATAAACAGTCCGCCCTTATTTATGCTAATACTAAAGAAATGGTGAATTTCCTCATTGAAAAGGGTGCTAATGTCAACGCAGAAGACCCCTACGGAAATACGCCTCTTCACAGCATTGGTTGTGTATACACTGGAATCCCACTCATTGAAAACGGTGCCAATGTCCATGCAGAAAACAAGCGCGGAGCTACCCCTCTTCACAATGCTACTAATGACAGAATGGCAGCCCTACTTATTGAAAAGGGTGCCAATGTCAATGCAAAAGACAACTTCGGAAATATCCCTCTAAATACGGTCCCCTATAATATTTTTCGAACCAAAGTGCACAGGCTTTTGCAAAACTTCCATATTTTCAACACTACTTATCCAGTTTTTAGCAATAAGATAAGTATGTTCGAGGCTAATGGGATGAAGTTCCTAGAAAACGCATACAATCAGGTGCATGATGTTCTGACTCGCGATGTTGCTCGAGAAGTTATGTCTCATATTACCGATGTTGAGGCAGGTTGTAGAAATAACGCAGAAAGGATTAAGTACGTAACCGATCCGAGATCTAGGTCTGTAAAGCTCTATCTTGATCGTTGTTCAAAGATAACCAAAGAAGACTTTGATAAGATTATCGAACATCACAACTTAAAATCACTGCATTTCCGTGCGCCATTTGAGATAGAAGAGTTTAAGTTACCCGCTGATCTTGAAGAACTAGAGCTAAGAATAACAGAACGAGATCTAGGAGATATAAAGACAATGAGCTTTGAGGATATTCAATTGTTTAAACCTAAATTGGCTCAAGAGCTCATCAAACAGAAAAAAATCAAGAATATTGTCTTAGAAGTTGTTTCAGATGAGATCATTGACGCTCTCTTAGAAAACCCAATCGAAAAGATTTGCTTTAACTGTGATTTAACACGTAGACAGTTAGAAACAATTCAACAATGGCACTCAGTAAAAGTTTTCATTGTAAACTCGCGTATGATAAAAAATATTGACGTAGAAGATGGAGATGCTGAACATAAAGAGTAGGTTCAAATCATCCACTCTAGATTCCTATGTAGGTATACTGCCCGATCATCTTTTGATCGGGCATTTTTGTTTCATAATTCTCTGTTTACGCCTAGAAATAATCAGATCTCGTAAATCTTCGTTCTAAAACAAATGTTCAAAAGGTCAAGTGATGGATAATTGTAGTCTATTTTGAGGACGGTTTTAAATC
>JBBDJA010000011.1:0-29045 GCA_040880105.1 Waddliaceae bacterium | reverse complement strand
TCACCATTTTTTTCTCAGTGATCACCGAATTTACACAATTTTATGGACTCAACCTATAGGTAAAACCTATGGATTAGAAAAAGAAACACTTCATAGCAATTTCATCCTGACACCAATACCAAAATGTGGAACACACCTTCTAATGAGATGCATCAACTTAATGACAAATAAAGGGATTGTTGGATTAGTTGGAGGGACTACTGAAGAATTTATAAAATCTTTGAAAATTGCAAAACAAAAAAATGCAATATTAAAGTGCCATCATTATAGTGGAAACTTTGCTTCCTCACTTTATAAACTAGGTTATAAAAACATATTTCAATGTAGAGATCCAAGAGATGCATGTGTTTCTTTTGTTTTTTATATGGACAAATGGAAAAATGGGGAAAAAACAAGGGATTTTTTTACTGTTCCCGATGATTGGGACTCTTTAACATTTGATGAGAAATTATATGCTGTTATCGTTGGAAAAAACTGCAAATCTTACCTAAAAAACTGGTATAGCCGATTGTTACCATGGTCAGAATACCCTCGTACTCTTATTGTGAAGTTTGAAGATTTAATAGGATCACAAGGTGGTGGGAATGATGATGTTCAACTTCAAACAATAATGGATATAGCTTCTTTTACAAATATGGATATCAGTGAAGATGAGATTACACAAGTAGCAATTGAGTTGTATAGAACTTCAGGGGTACAGAAAGAATATAATGGAATGCTATTCACTCCAGGGCAGATTGGGAATTGGAAGATATTTTTTAACGATGAAAACAAGCGTGCATTTAAAAAATCATACAATCATCTGTTAACCCAATTTGGTTATGAACAAAATGCAGAATGGTAATTAATTATTTTGTAAAAAAAAATTACTAAGACGAAGCTTTCCAACGAGGCTTTATAGTACTTGATGAATACACCGGACAAATACGACCAATCTTTGTCTAAGATTAAGGCTTGTTGTGATAGACGCAAGCCTGTATCACCATAATTATCTAGAGATATTTAGCCACCCTATCGAGTTTTTATCACCCAACAGCTATTCTAAAAGCGTATTTAATTACGAATGAAGGGTTTCCACCTATCGATAAACCGCTGGACTTCCTTTTCTTTGTAAAAATGCAACATCTCTTCTCGGTTATTATTTAAGATTTGATCAAAATTATTTTGAGAAAGAGTAAATTTCTTAAGAAATTCTCTATAAATTTCACGATACCATTTATTTTGTGATTGATTGCGTGACACTATATTGAAATGACTAAGATCTAGAGGTACATCCAGTGATCTTACAATTTTCTCCCAATTTTTGATATCATCAAAACGGAGATTTACAAAATAGAGATTACCAATATTTTTAAGTTGGTATCTTTTTTCAAAATTGAACTCCCCATCCCTTAAGCAATCATAACCTAAGTTCTTCCAACCATGAAAGGAGTAGCATTGAGCAATTCTGACTATTTTTTTTCAAAATCTCCTAATAGCTCATCAATAAACAGGAAATGTATACTCTTAATTTTCTTTTGCAATTTCAGGAAATGTATATCCTACTTTTTTCAAGTCACTTATCCATGCATTGATTAAAATAACATCAGATTGTCTAATAAATTTTTCACGCTCAAGGCATTCATACAGACTAATGATTGATAAATCAATTTTAGTCTGACTACTTGTCCACTTATTGAGAGTATTGATTAATTTGCCAGATTGTAGATATAGCTGAATTTCTTCCTCGAAATCCCTTATAAGATTATGAGGATTTCTTTTTTGAAAAGCTGTAGGCGCAACGAATGCGAGGTGAGAATTGATTTCCCAAAGCAACCTTTGTGTAATTAGTCCTCGCCAAATATCACAAACTCTTTGAGAAGTAGTAGATGGAATCACTAAACCCCAAAATGCATCATATTTAAATATCGTATTTTGTGTGTTAAAGGGGCAAATAACATATTTTTCCAGTGCACAAGGAGGATTGGGAGAAAATTGAAACTCTTTACCTTGTGTAAGTCTAAAAATGGCATCCACATCTGGGTCTTCGTTTACAAGTCCTTGGATGATATCTACCCTCACTTCTTTAGAATCAATCCAATACTCACCTGATGATGAAATTAAATCTAAAGGATATCCTCTTGGCCAAATATCGGGTTGTCCAAAATAGTGATACACATTAACTGTACCAAGTTCAGAGTTAAGAGTATTTATTTTCTGAGGAAAATTCTCATTGTAAGGAAATTGAAGAAGATAGTTATCGTCGTCAGTTTCATAGATAATCTTAGCTCCATGCTGAATCGCGTAAAGGTAGCCGATGTTTTTTCTACAATAATGGTTCCACGGTAGGTGCTTTGTTATCTCATAATTTAAGTCTTTCTGTTCATCCGGATTTAAATATATAGCATTTGAATATTTCCAATCCTTAGGTGTTTTTTTATCCCCTACAACTACAACTTTCCAACCTTCTTGCTCAGCATGATCAACTAGCTGTTTAAGTGCCTCAGTTGGGTAAAAAATAGTCGTTAAAACAATCCACTTTTCCTCTGCATGCGCAAATTGAATGAATTGAAAAATAGTAATTATAAAGATGAAAATCTTATTCACAGAGCAATCCATAATTTGAAACAATTTGACGGATAAATTCGCGATTTTCCCTAGAGGAAAATTTAATCGGATGAAACCAATCTATATCAGGTGTATAATGTTCAAGGCTCTTACCCCATACAACATTCAAGTTTTCCCATTCTTGTATTGAGTCTAAAGAGCATAAAATTGTTGGGATGGCAATTTCACAGAATACCTTCGGGTTTAAGAAACATTTTGCTACTTCTATATAATTTTTACGTAATCTTCTAGGTACATAGAATAAATCAGACCAAGCAAATGCCACACGGTATTTTCCTAAATTAAGGTTGAGAATTTCTATATATTTTTTTGGGAGTTTTTTGATGGCCTCAATTGCTGCTCTTCTTCCAAAAACTTGATTCCACCAGTTCCACTTCATATTTACTACATCTAATGACTCAATAAACAACTTGCTGTGGAACCAGATTTTATCCTTATTTAGTCGATCAAAATTCCAATAATTAAAGAAGCAGTCATCTTGAACAAATAAATATCCTGCATAATTAGGAAACCTATTCATAGCATCTACAAGTGATCCATGATTATAAAATCCTCTATAATCTGAAATTTGTATTACCCTAGGATCTTTTCCAGATCCATAGAACACGATGTTTGGAAATGCTGAAGAATAAATTTCTTTAAGAAAATCAATATTACTGTAATGATGGGAATTAAAGTTTATAACCAGCAAAATGTTTTGAAAATCTAATTTTTTTAAAACTTTATCCTCAGAAAAAGATTTGTAGGGTGCAATTAAAAAAAACATAATACAAAACAATCGACAAGTCATAGTTTGCTCCTATTGGGGAATGTGTGTCTTTCTCTTTTTAACAATGAGTTTCGGGATTTTTATGGTATCATTGCTATCTCATGCTCCACCATACCTTTAACTAATTCATGAAATTTTATTTTCGATTTCCATCCCAGAACTTTTTTTGCTTTTGTAGCATCTCCTAGAAGACTTTCTACTTCATTTGGACGAAAATACATTGGATCAATAAATATCAGAGGCTGACCTGTTTCCGTATTATAACCGATTTCATTGAGTCCCTCCCCCTTCCATTGGATCTCTATCCCAACATACTGGAAAGCAAGTTCGACAAACTCACGGACAGAGTGCGATTCCCCTGTTGCAACAACAAAATCATCTGGCTGATCTTGTTGTAAAATTAACCACATTGCTTCCACATAATCCCTTGCATGTCCCCAGTCTCTTTTTGCATTCAAATTTCCCAAATACAATGCATCTTGTAAATTAAATTTGATGCGAGCTACTGCTTTAGCAATTTTTCGAGTAACAAATTCTTTTCCACGTATTGGGGATTCATGATTGAAAAGAATTCCATTACTAGCGAACATACCATAAGATTCTCGATAATTCTTTGTAATCCAGAAAGCAAAAACCTTAGACACACCATAAGGAGAACGAGGGTAGAATGGTGTATTCTCGTTTTGGGGGACTTCTTGCACTTTCCCAAACATTTCACTTGAGGATGCTTGATAAAATTTTGTTTTCTTTTCTAATCCAGCTGTTCGAATGGCTTCTAATAGCCGCGCAGTACCCAACGCGTCAACATCGGCAGTGTATAAAGGTATCTCAAATGACACATGTACATGGCTTTGAGCAGCGAGATGATACACTTCATCTGGTTGAATTTTTAATATAAGTCGATTTAAGCAACTACTATCAAGGACGTCACCCTCATGTATATAAAGCTGATGATTTTTTTGAATATCTGAATCCTCAATCAGGTAATCAAGACGAGTTTTACTTGATAAAGAGTGTCGTCTTTTGATTCCATGAACTTCATACCCCTTTCTTATTAAAAACTCAGATAAATAGGTTCCATCTTGACCAGTAATCCCAGTAATTAAAGCAATTTTTCGATCTTTACTATAGGCATCTTGAACTAAAAGGAGTGCGATGGTTAGAGAGACTAAGATTATACGATGAAACAAAAAATTCTCCTTACATTCACAGTTGAATCAAATTTTTTACAATAATTTGATATTATTTGATACTTCAATCACCCGAACTTACACAATCACCTACGCTAGCGAAATCGAAACAGTAACTTATTTTTGACATTTCTGTACAGAAAACGAGCCTCCCGCTATGATCCAAAATATGATAGATGAACATAAAGACGATAATTTCCCTGAGAAACTTGAGAGGCCTGTCGAATGCAGTGAATGCAGACGGCCCATTTCTGTCCATTATTCTGAAATTGTCAATGGAAACATGACGCATATTGGAATGTGCGACCAGTGCCCACAGCTGCAACTGAAGATGTTCGGATCAGATGGGTACGAAGAAGTCGCGGAGTTTACAGAGACAAAGACCGGCCTTGAATGCGGTGAGTGCGGCACGGCGCTTGAGCCTGTAAAGATGGGATCCCCTTTAGGATGCAGTGTCTGCTACGAGGTATTTTCCGATATCATCATCCAACAACTGACGATGAACGGCAAGCTACCGAAAAAAACAAAAAGTAAAACGACTCCCCTTCATATCGGAAGGTCTCCAGGAAAAATCCATGAGATGAGCCCCTCGCTTCGAATACATGCTTTGAATGAAGCCTTAGACGACACATTGAAAAGAGAGGATTATGAGCAAGCGGCGATGCTGCGGGACCAGATTAAGGAATTAACAAAAGAGAGCAAAGGAAAAGAAAGTGGAAAACAAAAATAAGCTCCATCCCGTTCTTTTTCAGGAAAAGCCTTGGGCAAATAACGAGAATAACATCTGGCTTGCCTCAACTTTATGCCTTTGCAGAAATATCGATAAATTTCATTTCCCAAGTAAACTGGGTCCAAAAAAACGAGAGCAGGTTATCTCTTTAGTCAGCCATGAGCTCTTGAAAGAAAAGTTAATAAAAAAACCGGTGCTTTTGAGATCGGATGAGCTTATTCCAAGGGAGAAGGAGTATCTCTTTGAACACTTTCTAAGCCAGCAGGGCTTTCAGCAGGCGCACTCGGGAGAGGCGTTTATTCTCGATTCATCGGGACAGTTTTTAACGACCATCAATGTGGACAACCACATCCAATTTGAACTAATCGATTGCTCGGGAAACCTCGAAAGCTCATGGAACAAAATGGTAAAAATCGAAATGAACTTGGGAAAGAAAGTTAACTTTGCCTTTTCTCCTCATTTTGGTTTTTTAACTTCCGATCCCGGCCAATGCGGAACTGCGTTTCTTCTCTCTCTTTTTTTTCAGCCCTCTGCGCTGATCCACACCGGAAGAATTAACGAGACATTAGAGAAACTTGGGAATGAAAAAATTGCCATCACAGGACTTCAAGGCGATCCAAGCGAGATCATCGGAGACATCTTACATATTTACAATCATTTCACCAATGGGATGACTGAGGAGAATATTATCTCCTCCCTTCGTCTTTTTGCAACAAAGCTACATGTTGAAGAGAAGACTCTGCGCTCTCATCTTGAAAAAGAGGGAAATCCCGACCTGATGGACCGCGTAAGCCGCGCATTTGGGATTTTGATGCATTCATATAAGATTGAAGCAGTCGAAGCGCTAAATGCGCTTGCCCTGCTGAAATTAGGAGCCTCTCTCAATTGGTTAACGGGTGTGACTTCAAAAGAGATTAATCTTCTATTTTTCAACTGCAGACGCTCTCACCTTCTGCACCAGTACGGAGATAAGGATATTGAAAGCGAAGACCTACTTCACAAGCGCTCAGAATATATCCACAAAGTACTTGAGAAAGCGAAGTTAAAAATTTAAATCTACTCCACAATCGGAAGGATGAGTGCAGAGTCGGATCCAATGTGTATCGTTGTCTCAGCTTGGCTTACCGCCCCACAGTCCCCTCCAACGACCCCGATATTTAAATTCTTCTCAAACCTAGGATAGTTCGAACCGGTCACCGAAAGGCGGATTTTGTGTCCCTTGGCAAAGACCATACTTGTCGGACCGAGGTCGATTGTCACATCACATCCGATAGGAGAGACTGCTTTCCCAATACAAAAGTCATGACCGATGCGAAAGATTCCATCGGAAACGAGTATGCTTTTTCCATCAGGATAGACATCTGTTAAACGCACCGCAATATCGGTATCGTCTTGATCTGATGTGGTCAGTAGTTTTAAAGAGAGTTGGCCTGTGACCTCTAAATCGCGAGTTAAGGTCTCGGAAGTAAACACCAAAACATCTTCTCGCATTTCAATCGGTCGCTGGTCTTTGGGTCCTGACTCCAAAAAGAGGTTTCTTCCTCCTAGTGTCGGGGCGGGATCACATGGATCGTAAGTGAAAGAAACCGACCCTTCGACCGGATCTTCCAGAGTAAGCGTGTGATCTTTAGTTAAATAGAACGGTGTTGATTTTGATTTTGGAGGCCACACATCAGATGATTTCCAAACATTTCCCGATGATGGTGTGCCGTCAAATGGCCCCATCACAAAATATGTCACAGGCGGCGCCTTTGTGATGCTGTTTTCAATGCCTTTTAAATAAAAGTCAAACCACGGCTTGGGCGAGATGTCAATAGGGGGCTGATTGCCCAGGGGGGGGATTTCAAAATCTCCAAAATGCATTGACTTAGGCCAAAAATGGGTCCAAGGCCCAATCACAAGCCTCTGTTTTCCTCTAGCCCCTTTTCCGCCTTCATTTTGACGCGACTGAAAAGCAGATAAAGTTCCATTCAAAAAAGTGTCGTACCATCCGGCAATGAAAAGCGCCGGGGTTTGCACGCGACCTGACACGGTTGTGGTATCGAACTGCTTCCAAAATTCATTAAAAAACGGCTGATTGATCACAAAGCTGTGCACGCCCGGATCGGGAGCGTAAAATCCAAGCCATCCTTCTACCTGACTTTTATACACTTGGCCTGAGCGAAAAATTGCATGGTGATACAAACTTGCCGGGGCAAATCCGATATGTTGAAAGGCAAGAGAGGGGTGAGCGGTTGGAGCTAAAAGAAGCTGGGTAATCCCCATCGCAGAAACACCGGCAGTGCCGACCTTTCCATTGGTATATCCGCTTTTGGATAGCCACTCCAGTGTGTCGTATCCATCTTGCTGCTCTCCCCATCCATCTGTTAAAAAAGGAAACGTCCGGCCTTTAGGATCTTCGACATTGCGCGTACTTTGCACGACTACCAGGTATCCGGCCTTTGTCAAATTTAAAAATGGTTTGAGAAATTCCGACTTTCTTCCGGAGGGACTTCTGATAAGCACTGTCGGTAAATGGGCCCTATTCTCCGTATCAGGGAAGTAGAAGTCTGTCGGGAGCGTTGTCTCATCGCGCATAAGGATATGGGTTGTAAGGTCCGGAACCTGACAAAATAACCAAATAGGCAAAAGAAGAATAAAGACAAAGCGCTTCATAAAGTTACCTCTAAAAAAGATGACTTATGATATCATATTTAAAGAATAATATAAAGAATTGACGAATTTCCTTAAGAATTATATAATTCTAGCCCAGTAAATGTGAGAGGAACAATGGCAAAAGAAAGCGAAAAGAAAAAAAAGATCCCGACAGCAAAAAAACGCGATATTCAAAATGAAAAGCGTCGCTTGCAAAACAAAATGTTCAAATCAAAAGTAAGAACTGCGGTTCGTAATTTTGAGCAAGCCGTGCGCAAAAACGAAAATGTCAATGAATCGCTTGCTTTAGTCTACAGCATGATGGACAAAGGGGTGAAAAGAGGCATTTTTAAGCAAAACAAATGTTCTAGAGTGAAATCTCGTCTAGTTGCGAAAGCAGCACAAGCATAAATGATACTCGGGTGCAATAAATGAAAAAATTTCAATGCACCCACTCTTGCTCTCTTCTTGACTCTCTTATAGAGGCTTTCCCCGACACATCGAAATCGAATCTGCGCTCCTGGATTAAACACGAGCGCGTCGTGGTGGGAGGAAAAACTGTAAAAATCCCAACCTACACAGTCAAGGTGGGAGATCAGATCCAGATCAATGAGAAGCGGCAAAGAATCTCCAAAGGCATTGAGGTCCTTTACCAAGATCGCGACATTGTTGTTATAGAAAAGCCGGCTAAACTCTTAAGCGTGGCAAGCGAAACCGAGCACGAGCACACCGCTCACGGCGCGCTGAAAAAAATGTTCTACCCCAATACTGTCCATATTGTACATCGACTTGATGAAGACACGTCGGGAATTATGATGTTTGCCCTCAATGAACGCGCAAGAGATTCCCTTAAAAAAACATTTGAAATCCACGACATTAAACGAAAGTATGCCGCAATCATCGAGGGAAATCTAAAGGAGCCGTCCGGCACTTGGACATCTTATCTTTATGAAGATCCAAGACTGGTGATGCACTCAACATACGACACGCAAAAAGGGCGCCGAGCAGTCACACATTTTCAAGTGGAGAAGCAAGGCAGGCATTTTTGCCAACTCACCCTCACCCTTGAAACAGGTAGAAAAAATCAAATCCGCGTTCACTGCGCCGATGCCGGCCATCCGGTCGTGGGTGACAAAAAATACGGCAGCAAATCCAACCCGATTAAGCGAATGGCGCTGCACGCCTACTTTTTGGAATTTAAACATCCGAGAACAGGTGTCGTCAAATCCTTTTCCTCCACGATACCCACAGCTTTTTTAAGACTCGTCAGCTAATCATTCACTTTTTAAACGCTCTTGTGTATCGTTTTTGAGTATGGAAATATTACTTGAAAATGAAGAGATTAAAGCGACATTCCTTCCCGATGAGGGGATGACGCTTGCAAGTTTCAAACGCTCTGGTATCGAGGTCATCGATCAAACGACAAAAAAAAACTTTGAAAGTCATCGCGCCGGCCTTGGGCCGCTCATCGGGCCACACTTTCTTTGCAGAAAAAAAGAACTCATTCCCCCGGTTGAGCAGTCACTCTTTCCCCACATTCAAGGATTAAAAGAAGCAGGAGAATGGGATCCGTTTTCCCACGGTGTCGCGCGCTATGCAAAATGGAATGTGACCGCAACGAAAGAGAGCGTCTCTGCAACCTTAACCGGAGAGGATACATTAAATGGGATCCCCCTTAAGGATTTAGAAGGGCAGGACTTCAAAATGGAAATGCACGTGGAGCTAAAAGGAGCTCTCCTCAACATTAAATTAACGGTTGTCAGCCACACCGACTCTCTTGTGGGGATCCATTACTACTACGCGCTCCCCGAAGGAAAAGGGCGCGTCTTTTCGACAGTCGATAAAAATTATATCAAAAACCATTCGGAAACAAAGGTACTTGAGACATCTTCGCTTGATTATTCTTTAGAAGATCACACCGATTTCACATTTCACCCCCGACCGAACTCAAGAATGGGAGAAATTTCTCTTGAAACATCCACTCATCAATTGATCACAAGATACAGTTCAACATCGGCTGAAAACTGCTGGCAGCTGTATCATCCGAGGGATTCTCGCTTTGTTTGTATCGAGCCAATTAGCGCAAGTGATCCGTGTCATCCAAATCTTTCTGTCAGCGGTGTAGATATTTCTTTAGAAATAATCCCCAATTAGTATAATGAAGCAATAATAATTAATACTGGTTCGGCATATGTCAAAGAGGCAATCCCTACTGGGAACTGTCATTTGTCTCTATTCTCTTCCTCTCGCAATAGCGATACTTTACCGACTGCCCTTATTTTCCTCAGAACGCAACTGGAGCGCCCTTGGAGTTGGACTCCTCCTCCTCTCCCTTGGATCTTTAGCTCTCTATTCATACTTGACTCGGTTCCTCGAAGAGGTTCCAAGAAAAGAACAATCTCCTGCGCCGCACCCTCAAATGGAACATTTAATACAAACAGAGGCTGAACTTAGTGAGGCGACTAAAAAAATTGAGGAACTCGAGGAGACTCTTAAGGGAAAAGAGTCGGAGTTCAAACGACTTTATGATTCTAAGCAGCATAGCGATGAAAAAATCAGCGCGCTTGAACATCAGTTAAAAGAGTCAAAAGAGCAGCTTAACGCAGAAATTGATCATCAAAAAATCATGCTCGATGAGTATGCGCAATCGATTAAAGAACAGCGGGAGATTATCCGCAAAAAACAAAAGCAGATCTCCGATTTCGAAGGGCGCGTACATGACTTAAGTTATGAAGTTAAAACCTTGCTTCAACTGGCAGATGCTCCGGCACCGAGTTTCTCAGGCCAAAATTTTTCAGGCCAAAAAGAGGCAATGAAAGTAAGTGAGTCGGCACAGACCTATCATATTCCTCACGTCGAAGATGAACAAAGTGCTCCTGTTAGACGTGTGAGCACACTTGATGAGGCAAAGGCACTCCTTAAGAGATGTGTGGAAACTGCCCAAAAAACAACCCATACTCACCCCTTTAGCGCGACATCTCCTCGTATGCGCAACCTTCCGATCGATAATTATGCGCTAGATTTTAGACGTCTATTTGATAATCTGCGCAGTGAAAGCAGTGGTATTGTTCTACTATACTCTCAAAGAGAAAAAAAACTGATCTTCTCCAACCAACAAGCGCAAGCGCGGCTTGGCTGGTCGACAGAGCAAGTCATCCAACACTTCCCTGAGTTTATCCAAGAGGGTCTTGATGACTGGTCTCAAGGACTTAACAGTCTTGAGCCCGGAAAGGAAAAAGAGATTTCAATTGCACTAAGAGACCGCTCCGGCGACTCGAATCCTTTTCTTGCGCTTGTGAACTCTATCCCGACCGGAATTTTTAAAAACCACGCGATCATTGTTCTTTATCCTGCCGACTAATACTCACCTACACACTTTTTTTAGCATATACATTTCCAGAATTTTAAACGGCCGGAAGATGCGCTCTTTGATCCCTTGGGGGTTAGTAGCCTCAATATGTTCTGCCCGTTTTATATACTCTAAGTCCGTTGTACAAGAAAGATCTCCTTGAAAGGCGCAAGGGTACTCTTTTTTTCGTACAAGGACTGCTTTTAAGGGATGCTCCTTTGGGAATGGCAGGGGCGCTGCAGGGTCAATTGTAAGCGGTGGAAAGCGACTCTTTCGCAGATTTCCTTGCAGCTTCTCAAATTGATCGTAAATGATCCCCTCACCCTCTTCATCGATATTTGTGTAGTAATGAGGAAATGACTCGACAGGGAAGACTTTGCGCTGATTATACCTTCGGTCATGCAAAATCCAGATCACACGATATCCAAGACTTTCATAATCTCGATTCCGCGCGCGCACTTCACTTAAAGAAATTGGAGAGCATTGCACTTCAAAAATCAGTTTTTCTGCCTCCCACACAACATCTGCGATGCGATCAATTTCTGAAAAGCGCTGCTCCAAGCGGCAAGGGATCAAGTCAAAAAATCGCCATTGCACCTGAAGATGCTCAAGGCTCTTGTTGCTTTGCCGACAATCTTCAGTTGGGTGTGTATGGTAAAAATGCGCCCGCCTGACACTTCCTTCGCGCAAACGCAAAAGACCCTTGCACTCGGGGCAGTCGTAATCCACACGGCGTATTGCTTGGGAAGCAAGCAAGTGATTTCCATTCTTGTCGCACGCAAAAATTTGCATAATTTGAGTATTTTATAGAAACTATTTTTTAAACGTAATATAAAAAAGAGCTCTGAAAAACAATGTGATGACTTGACAAAAATCATACATAAGAAAGAGAATTGATCTGTTATGGCAAAATCAAAAACTTCCTTCCTTGATCAGCATGAGCAAAAAATAGACGAAGTCGTTTCTCTTGCAAAAGAGCAAGGCTACATCACCTACGAAGAAATTAACGACATTATTCCGCTCACCGTTGATACCGCTGAACAAATCGACCAACTCCTCATGTACTTGAGCGGTTTGGATATCCAGATCCTCAATCAAAACGAGGTTGAAAAGCAAAGAGAGCGCAAGAAAGAAGCGAAGGAGATGGAGACGCTATCCCGAAGATCGGAAGGCGTTCCCGATGATCCGGTCCGCATGTACCTCAAAGAGATGGGCTCTGTCCCTCTATTGACGCGGGAAGAAGAAGTTGAAATTTCTAAGCGAATTGAAAAAGCGCAGATGCAGATCGAAAAGATCATCCTCCGCTTTAGATACTCCCTTACTGAAGCAATTGCAGTCTCTAAGTATTTAATGGAAGAGAAAGAGCGATTTGATAAGTGCATTGCAGAAAAAGAGATTACAAATAAAACCGCTTTTATTAAGAGAGTGCCGAAGCTTTTTCAACTCCTTCTTGAAGAAAACGAATCTTTTAATCAACTTCTTGTTGAGTTAAACCAGCCAAAGCTTCCCAAGATAAAAGAGCGACAGCTTGCAACAGACATCGAAAAGTGCCGCATCAGATACCAGGCATATATGCGTCAAATGCATTTCCGTCAAAATATTATCGATGATTTTGGCGAAGTGATTATGAATGCTTATGAGCGGTTTCTTGAGCTCGAAAAGGAAATTGAAGATCTAGCCCCTCGAGCTGAGCACAACCGTATCGCCGCGCAAAAATTTGCCGCTGCCAATCGAAAGCTTAGCAAAAATGAACTTGCCGCCGGTCGCTCACTTGCTGAGTTTAAAAAAGACATCCGCATGCTGCAGCGCTGGATGGACAAGAGCCAGGAAGCAAAACGCGAAATGGTCGAATCCAACTTGCGACTTGTGATCTCGATTGCAAAAAAATACACAAACCGCGGCCTCTCTTTCCTCGACTTGATCCAAGAAGGTAACATGGGACTGATGAAGGCTGTAGAAAAATTCGAATATCGCCGAGGCTATAAGTTTTCAACCTACGCAACTTGGTGGATTCGCCAAGCGGTGACCCGTGCGATTGCCGACCAAGCCCGTACCATTCGTATCCCTGTCCACATGATCGAGACCATTAATAAAGTTCTCCGAGGGGCAAAAAAACTCATGATGGAGACCGGTCGCGAGCCGACACCCGAAGAGCTTGCCGAAGAGGTTGGAATTACACCCGAACGTGTGCGTGAAATCTATAAGATTGCCCAACACCCGATCTCCCTTCAAGCTGAAGTCGGAGATGGCGGAGAGAGCCAATTCGGAGATTTCCTTGAGGATACCGGAGCGGACTCCCCTGCTGACTCTACCGGTTACTCGATCTTGCGTGATAAAATGGGAGAGGTGCTCAGCACACTCACAGAAAGAGAAAGAAAAGTATTGATCGAGCGTTTCGGCCTTCGCGACGGTAAGCCAAAAACACTCGAGGAAGTCGGCCTGCAGTTTAACGTCACTCGTGAGCGTATTCGTCAGATCGAAGCAAAAGCGCTGCGTAAAATGCGCCACCCGACACGGGAAAAGCAGCTGCGCGCATTCCTTGAAACTCCTATGGGTCAATAACACGCTCTCTTCTCTGGAAAAGATTGTCCAAACGCATTAGAATCACTCCATGCAATTCACGGATGACACAATGACACTTGAGCTTCTGGATTTTGAAGGTCCCCTCACCCACCTCCTTCCGCACTACGAGCCTAGAAAAGAGCAGAAAGAGATGCTCAAGACCGTGGAAAGTGCATACAACAATAGTGAAATTGCCCTCATCGAGGCCGGAACCGGCATCGGCAAGTCAATCGCCTATCTGATACCCGCTCTTAAATGGGCCACTGAAACAGGTGAGCGCACAGTCATCTCGACGCATACCATCGCCCTGCAGCAGCAACTTCTCAACAAAGACCTTCCGACGCTTAGAAAAGCGCTCAACTGCGATATTAAAGCTGTCCTTGTCAAAGGCATGTCAAACTACATCTGCCTCCGTAAACTCGAGGAGTCCAAGCATGAGTTTCTTCTTCTTCCCGAAGAGGAAAAAGGCCAATTTGAAAAAATTGAACAGTGGGCATATCAAACAGCCGATGGCTCTCGTACCGACCTGAACTTCCTCCCGAAAAGCAAAGTATGGGAAAGCGTCTGCGCAGAAGCTGACACTTGCACCTTTCGCAAATGCCCACATTTTGATCACTGCCATTTAATGAAGGCGCGAGAAAATGCAAAAGATGCAAAGATCATCATTGTGAACCACTCCCTTTTAATGGCCGATCTCTCGATCCGCTTGACGGATGAAAACTACGATGAACACGCGCTTTTACCTCCCTATAAACATCTTATTATTGATGAGGCGCATCATATCGAAGAGGTCGCCACAAAGAGCTTTGCAAGAAAGGCCGGTGAGATTCAGATGCGCCGCACATTAATGCGTGTCGGATCAGACAGAGCCGGTAAACTCTCGATCATTGGAGACCAACTCTCCCGCCTCAAAAAGAAGATACCCCCGGAACTCATCGCACAAAGAAGCGACCTTCTTGTCGACATCGTAAATGCCTTTGCCGCCTACCACACCCTATTTGATGTCCTAGAAAAAGAAGACAAGGTGCGCATCCAAGCCTCAATCCAAAAAGATCCCGTCTGGAAGGAAGAGGTGATCCCGTTGACCTCTCAGCTGCACGCTCAAATGAATACATATCAAGCAGCCATGCATAACTTTGAGCAAGAGCTCCAGACCATCGACTCTGAAAGCTTTAGAGAAAAGACAAGCGGCCCTCGCAAAGAGATCACAGCCATGATTGTCAGGCTTCAAGAGGCAGTCTCCCTCCTTCAGTATCTGGCCACAAATCCCCCCTCTCCCGATAAGGTGCCATGGATTGAAAGGCGCATATTTAAAAAGACACAAGCGATCGACCTCTATGAAGCTGAGCTTGACATCTCCAAACTGCTTTCAAGCGCTCTTTTCCAACCCTTTTCCAGCCTTGTTCTCTGTAGTGCGACCTTAACCTCGAATAACAAGTTCAATTTTTTTCGTAAGCAAACAGGGCTTGACCTCACAGATAAACCGATCACCGAAAAAATCTTCTTCTCTCCTTTCGACTACGAAAACCAAGGAGTATTTCTCATCCCAAATGATATCCCCTTGCCAAGTCACCCCTCTTTCCTCTCCGATGCCAACGCTCTCATGCTCAAAACAATCCTTTCTGCTAGAACCGGCACCTTTATCCTCTTTACTTCATACTCAATGCTCACCAAGACCTATAGCGCCCTACTAGACCCCTTAACAAAAGCCGGGTTTACCCTTCTGAAGCAAGGTGACGGGAACCGCCACGATCTTTTAAGTCGCTTCCGCAACGAAAAAAATTGCGTCCTCTTTGGAACCGACTCCTTTTGGGAAGGCGTCGATGTTGCAGGCGAAGCCCTTGAGTTTGTCATCATCACCAAATTACCCTTCCGCGTACCTACCGAACCTGTGATTCAAGCCCGCTCGGAGCTAATCGACCAGCAAGGAGGCTCTGCCTTTTTTGACTACTCGCTTCCCCAAGCCATTGTGAAATTTAAACAAGGCGCCGGCAGACTTATCCGCAATAAAAAAGACCATGGATATGTTCTTTGTCTTGATTCTCGGATCTTACAAAAAAACTACGGTAAGCAGTTTCTAAAGAGCTTGCCTCCATTCAAGCAAGTCTCCGTTCCCTCTGAGGAGATCGTAAAAGAGATACAAAAATTTAAAAAAAGACAATAATCCACCTACACCACTTAAGCAAATTGAATGCTTCATAGAGAAGTATAAAATTCAAAACAACAGATACTTGCATAGTCGGTTAAATGTTTTAAAAACATCATCAAAGATGCAACTACATGGTGGGAATGGACGCCGATACGAAAATCTCTTCAAAAAGCAGAAAGATAAATGTGAAATCTAGAGGATAGAGGCTGTTATGATTGTAAATGGAGGGAGGATTCGTAAATCCCCCCTGCAGTTTTTAAAATTCGACTCCAACGCCGACATTGACACCAGCCATACTCAAATCGCCATAACCGCAAAATTGATTGTGGTTAAAATAACGGTGCTCTTCGACTCCTATTTGCAACGATACAACTTTATCGCAGTAGCAGGTAGTCCAACGCACGCCGAATCCAAGATCTAGAACAACTGTTGACGCCTGGGGGTCATTAACCAGATTGTCAATGTTTGTGACCGTATCGAGTACTACTTCTCTACGTGAATTCACATCATATTTTCCAAACAGAACGCCTACAGCAGCGTTTCCATACAGACTAAATCCACAACCTAACCCCAAGTCGCTTTCAACCCCAAATACTGGACCCACTCCCCAAAAATCTTGTTTTATACGAGTGCTAGTGAGCTGTTGCACAGAATCAATGGTAGTGATGAACTCTTTATTAATGCATTGGTCGATTTGCGCATATCTCAAGCCAAAATAGGGACTGAATCCGAAACATGACGAGCAATTGAAATCGCAGCTATAGAAAGCATCTACAACATTGTAATCGAGATTCCATTTATAAAGATTTAAATCATTTCCACCTCTGGTATCTGATTTGTAATAAGTCCAATAGACGGCCAAATCACAGTCTCTGTCACCAAATTGATAGCCGACTCCAAAACGGAATCCCGGGTTCCATTCCGAGTTAGGAAAGTGGCTTGTTCCATTCAATATTGAAAATGTTACACCTTGGTCTACTATGGTGTTAATTTCAATTCCTTCACAAGGATTGGCAAGTCCTCCTTCGAAAGCACGCCAATACAGTAGCTCTGCGCTCACGAAGAAATTCCCACAACAGTTAGTTTCGCAACATTGCGGAGTGTAGACCTCCGGACAACAATTCCCTTGAGCAAATGCCGTTGTTGACATTAACAAGGCTGTCGCTGCCATAATTTTCCTAAGTAATTTAGTCATCGTGTTATTCACCTATTCTATTTTGTATAAGGTTGATGTTTATTGTATTCGCATGATCACAAGATGCGCAGAGACTGGATCTGTCCCGCCTGCTAGAGGTGTGATCGTTAAAGCAGCATCACTACCGGAATTCCTGACGGTCAGAACTGAGTTTATTGCCGTTGTTTCAACAAGTGCAATTCCGACAATCTGAGACGTCCCGGTTGCTCGTCCAACAACTGTATATTCAAGTTCGACACCATCGAGAGTGAGTACCAATTGCCCAGGCTCGGTAACACTTACCTGAAACTCAACACTGTAAACCCCGATATCGGCTAACTCAAAAGAATCTGGGCCAATACGTGAAATTCCCCCTCCAGAGGTAGGGCCGTCTTGAGGGAAATCAACATCACCCCCAATTGCAACTGTTGCTGCGTTGTCAGGCGGCATTAATGCATAAAAATCTGCAAATTCTAGAAGACCTCCTGCTGGACCTGCTGGTCCTTCTGGGCCTTCTGGACCCGTTGCTCCTGCCGGACCTGTATCCCCTGTTTCCCCTTGAATGCCTTGCGGACCTGCTGGACCTGTTGCTCCTGCTGGACCTTCTGGGCCTTCTGGTCCCGGTGGGCCTTGTGGACCGACTGGTCCGTCACTTGGACGGCAATCATCAATACAGAAGTTTTGATCTTGCATTTCACTTACCGCTTTCATTTGGGAGTGATATCCGTTTTGGTTTTGAGGAGCGGCTGCTAAACATGTTGTTGCTAAAAGAAAAAATGGAATTGACCTGATCATAAGAATGCCTATAAAGGTTAATTTTTGAAATTCAACGTGTATCCCATTGATAAAAATGCAGTCAATATAAAAAAAATAAAAAGTATTATTTTTTTCAGTAGGAAAATTTTAAATCCTTGATTTTAAGTTGAATAATCAAAAAAAAATTAAAATAAATTAGAGGTATATGCCAACCCTATGGTTAAATCAAGGAACTTTTAGGCAGCCTAGTGACTCCAAATGACGACAAATACTTTAAAAAGTATCTGTGAAATTATCATCAAAATGAGATTCAGCAGGAGCTGACCCCTTTTGGAAAGGTGTCGATGTTGCAGGCGAAGCCCTTGAGGTAGTCATCATCACCAAATTACCCTTCCACGTACCTACCGAACCTGTGATTCAAGCCCGCTCGGAGCTAATCGACCAGCAAGGAGGCTCTGCCTTTTTTGACTACTCGCTTCCCCAAGCCATTGTGAAATTTAAACAAGGCGCCGGCAGACTTATCCGCAATAAAAAAGACCATGGATATGTTCTTTGTCTTGATTCTCGGATCTTACAAAAAAACTACGGTAAGCAGTTTCTAAAGAGCTTGCCTCCATTCAAGCAAGTCTCCGTTCCCTCTGAGGAAATTGTAAAAGAGATGCAGCTGTTTAGAAAGGCGTCGCATTAATGCGCATTTAAGAATAATTGAACAAAAAGGGGTTTCAGCTTTAATTGCAAACGGCTATGATTTTTTACTTTAAATCAAAAAAAAGCCATCCAATCCATTAAAGTAAATTGAAAAAAACTATAAATAGTCATTGCAATACTGCAATATCTCTTCTTCAGTTGGAAGCTTCAATAAATTTTTCTTCTCAACTTTAAAAAAAGCCATTCTTCCGGACAAAGAGTCTCTTTTACAAAATTTTTCAACAACATGATAGGCTTCTCTCATTGCATAGTCATCAATACATATTAGCGTCTTTGCGTGATATTTCATTGCTCGATTTATGCAGTATAATGCGCACGCTACTCGAAAACGCCCATCAATTAAAACGGTGTCGTAAAAAGTATCTTCTAAGTATTGGTCCGGTGAAAACACATAGTCTTTATATCTTTTCTTAGATGATTTGGTAGCAAATGTCTCGATTGGTACCCCCCAGGGTCCCGTTATCCCTATGTCTGCATAATGAAGGTGTACATGATGACTTAAGCCTGAAATTTTCCTTTTTACAGCTGAAGAAAAGAATTTATCGCTCTCAACACTTAACGTTTCAATTCCTTTTTCAGCTGCTTTATAGGTACTTCCTCCACTTCCATATTCTAAATACTTCTGAGAGGATGACAAAAGCATTAAAAAAGTATCAGTGGAATGATTATCAAAATGAGGTTCAACAGGAACCGACAACCTTCCACTACGCTGGACATAAAAAAATTTCAATAAGTGAATAATAGATCTAAGAGACTGTATCATAATAGGAGAAAGGTTAGCGAGAAATGGAATTTCTCACAATATAAGAGTAATGCACCGCTCTGTCTCTTAAATATATACCTCATAATCGAGATGTAAAATGAAATCAATGGTGTAACTGTATTGAGGCTTTTAAACAGCATTTCGGAAAGGAACTGATACTGCTTGGATATGAAAAAGATAGCGATTGGCATGAGTCAGTAACAAGTCGCTACTGACTCCGAAGATGATTAATTACGGCTTCTAAACAGATTGGCAATCGTCTCCATGAAGAGGTGTCTTACGGCATCCCTTACAGGATAGATGACATTATCACAAATAATCCCAACATCATTTAGGATTTCGTCACTGACTTGAGTTCTCTCATCGTTGTTAAGTCTTTTGAATGCGAGGCGACAGAAGTTTGCAATGATTCGAAGATAGGGTCTTGCGACATAATGATCTGTCCATACGACTGCGTTTCGTATTGCGACTGCTGTAGGTCGTATTACATTTCGATAGAGGCGCAGTGGGGCTGAAACAAATATCTCTTTTACAACTTTTTTAATCAAACGGCCAACGGGCAGTAATACGCGGTTAAATGTCCACTTAGCGAGAGTAACGACACCTTTAGCTAAATAAACAAAGGCAAGAGGAATGCTTGTCAGAACTCCTCCGGCAATTATGATCACCTTGTCTCTGGTTGAAAAATCTCCCTTTGAAACGTTGTCGTCCCAAATTTCCTTTAAAGAATCTGTCGGTTTTTCAACTTCATATAAATAAATTGAATGATTATCTAGACTTACAGTTGTCATTTATGAACCTATTTTTACGTAATTTATATTTATAATAAATTTTTTGTATTAAGATCGTATAAATAGATTACTCTTTAAACTCATCTCCTTTTTCTTGGGGGAATGTGGTATTGGCAGCTTGTTCAAGCTCAAACCAGTAGCCGCGGTCAATCCAACCGGTCGCTCCGTTCCAGTAGAGAAAAAACCAAACAATGCCCCAAATAGGAAATATAATATAAGAGGCGTAAAGCCATAAGGGGATTTTCGCGTTGCCGGAAGCGATATTTGTGTCGCCGTAAAACTCTAAATCATCGTCTTGTTCATCCATCGTCATCCTCCATCATTTGATACTTAGGGTCTTCGCTAAAGTCGATACTTTTTTGACGCCAAAAATAGAGAAGAAGCAGAAGGCTACTTCCCATCATCGCAAAAAGAAGGGCATAGGCGAAAACGAGTCCGTAAATTCCGATTCCATCTTTCATTCGAAGACTGCCGTGCGAAGATTGGGGATAAAGCGAAAGACTGCCCGGTCAAGAACTTTATTAAACTCTTTATTTCTCTGAAGTATTTGATTTTCAGGCATTAGCCAAAAGATTCTCGCTCTTGGGATTTTCACGTTGTATAAGAAGTCTTCATCACGTGTCCAATAATGGTTGATTCTAAGTCTATTCACACTGACGCACGAAGAGCGCTTCTTGTGGAATTTTTGTTTGTTCTCATTGACGTGGAAAAACCCTGGTTTATATTGACAGTAGTGGGGGCTTGTGATCCCTTTTACATGTTTTGGCTGCACAATGCTTTTAATATAAAAATTACGGGGATCGTTTTTTTCCGCCTTGTATTCAAGCATCTCAATCATGAGTTCGCCTTCGAGTACTTTTGGCACATTTGAGGTTCCGTACATCTGCCAATTGACTCCGACTCCTCCGAACTGTTCAAATTCTTTCAGGACTTTTTTTAAATCGTCTTTTTGGGGAGAGAAAAGAAACTCATCAGAATCGATAATCGCAAGCCACTTCGTTTCATCTGCCCTTTCTTCAATGATTTTTTTATATGCTCTGCACTGGATGCCATTCCAGTCGGACAGGCCGCGGAACGGGTAGGGCCAGTCGAAAAGCTCGACGGTGCCGTCTTCAATGTAGGGCTCTAAGATTTCAAGGTAATTGTCATCGCTTAGGTGATTGAAAAGGTAAAAGTGTTCAACTCCTGTGAGTTTATGAAATTCAATCCACTCTTTTAAATAGCAAGCTTCATTGTGGATAAGCGAGACTACTGAAAGTGTGTAGCGTTCGGCAGATAGGGGTATAAAAAATAAGAGTAGGTAGATTAGGTATTTTTTCACTTTTTTCCTTCGATGATTTTTTTTGTTTGGACGGGGTCTTTTCCGATCCACCACGCTTGGTTGGGGGAGGTAATTCTCGTTCCTTTGGTCATTAGGTATTGATAGACGGCTTCAAATTGTAAGTTTGGAACACCTTCTCGAATGGCTGCTTTTCCGCGCGGATCGTCATCAAAAAAATGGTGGAACGCGGGCATAATCGACCCTTTGCTTGCAGTCTGAGGGGACCAAAAGTGGGAGATATGCCAATCGCGTCCGGGCTTTTTCGCTCCAACTCTTGAGAGATCCACGCCAATGCGTCTAGTTCCGGGAAAGGTGACTTGATCATAGATAAATTCATTGGCCGAAGAAGGGGGGGCGGGATAAGACTCAGAGCCGTTTAGAACAACGTCTTGAACAAGAGTTCTGGTTTGATCGGTATGACAATACCAGCACCCTTCTGCTGCATAGATACGCTCTCCCATGCGAATCAGCTCTTTACGTGAGAGAAACTTAAAGGGAGCGGATTTTAGCTCCTGGAGGCTTGCTATAGGCCGACCCTCGGGATCGTACTGCCATAGATTGCGCTCTGAAATTGCATATTCGCGTATGCGATACTCGACGGGGTTGTTGATATAGATGACTCCTGGGTCGCTATGCCACTTTTGCCCCTCTTCTTCATCTAATATCACATAATTTTCATCGACCCAATTTTCTGTAATTGACTCTGTGGCTGCAAGAGCGAAGGCGTCTTCTGTTTCCGGTTCATATAGTTCTAAGATGTTATATCCCGGGGGGATAAGTCCTTGGCTTTCCCAGTCGGGATGGTTTTGTCTCCATTGCTCTTGGAACTTTTCTACCTCTTCTCGTGGATTTGAAGAGGGCTTTCGCAGCATGAGCAGTCGAGAGGTGAGTTTCATTTCTGGGTCGCCAAAGCGGGTAATGTATTTCTCAAGGGGCCCTTTCGCAATGATCCGTGTGGTTTCAGATTCATTGAAGGCAAGAAGTGAGATTCCCTTTTGCAAATGATAGACGGCTTGGATTTCGGTTGACTCACTTCCGAATCTACTCAGATAGGTATTTGGATCTGAAACTTCATACATTTGCACTTGATAGGGACTTGTCGGCTCGATCCAGCTTGAATCCATAAAATTCGGCGCGAAAAGGGTAACGATGACAGCTGATGAAAATAGAATTACGATGCCAATGAATGTGTAAACAGCAGATCGTTCGACTTTTGGTATTCCGTGCTCTTTATGTTTCATGCATACGCTCGTTTTTTGTAGTGTTCATCTCTTGGTTTCAGAACGATTGTATTAAATATATTAAAGATAAAGAGCAGGTTTGCAATGAGGATGATGAGTCCCCCGACAGCGCGCATGATCCACCAAGGCCGCATCGCTTCTGATGAATCGATAAAGGAGAGCTGGGTGATATTAATATGATACTGCGCATATGTCGAGCCGTCTGCCCAAGAGGCCCACATCAGTCCTTGAATCACACCGCCAATTGTCAGTGAAAGTAAGAAGAAGACAGAACCTATCATATTGAGGTTGAAGTGCCACTCGGATAGGGCGTTTGACCAAAGGGGTTTTCTTGTAATTGTCGGTATGCATTGATAGATGCCGGCAATAGCAAAAAATGTAAATGTTCCGTACAGGGCAATGTGTGAGTGGCCGATGACCCAATCGGTTTTCGATGTGATTTCATTCACATTTCGAAGGGCCATGATAGGGCCTTGTATACAGGTGATTAGGTAGAACATCGTCCCCATAATCAAAAAGCGGATCGGAACACTGAGTGTGTATTTTTTCCATTGAGGAGCAAGCGTAAAAAAGAGGTTATGAACAACGCTCCAAACGGGAATAAAGAGCCAAATGGAAAACACGATCGATGTGGTTTGAAGCCATTGTGAAATGGGTCCGTGAATATAGTGGTGGGCGCCTATCCAGCCGTAAAAGAACGCAAGGGACCAAAAACCTACCATGGAGAGTCGGTGGCTATGTATGGGGGTATTTGCAATCTTTGGGAGGAAGTAGTAGACGGTGGCAAGTCCAAGGGGGGTAAAAATAAGTCCGACGAGGTTGTGTACATAGAAGAAGTTGACGTTTACGCGTGAAACGCCGCCGGGTACCCAATTAATCCCGTAGGTTCCGGCAAAAATAGTAAAACTTGCCCAGACGCAAGTTCCCATCGCATACCAAAGAGAGACATACATTTTCTCAAAGCGCCGATTGGCGATGGTGAGAAAGACATTGGCAACGACCATTAACCATGCGATATAAAAAAGCGGGCGGATCGGTATATAGCTGACCCAGGCCGGCAGCTCCGCATATTCCCAGCCGGAATTGGTGCCAAATGGAAAGGAATAGATGCCGATAATAAGAGAAAACCACCAAAGAGATGTAGAAAGGTTGGCAAGCTTGCTGCTATAAAGCGGAATGCCGCAGAGACGCGGGATAAAGTAATAAAAAAAACCGATTCCAGCTGAAATGAGCCACAAAAATAAGACGTTTCCTACATGGACAGGCCTTAAACGCCCAAAGTGGATATACTCTCCCTGAAAGTAATCGGGAAAGACAAAGGCGTTAAAAGCAAGAAAGGTTCCGATCGTCATTCCAAGGATCATGAATATCAAAGCGGGATACAGCATGAACTTGACGGGGGTGTCGTCGAATATCACTTTCTCTTTTGGGGTCTCTCTTTGAATCGGCGCACTCATCTATCTCTCACTTGCTTTTTGTTGTTCTTGGTACTCTTTATAAAGGGACGCTATCTTTTCATGTAGCCGCTTGCTCTTTTCAAATCCGGCAATCATTAGATTTCTCAGCTTGATAAAGGCCTGAGACTCACTTTCAAGTAGCTGGATTTGGCTCTCTCTTTCTTGAGAAGACGCTCTCTTTGAAAGGGTTTCTAACTCGACTTTTTTTTCTTCTATCGTATCGGCAAGAGCGGCAAGAATCTTTCCTTGCAGATCTTTTAACTGCTCTGATTTTTCAGAGTCATACAAGAGATACAGACGCTCATTCTCCAAAGAGAAGTTCACAGGATAGGAAGAGATCATCTTCAGGTACTTTTCAAAGAGATCGTTCATAACGACGCTTCGGATTAGATCGATTCCAAGAATTTGAAATAGTTCATTTTCTTCCTGAACGACACTTCTTAGCTGGTCGAGAAGTTCATCTGCTCTCTTGTGTAATTGAAGCTGCCGGGAGAGAGAGAGCTCATTTTTATATACTTCTAAAGCGCGATCCTCAGAGATCTTCCCGGACCCTGCTTGTCTGTATAGAACCTCGCGCTCTTTTGAGACTTGACTCCATTGCCTCTCAAGCCTGTCTGTCTCTTTGTATTCATACGCTCTTGCTTCTACGATTAATTGATCGGCTTGGTCATATACTCGATAGAGGGTACTAAATAGTGCGTCGCGCTGCCTTTGCTCTTGACTAAGCGCTCGAATATAGAGGACGAGTTGCAGTCGTTGAAGTCCACTGGTTTGATCTCCCCAAGGGGTCATGGATGTACCTGGAACGCCGTATTTGATTGAGCGCAGTAATCTAAGATCGTCTCTTTGGTCAATCCAGTGTAAATTTGTCAGCATTCTCGGTTTTGCATCGTACATGGTACCTGCCCGAAATCCTTGCCCGTCGGCCTCAATGCCGTGGCAGATCGTACAGTTCGCCTCAAAGAATCTTTGTCCTGCAGCCAAATTTTGTTCTGTGTAGTACTTCTCTTTGATGTGATAGGTATTCGGCTCGGATCCTTTAGGACTTGGTTCGATAGTGAATACTTCTTCCGGAGATAGTTTCGGCACATTTTGATCTCTTCGAACAGGAAAAAAAGAGGCCGACTGACTTTCTCTTAATTCAAAAAATTTCGGTTCTCTTCCTGGCTGCAGAACATCGCCTTCATCTTGGAGTTCTTGCAGTACATCATCTACCTGATACTCCCATTTCGGTACGTTCAGCTCATCTCCTTTCAACTGAGAAGAAAAGATCCAGTCGGTGAGCTGACGAATTTCAGACTCTGTCATAACGGGCGTTTCAATTTGCGGCTTATCGCTGCCGATTTCTCCCCAAGGGGGCATGGGCGTGCCATTGACACCGTGGGTAATTGAATACTCCATGTTTTCACGTGTGAAATTGCGTAAGAAGTAGGTATTGCGCAAGTTTTTCGGTATGGGGTAGATCCACGGCGCGACAGGTCCGTTGCCATGCAGATGGTCTCCATGACACTGAGAGCAAAAGATTTCATAGGCCAGTTCCGGATCGAATCCGCGGTGATCCCAAATCTGGCGCACTTCATCGCGATTGCGTTTGGCAAGCGTATTTAACATATATGTAAGCGAGTAGAACTTTGTATCATCAAACGGCATGACGGGCATAATAGATCTTGCCACATGGCGCGTCGGTTGTCTGAAGTGCTCGATCAACCATTCATCGCTGCGATAAATTCCAGACCAATTGGGTCTTGGGCCAATTAATCTTCCAAGGCCGTACTCCTGGATGTACATCTTTAAGACGCGGTCGACGATCTCTTTCCACTCAGCACTTTCTTTATCACGAGCGGCAAACTTAAAATTTTTGTAGAAGGACTCTAGGACGCTCGGATGGTTGGCTTCTAGTTCTTCGAGAATTGAGTCTTCTCGTACGTTGTCAACAATTCTTTCATTGATCTCTTCGCGATTTTCCTCAATGGATTCTATGATTCTTGAGCCCAAAGCCTCTTCCGGGAAGAGCTTTCTAAACCATTGTCTTTCTTCATACAGCTCTTCAAATCCGGCCTCTTCGAGCTCTTTTTGATATCCGACATTCGACTGATATCCTTTGAGTCGATGACAAGCCGCGCAGCCTTCTGTTGCAAAGACGGTCATGGCATAGTTGAGATCTTTCAGGTTTGCCGGGTTGATTCTCTCTTCCCAAGGGAGCTTGTAGCCCTCTTCCCATCTGGCCATCATCGCCTGATGATCGGTTTCGGAGACTGCCTGCGTTCTTCCTGTTTGACCGAGCAAAAAGGTGACAAGAGCTTCGAGCTCTTCATGATCTAGGTGAAAGTTTGGCATCGTCGATGTTTTCAAATCGCCTTGTGGCCAAACGATCGACTCTTTGAGTTGCCATGGATGGAAGCTTCCGGCTTCTGTAAGCTCAGGGCCAACTCCGCCTCGAGACATTCCGGTGATTCGATGACACGCATAGCACGCTTGGTTGAAAAAGAGGAAGCGCCCATGTTTATAGTCTTGAAGGAGCGCATCGATTTCCGATGCAAGGTTTGCCTCGGACGGGACTCGACTTAGCGAGAGTACTGTATCATCTTGAGCAGTGAGTTGTCTTGCCTTCTCAAAAAGTGAGCCCTCGCCGGAAGGGACTTGGGTAAGTAGCTCATTTGCATCGACCTCTTGACCGGTAAATGCAATATTTAACCTTTCTGCAAGTTCAAGTGTCCCTGCGATGCGCTTAATTTCACGCTCGACTGCTTCCGGATTATTAAGAAATGCCATTTGCGCTTTGGCTTTTTCACGCTCTTCATATGGGAGGGTGAAGTCGTCTCGGTTTTTCTCTAGTTGACGAAGGAGTCTCTCTTTACCTTGGGACTCAAGCTGTTTGCGAAGGGTGACAAGTGTTGTGAGGGTCTCTTTTTCCTCTTCAAAGGCGCTTTTCTTGATCGTTTTGTCTTTTTCTGTTCGCTGTTTAATGATCTCAAGCTGCCGCAGGGACGCTTGGTAGTTGTCCCCAGATGGCATGTGGCACTGAATGCACTTAGACTGCATCAAAGGGCCGACTAAAATCGGGGTGGTCTGGAAAAGGAGCTTGTCACTTGGCTTGCCATTGAATATGCGAGAAAACGGGGGGTCTGTTTCGGGATTAGACTCTAGGAATACAGGTTCAGGTCCCATGAACTCTTCTTCATACTGTCCATCAAAGACAGGGCCGTGCGCTTTTGAAAAAGTGAGGGCGCGCCCATTTCCGCTATGGCAAGATGTGCAGCCGTACTCGGCAATGGGGTGGTATTCAAAGGGTCTTGTTTCTCTTCCCATTAGGGGATGTTGCGCAAGCGCCTTTGTCATATCAAAGACATGGCCTTCAAGCTTAACTGTTTTCAAGCTCTGCAGATGCTCAGCTTTTGCCGGATCGCTTTGTTGATACTCTTCAATTTTTTGATCTAGCTGGCCCCAAATATAGTCCGGATTCGGTTCTTGGAGTGGGATTCCATTTTTATCTCTGACGATATTGCCATTGACATCTCTTTGAATCTGGGTTGAGGAGAAGGTTTGAAACTCAAGTGCGACATGGCAAGAGATGCACCGATCGATCACCGGAGGGCCTCCCTCTTCATTTTCAATTAGCACCTGCTTGATGCCTCCTTTAAATGGCGGAGGGGGCTCTTGAGTCAATTCCGAGCGAAACTGCTCTAACTCCACATAGGTATCTTGAAAGATACGGTATTGAGGAAAAAGTTCTTTGTAAAAAAACGCGCCAAACAAAACACTCACAAGAAGTCCGATAACAATAAGGGAGATTTGATATAGTTCTGCCTGTTTTCTCATTTTACGTTTCCTTAAAGTTCTACCTTATTAATGTCTCGAAAAGGTTTCGGTCCAAGGCCATATCCAGCCCCAATTGGCTCCTCGGAAGTATGTTCCGATGATCACAAAAATTCCTTGCCAGGTCATAAAGAGTGTGTACATCGTAATAGCAAACCAGCGGCTCTTATGAAACCAGATTCCCTCGCCATGTGGGTTTCGATCGAGGTAAGGGATTAAAATGAGGCCAACGACAATCAGTCCCGGAATCCCGACTCCTCCCCAAAAGGCGTCGTAGGCGACCATTTCCTGCAGTCCTAGGAAGTACCAAGGCGCCTTTGATGGATTGGGTGGGCTGGTCGGATCTGCCGGCTCTTCTAGCGGAGCGTTGATAAAGGAGAGAGCTAGCACCAAAGCTGCCATCGCTAAAAACGCAACGAGTTCGGCGCGTAGTAGATGGGGCCAAGTGAAGACAAAATTATACGGCCCTTTATCTACTTGAGGGCACGTTCCCCTCACAAGTTCCATGAGTCCGTAGGTACGCCTCACGCCGGGAGCAAACGATTCTTTTGTATCCGACCTTTGAACGACACGGTAGGGGTCGGGACGAAAGCGCTCGGGTGGACGTGAAAGTCCGCCGTCTTTTCGAATCCGCCAAAAGTGCACTCCGATAAGCGTTCCTGTGATTAAGGGCAAAAAGGCCACATGCAGAACATAGAAACGGATCAACGCATCTTGTCCTACGTTTGTCGAGGCAAGAAGCATGACGCGGTTGACATTGTGCTCGAATCCAGGGATATTCGGGACGTACCCTGCAATATTCGATCCAACGGTAACGGCCCAAAATGCCAACTGGTCCCAAGGCAAAAGATACCCTGTAAAGGAAAGAAGGAGGGTGAGGACGAGTAGGATCACGCCGATCACCCAGTTAAATTTCCGCATGCCTTTATACGATCCGGTGTAAAAGACGCGGGACATATGTAAAAAGACCATCATGACCATTAAGTGGGCAGACCATCTGTGCATATTGCGATACATCTGGGCAAAAG